>DATBOZ010000083.1:0-24516 GCA_036561585.1 Candidatus Eremiobacteraceae bacterium | reverse complement strand
GATCGCGCCGGAACTGAAGTTCGCCGTGCTGATGACCGTATTCGCCGGCGATTGCGTGGCGCTGCCGTTGAAGGACGGCGGAAACGTTGCGCCGGTCGCGCTCGCGTTACCGAGAAAGCTCGCCGTGTGCGGTGTGCCGTTGTCGAAGTTCTGGAAGTCCATGTTCGTCGCAGCGGTCAAATGGACGACTTGCGACGCCGTGTTGATCGAGCCTGATGAATTGAAGTAGCCGAGCACGCGCCCGTATGCGGGATCCACCGTCGGCACTTCGGTGCTGAGATTCACGCCGACGGTCTGTGCGCCGGGTGCGATGGATGGCGACGGCGCTGGGTTTGGCGGAAGCGTTGCGTACGGATTCGGATTGCCGCCGTACGCACTGCCGCTGCAGCCTGCGGCTGCGATTGCGGCGACGGTCGCGAGCGCGAGGCCCGTGATCCTGATCGAGGTGGAGAGTTCGTCGAGCCTCACGAGAATGATCCTTTCAAGCGGTTGCTGGCGGATGCGGCGACAGGGCGTAGCGCCGCATCCGCTTGCACAAGAGTATTCGCAGCCGCTGAAACAAGCGTGAAGCGGGACCGGCGTAACGCCGGTCCCGCTTCATCTCGCTTACCCGATTCTTTCAGCCCGATGTTGCGCTAGCAATATGGACCCTTGCACGGTGGCGGCGATCCGCCGCCGGCTGGTGCGCTCGCCTGCGGGCCCGGTGTGGCGTTGACGTTGACGACGACGCCATCTTGCATGCCGTTGCTTCCGAAGTGAAAGGCGCACGCGATGTAGAGGTTGCCGACGGTGTTCGTGACGGTCAGCGGACCGACGCTCGCGCCCGGCAAGATCGGACCGCTGCGGTAGCCGGCATCGAGCGACGTCGTTCCCGATGGCGTGGTGTCGAGCGTTCCGTTGGGCGGCGGCGGCGTCGGATACGTCGAGTAGACGTTGAACGTATGCGTGACCGAGTCACCGTTTGTGAGCATGATCTGTTGGCCGGGCGTCAATCCGAGCACCTGCGAAAACGCTTGCTGCGTGAATCCTTGCACGGTGCCGAATGTCGGATCGTTTATCTTGCCGACGAACTTCGCGAACAACACGATCTGCACGGCCGGAACCGCACTCACCGACGGCTGCGGGCCTGGGCCAGGTGCGGACGTGCTACTCCCGCCGCCGCCGCCGCAGCCTGCGGCAACGGCCGCCGCGACCGCGAGTGCGACGATCGCGATGCGAGCTGTGCTATAGGGCCTATTCTTCATGACAACATCTCCTCAGGCGCGGCGCGCGAATCGCACGCTTTTCACGGCCTAAGCGTAGTGCGCTAGACTGAAACGTCGGTGAAAGAAATGAATAAGGGACCGGCGCGAAGCCGGTCCCTTATTACGTACGAATTCGGCCGCTTAAAACACGATGAAAATCGTACGCAACGGCACCGTGTTCGGCGGTATGGGATTATATGTGTAGAAATCCGCCATGAAATACATGCCCGGAGCGCCGGTGAAGTAATCGAGTGAAGCGACGGGTGAGCCGATCGCGCCGCCGGCGATGCTGCCGGTGGAAAACGTGGGATCCGAAATCAGCGAGCCGGCCGCGCTTGCCGTGGTGCCGTTGACGTTGTTGAACGTCGGCGGCCAGGTCGCGCCTGGGACCGGAACCACGCCGTTGTTCGACGCCGTGTGCGGATTCGCGTCGTAGTTATAGAAGCGGATTTTCTGCGCCGTGCCTACCGCGATGACGCTCGACGGTCCGGGCGTCGAAAATGGATTCGCAGATGCCGTCGGGCTGACGACCGGTCCGGGGACAAGCGACATACCGTCGACCGGTCCGTAGATCGGATCGACGGTCGGCGTCGCGATGGCATAGGCGATCGCGACGAAGTACAGCGGCGTCGGCGAGGGGGTCGGCGTGGGCGAACCCGAGGGAAGCGGCGACGGAGACGGCGTCACGACGGGGCTTGCGCTCGCTCGAACGCCGGGAATCGCGGTGCTCTTCGAGCAGCCCTGCGCGCCGACGACGACTACTGCAGCGACGGTGGCTGCGGCGAGCGCTGCCAATCGCGCCGCCGGAGAGAACACAGACATTGGTGCGGATCCTTTCAATCGGGTCTATCGGTCAACCCCCGGCGACGAGGGTCTGCGCTTTCGCATTCATCATTTCGTAGGTCATCTCACCATCGACCGCATCGCGGATCACGCCCGCGCGGTCCACGAAAAACGAGCTGGGCATGCCGACCATGTGCAGCACGGTGCCGACTTGCTGATCGGTATCCAGGCCGATCGGAAATGTCACGCCGAATCGTTTCGTGTACGGTCTCACCGCCGTCGGATCTTCGCCCTGATCGATGGCGACGACGAGCAACCTTCCGTCTTCCGCTTTTGCCAGACGCTCCAGCGCCGGCATCTCGCGCCGGCACGGACCACACCACGTGGCCCACACATTCACCAGAACGTCGTGGCCGCGCAATTCATTCAACGCGATATCGCCGCCACCGAGCCGGGCGACCTTCAGGTCGGGTATGGTTTGGCCGATGACTTGCGCCGGACCACGGTGTGTGTCGCGGTCCTGATCGACGTCGCTTTTCACGAACATCGCGGTGAGAACGACGACGGCGACCGTCACCGCAAGGCCGCCGAGAATCCAACGCGTCACGCCTTGCTCTTAAGCGCCTCCCGTGAGCCGACCTGCCTTTGCGCGTGCTCGACGGCGAGAGCCGTCGCACGGTGCAGAGTAGGGTAAGCACCTCCCGCCGCGAAGCGGCATTCGTGTCATATCCGATTCCCGCATCCATCGATGAAGTCGAAGCGCTTCTTGCGCGCGGGCGCTACGTCGCCGACCGTCCGCTTGCGGTGACGATCTTTCTCGCGCTCTCGCTGCGCAAGCCGCTCTTCTTGGAAGGCGAAGCCGGCGTCGGGAAAACCGAAGTCGCCAAGGTCTTGGCCACCGATCTCGGCCGGCGCCTCATCCGGCTCCAATGCTACGAAGGACTCGACGCCAACCACGCGCTCTACGAATGGAACTACGCCAAACAGATCTTGCATATCCGTCTTGCTGAGACGGCTTCGCCCGACGCGCGCAACGCGCTCGAGCGCGAGATCTATGGTCCCGACTTCCTCATCAAACGCCCGCTGCTGCAGGCCATCGACAACGCCGGCGGCGATGCCGCCGTCTTGCTCATCGATGAGATCGATCGGGCCGACGAAGAATTCGAAGCGTTTCTCCTCGAGCTGCTTTCCGATTTTCAAGTGACGATTCCCGAATTGGGCACGTTCAAAGCAGCGACGCCGCCCATCGTCGTGTTGACCAGCAACCGCACGCGCGAAGTGCACGACGCGCTCAAACGCCGCTGCTTGTATCAATGGATCGATTATCCCGACATCGAGCGCGAAGCGCACATCGTCGCCTCGAAAGTGCCGGGCATCGATGCGCGGCTCGCGCAGCTCGCGTGCGCGTTTGTCGCCGGCTTGCGCGCAGATCCATTCTACAAGCACCCCGGCATCGCCGAGACGATCGATTGGGCCGCGGCGCTCGTCGCACTCGGCGCGCGTGAAATCGACGAACGGATCGCGACCGAGACCATCGGATGCTTGCTCAAGTATCAAGAAGACGTCAAGAAAGTGCAAGAGGGCGGCGTGGCGGCACGGGTCGAGCGCGCGCGCAAGGCGCTGGCCGCGACATGAACGGCGAGGCCGGCGTTTCCGAAAGCATTGTGCCGGGCGACTTCGCGACGCTGCAACGCAACGTGCTCGTCTTTGGACGCACACTGCGCGCTCTCGGATTTCG
This sequence comes from Candidatus Eremiobacteraceae bacterium, assembly GCA_036561585.1. GTDB lineage: Bacteria > Vulcanimicrobiota > Vulcanimicrobiia > Eremiobacterales > Eremiobacteraceae > JABCYQ01. The sequence continues at coordinate 20,751 of DATBOZ010000083.1, read as the reverse complement.
CGTGCAGCCCGACCGCATGGTGTTGTTGTCGCAGGCGCTCGACCGTGTCGGATTCGACGATCGCGAGGACGTGCGCTTCGCCGCGCGCGCCATCCTCGTCCGCTCTAGGGACGAGATCGAACGATTCGAAATCGCCTTCGACGCGTTTTGGCGCGCGCACGGGCGCGCTCGCGGCAACGCCGCGGATGACTTGCTCGACGGCGCGATTCGTGAACCGGACGAAGCGGTCGATCGTGAGGGGCTTTCGGAAGCCGGCGATCCCCTTCGATCGCCGGCGGCGGGTTCGGTTCGCGAGCCGCGCATCGACGATGGCAGCCCGCAACCGCCCGATGCCAAGGGAGCGTCCATGGACGGCGACCGCTCGTACACCTATTCGTTCGCCGAAGGACTCTACGCCAAAGATTTCTCGCAGATGAGTTCGACGGAGCTGGAACGCGCGCGCGATTTGACTCAGGCCGGCGTCTGGGACCTGGGGCGGCGGCGAACGCGCCGCACGGTGTCGGGTGCGGGCGCCGGCGACTTCGATGCACGCGCAACGCTGCGCGAGAGTTTGCGGCGCGGCGGCGAAGTGATCGAGTTGCGGCGACGCAGACGGAAGACGAAGCGCCGTGATCTCGTGCTGCTCTGCGACATCTCGGGGTCGATGGACCGTTACTCGCGACTCCTCTTGCACTTCGTCCACACGGTTCGCCACGCGGTCGGCAGTGTCGAAGCGTTCGTCTTCGGCACGCGCATCACGCGCGTCACCCGCCAACTCCGCCATCGCGACACCCAGGCCGCGCTGAACGAGATCGCCGGCAGCGTCGTCGACTGGGCCGGCGGCACACGCATCGGCGACAGCCTCTTTCATTTCAACCGCTCGTGGGCGCGGCGCGTTCTCGGCCGCGGAGCGATCGTGATCATCATCAGCGATGGCTGGGATCGCGGCGACGTCCGGCTGCTGGCAAAAGAGATGCGCCGCTTGCAGCGCGGTGCATTCCGATTGATATGGCTGAACCCGTTGCTCGGTTCGGCCGGTTATCGCCCCCAAACGATCGGGATGCGCGCCGCGCTGCCGTACGTCGACGATTTTTTGCCGGCCAACAACTTGAAGAGCCTCGTGCAGCTCGCGGAGCTGTTACAATCCGTCGATCACCGCAGACCGTTACGCCGCCAAGGCACGCCGGCGGTCGCGCTCGTTCGATGAGCGATCCGCTCGTGACCGCGCAAGCGTGGACGGCGGCGGGCGATCCCGTCGTCTTGGCGACGGTGGTTCGCGTGGACGGTTCGGCGCCGCGCGGCGAGGGCGCGAAGATGATCGTCGCCGCGAGCGGCGCCATCGAAGGTTCGGTGAGCGGCGGCTGCGTGGAAGCCGCGGTCGCCGACGTTGCGCGCCTCGTGCATGAAGGCGGTCCACCGCGCATCGTGCGTTACGGCATCAATCGCACCATGATGTGGGATGTCGGACTGGCATGCGGCGGCGAGATCGAGGTGCTCGTCGAGCGGTTGCCGGATATCGCGCTGCTCGAGCGTTGCTATGCAGCCGGACCAAACGCTGCGCTTTGCACGTCGCTCGCCGCCGCCGGAGCAGACGCGACTTCAAAAGCCCTCGTCTTCGCAGACGGCGCAATGGTCGGATCGGTCGGCGATCCGGCGGCGGACGCCGCGCTTTCGGCCGCGGCGCGCGCCCAGATCGAACGCGGCGAATCGAAGACGGTTGCGGTGGCCGGCCGCGACGTCTTCATCGACGTCGTCGCGCGTCGCGACCGCCTCTTCATCGTGGGCGCCGTGCATATCGCCGTTTGTCTGTGCGCGATGGCCGCTTCGGCCGGCTTTTCCGTGACGGTGATCGATCCGCGTGAGCGGCTCAACAGTCGCGAGCGGTTCCCCGACGCCGAAGCCTTGCTCGTCGGCTGGCCGGACGATGAACTGCGGCGGTTTGCGCTCGACGACAGCGCCTTTATCGCGATCCTGACGCACGACGAGAAGTTCGACGATCCGTCGCTCGACATCGCGCTGCGCGCGCACCCGCGCTACATCGGCGCGATCGGCAGCAAGAAGACGCACGCGGCGCGCCGCGAGCGCCTCACGGCAAGCGGATTCTCGCGCGATGCCATCGACAGCGTGCGCGCGCCGATCGGACTCGATATCGGGGCGCAATCGCCGGAAGAGATCGCGGTCGCGATACTCGCCGAGATGATCGCGACGAAGTACGGACACACCGGCGCAGCGTTGCGCGATCGCGTCGAACAACGGATCCATTCCTAACGCATCCTCCGGTCGCGTCAAATCCGCGCTAAAATTTTTTTTCACAATGCCGAAATAAAAAGAGGGTTCATTCGAACGTATGAGCGAATGAAGAACTCCGAGCTCGATATGAGCGCACTCCATTGCTCCGCAGGATGGAGGTGAGCACAAATGGCAGCTAAGAAGAAGGCGGCGAAGAAGACCACGAAAAAGGCCGCTACGAAAAAGAAAAAGGCCAAGAAGCGTTAAGCTTCGATAGCCTGATGGAGAGCGAAACGGAAACGCTTCGCTCTCTTCTTATTTCAGGTCCGGTGTTTTCTCCGCGATGATGGTCACGCCGTGACCGCGATGCTCTGCAAGAAATGCCAATCCGTCGACCATCCACGTGTCGAGCCCCGAGGCCGAATGTTCCGCCACTTCGCGCGCGACGTGCTCCCGGTCGCGCAACCAGCGCAGATGGATCGCGCCTTGGCTCACCCAGACCACTTCACCGCAATCATCACACGCCAGGCCGTAACGCGGATTCATGCCACTTTGATGACGAGCAACGCGAAATCGTCGGCGATTCGGCCGCCGGCAAAGCGCGTCACGCGGTCGACGAGGTCTTTCGCGAAACGGTCCGGATCGCGGCTGCCGTCACGGATCCAGCGCACGGCCCCTTCCTCCCCCAGCAGAACGCCGTCGCTGTCGCGCGCCTCGGTAAGACCGTCGGTCGCGAGCACGAGCATGTCATGCGACTGCAGCATCACGCGCTCGACGCCGAATTCAGACGACGCCGTCAAACCGATCACCGGGCCGGTCACATCAAGCCGCCGCACCTGGTCCCCGCGCCGTAAGAACGATTGACCGTGGCCGGCGCTCGCGAACGACAACGACATGTCGCGATCGTCCAAGATGCCGAGAAAGACCGTCACGAACGATTCCGGATCCACCGCCGAGCGCGCGAACGCGCGATTGAATTTCGAGAGCACGACCGCGGGATCGCCGTTCTCTTCCGCAAACGACCGCACCGAGTACTTGACGCGCGCGGTTTCGACGGCGGCGTTGAGCCCTTTCCCGGAGACGTCGGCGACGAGCACGCTGGAACGGTGTTCGTCGAGCCGGTACACATCGAAGAGATCGCCACCCACGGCCGCATCGCGCGTCGCAGAGACATAGGCCGTGCCGATCCGCACGTATGGCAAGGAATCCCATCCGCTCAAGAACGCTTGCTGCAGGGTATCCGCGACTACGCGCTCACGCTCGAGCGCGGCTTGCGTCCTGGATCGTACGATATCGGCGATGATCGCGAGCCCGCCGAAGAGCAGGATCAAGGCCGATGTGAAGAATGCGGATTGTCGCAGGAGCGATTGCGCCTGCGCCTCTGACGCTTTGGCCTCGGACTTGTAGAGTTCCGTGAGCTGTGCGAAATCGTCCCGCATTCGGTCGAGTGCGACTTTGCCCCGGCTCAGCAAGCCAACGGCTTCGGGTGCGGTCGGGTGGGCGATGAGGACCGGGGCCACTTTAGTTTCCCACTCATCGTGCGTTGCGCGCAGCTGGTCCAGCAGCGGCGGCTCATTTTTGAAACCTTGCTCCTGGTTGAACTTGGCGAGATCTTGGAAGATCGGGGTAAATTTCGGCTTCGCATCTATGTACGGTTGGAGATAGACAGGTAAGCCGGTTGCCATATACCCCCGGATCCCGGTTTCTTCATCGATTTGCAGGCGGTAGAGGGTGATGAGGTCTTCGGTCGTCGTGTCAATCGCGTTGTGCAGCTGAAACGCCATGCGCAATTCATTGTAGGTGATGAACGACCCGGCGATCGAGACGATCAGCGCAAACGCCAGCACGGCGACCGCGGTGAATGAACCGCCGGATCGGCCCCTTATCGACCGCGACGACCTGATGAAGGAGCGGCCTACCTTGACGATATCGCGCAATTTGCCGATCGCTGACAGGAAAAGGCAATCTTCCGACTCTCTAAGGCCGATTCCGATTCCAAGCAGTGCGGTTCGGCGCAGCGCAAAGCACGGCCTCCCGCGATGGCCGCGGCCATGAGTGGCGTGGTACCGCGCGGTCTAGGTGTGGTCCGTGATCTACGTCTTGACTTCGGCGAACGCAGACTCGAGCACCGTTTTCAACTCGCCGCTCTCATGCATCGGGCCGAGGATGTCGGTGTCGCCGTAGAACTTGCCATCGATGAAGACTTTCGGCAACGTCGGCCAATTGGTCATCTCGGCGAGACCTTCGCGTTTCGCCGGATCGGCGAGCGCGTCGACCACTTCGAACGGATACCCGAATTGATTGAAGAACTCAATCGTTTCGAGCGTGAAGCCGCAGCGCGGCATGGACTTCGTCCCTTTGCCGTACACCAAGATCTTGTGCGTCTTGATGTCGTCGTCGATGGCTTGTTTCACTTCCGGAGTCATGAGCGGAATGCTCCTCAGACGGGTGTGCCGGTCTTGATCTCGACGGCATGCAGACTGCCGTCTTTCAACGCTTCGCCGAGCGCGGCATAGATGAGGCGATTTCGGTCGAGCAGGGACATGCCCGCGAACTCGCGGGACACGACGGACAGATTGTAGTGGTCGAGCGTTCCCGTACGGTCTTGCGTCTGTACGACCGCGTCGGGCAGCTTCTCGCGAATCAGCGTCTCGATTTTTTCGTGGGTGATCATCGCTTGCCTCATTTCGCTGGAGAGCCGCGCCAGTCTTGCCGATAACTGGAAGCGTAGTGGACTATACCGACATCTACGCGGTCACCGACAAACTAGGCGATGCCGTTTCCGACCAATTCTGGGTGGCGGTCGCGCTCATGCTCTTGGGCGGCGTCCTCAGCAGCATCAGCCCGTCCTCGGTGCCGCGCATGGTCGCGATCGTCAACTTCACGGGCCGCGAAGCGAAGACGGTGCTGCATGCCGCGCGGCTCTCGCTTGCCTTCATCTTCGGCATCTGCGTCGTCTACTCGAGCGTAGGCGCACTCGCCGGCTCACTCGGCCGCCTGCTGAGCGTCACCGGATTTCTCTACTACTTCACCGCCGCGCTCTGTCTGTTCATGGGATTATCCATGATCCGTCTCGTCGAGTTACCGTGGAAGATGCCGGACTTTCCGGTGATCTCGCACGGTGCCGCCGGCGCGTTTCTGCTGGGCTTTGGATTTGCGTTTCTCATCGCGCCCGATGCGATGCCGTTCATGATCGCGGCGCTCGCGGTCACGACGTTCAAAGGAAAAGTCTTGCTGGGTGCGGTGCTGATGCTGGCGTTCGGCATCGGCCACGGCGTGCCGGTCCTCTTCGCGGGAATGCTCGCTCCATGGTACACGAATAATCTCGCCGTCAAAAAATGGCAACTCGCGACGGAGATGAGCGCCGGCTACGTGTTGGTGTTTCTCGCGATGTACTTCGCGGTGATCGCATGACCGAAGACGTCCGGCCATACGTCGTCCGGACCTACGATCGCTGGATCATCCTGGTCATCGTGCTGGTGGCTGGCTACATCCTGTTCAGGCCGATGTTCGCGTTTTCGGCGTACTACCGCGGACTGAGTTTCGAGCGCATGTTGTCGCTCCGGACGGCGATGCACTACTACCAGCGATCGATCGACATCGACGCGAACGTACCGGAAGGTTGGATCGCGCTCGGCGAGCTCTACATGATGGACGGGGCCACGAATCCCACCAATCACCAACTCGCGATCAGCACGTTCGCCAACGGCAGCGCCGCAAACCCGAAGAACGGCGTCTTGCCGTTCTTATTGTGCCGGACGTACTACGAACAAGGACGCCACTTCGCGCCGGCGCTGGCAGCGTGTCAGGCCAGCGTCAAACTCGATCCGTCGAATAAATTCGCCTGGGATTACGCGGCATGGTCGACCCTGCAGTTGGGCGACGCGCGGCAAGCCATCAACTATTGGCAGCATGCGCTCCTGATCGATCCGAATTACACGACGGCTCGGCTCGCGATCCAAAAATACCGGCCGCACACGTAATCGCGCGCCCGTCCCTTAGTGGTGATCTTTGCGTTCGGCTGGCCGCCTGCCGTGCATTTCCTTGATGAGCTCGACGAGTCCGTCGGCAGCGGCCGTCAGCAGCTGCGCACCTTTCTCCGCCGAAGCTTTTGTCGGGTCTCCCATAACGCCGGTCTTCGAAATCGCACTCCAGTGCTCCATCATGACAAGCGGGCCGTCTCCGCCGACGAGGTCGGTCCAATAATTCTTGGTCGGCTCGTGAGAAAGCTCGCGCACCGCTTTGGTCATGTCGACGAGGTCGGGCCGTAGCGCGAGATAGATCGACGTCTCGAATTCGCAGGCGTGATTCATGCCGCCGATCTTATCGGACTCGCGAAGCGCTTCCGCCGTCTCTCTGACCCCGGGCGCGTTCCAATAGTTGACCGCGGCGACGAGCGCGCCGGTCTCGACGACGGTGAGCCGCGCGATGATGTCGACGAACGGCGTATTGCTGCCGTGCCCGTTGACAAGGAGGATGCGGCGAAAGCCGTGGTGCGTCAAACTGCGGCACACGTCGACACCGTATTTGATGAACGTGTCGGCGCCGATCGTGATGGCGCCCGGAAAGTCCATGTGGTGCGGGCTGTAGCCGTGGTTGATGGGCGGAACGAGCAATGCAAGCTCCGCCGCCGCGCCGACCGCGCGCTCGCAGGCTTCGGAACACAGCCGCAGATCGGTGTCGATCGGGAGATGCAGGCCGTGATCTTCGATCGTGGCCACCGGAATCACCGCGACCTTCCCGGCCGCTGCGGCTTCCTTGACTTGGGGCCAGGTGAGTTCGCCGTAGTGGTACGACGTCATGTGCTCGGACGTTCGCGGTGGCTGTGGCCGTCCCTATCCGCGCCGCCCATCGCGAGGCGGTCGCGGCGATGCAGCGAAACGCCACCCGTGTGAGCGGTGCGTTGGAACCCGATATGGCGGCGTACGCCGCGTGCTGGAATGCTGCGCGTTTTTTTGATGCGCACGAAACGCTTGAACCGCGTTGGATCCGCGAGCGCGACCCGGGCTTGCAGGCGCTCATCCAGCTCGCAGCCGCGCTGCATCATCTCACGCGGGCGAATGTGCGCGGCGCGCGGACGATGCTCGACCGGTGTCTCGTGCGTTTCGACAGCGCCGGTTCCGCGCCGTATTCCATCGACCTGCGCGAGATGGCATCCTATGCGCGCCGGCTGCGGCGCGAAGCCGGGAACGGCGATCACGCGGCGCTGATCGAGCAGCGTCCGCACATCGGCTGAGCGCTTACTCTTTGATCGGCTTCCTGCACTTCGTGACCGATGGATCGTTGCTCGGGAACACCGCGAACAGCGTGCCTTTGCTCACCACGATGTCCTTGCCGTGGTGGAAGTAGTCGAACGCGCCGACCACCGCACCGACGCCCACGACTGGAATGGCCCCTAAGTAGCCCGGGAGATTGTTCGACTCGCCCGCTTTTTGTAGATCCGACGCGTTGTGATCGAGGACGACGCCCATCTTCCGGCCCCCGGGTAACACGAAATAGAGGGGCTCGAGCACAAGTGAACCGGCCCGCCCACCCTTCGCCGCAGGTGCCGCCACGGTGACGATGCCCCAGCCTTTCGTGCCCGGCCCGAGCACGATCCGGTTTTTGTTCGTGACCGAGTTGAATGTCTGAAATCTGAAGAAGTCGCCCACGGTTGCGGTCTTTGAATACACCGTATCGAGCGATTCGACCGCGATCGGCGTGCACGCCGGCAACGAAGCACTTGCATCGGCGGCACGGCCTATGGCCGGCATCGCGAGAACGAGCGCCGCAATCAAGAGAAGAGCGGTTGTGCGGTATGGTCCAGTCATCCGCGCTACATTCGGCGCCGGACGAGCCGCAACATTGTGCCGGCGACAACGCGCTGGACAAAGAAGGCGGACGCCGGCGCGCGAATGTGCGCGCATGAACGCGAGCGCGCAATTTCCCGACGAAGCATCCGATGATGGCCGCTTCATCCGTCAACAAGACGCCTTCCGCGACTGGATATCCGCAGATGGTCACACGGGATATCCGGCCGTAGCCGGACGATACCACCTCTACGTCTCGCTCGCATGTCCGTGGGCGCATCGCACGATCATCATGCGCTCGCTGCAGCATTTGGAACCGGCGATCGGCATGACGGTCGTCGACCCGGTCCGCGACGATCGCGGTTGGGCGTTCCGCGACGGCCCCGGTTATTCGCGCGATCCGGTCAACGGTTTCGCATTCTTGAGCGAAGCGTACCTCGCGACAGACCCGTCCTATCGCGGGCGGGTCACGGTGCCGGCGCTTTGGGATACGAAGACGCGGCGGATCGTGAACAACTCCGATGACGATATCTTACGTATGTTCGAAACCGAATTCTCGGCGCTTGGCAACAACGATATCGATTTCTATCCCGTGGCGCTGCGCTCCGAGATCGACCAGCTGAACGAAACGATCTACGAGACGGTGAACGACGGCGTCTACCGGGCGGGATTTGCGACCAAGCAGCGCGCCTACGAACACGCGGCGCGCCGCGTCTTCGAGACCCTCGACACAATCGAGGCGCGCCTCGCGGAGCGGCGCTATCTCTTCGGGCCGGCGCCGGTCGAGAGCGATTGGCGCCTGTTCGTCACGCTCGTCCGCTTCGATGCGGTCTACTACGGGCATTTCAAGTGCAATCTGCGGCGGATACTCGACTATCCCAACCTCTACGGCTACCTCTGCGACCTCTATCAATTCCGCGACGTCGCCAAGACCGTAAATTTCGATCACATCAAGCGCCACTACTACATCACGCATGACGAGATCAATCCAACGCGGATCGTGCCGATCGGCCCGTTACAAGACTTGAGCGCGCCGCACGGCCGCGAGCGGCTCGGGCGCTAGGGTCATTATCGTCGTGCCGGGCTTTATGCCCGGCAAGTTTTATCGGCTGAAGTCTACGGACTGCCCGAACCCATGGAATTCGCATCCTGCTGCGCCTGGAGCTGATCGTTGGCATCCCCGCTGGCGGACGTGACGCCGGTGGTGTTCTGGCCAGCGTTTGTATGCTGAGCCTGGCCGTCCACTTGGGTCTGCGCCTCGACGGCGAGCGTGCAGTCCGCGCTGTCCTGTTGCTGCGGATGCTGCCCGCAAAACGAGATCATCGCGGTGCGGTCGCCTGTGTGCGCGACCCAGTACTCCACGGTCGTCTTGTCATTCGGGTCGTGCGACGCGGGAGGCTGCAGGTACGATTTTGCCGTGAAGCCGATGATGGCGACGACGGCGAGAAGACCGATAAAGCTGAAGGCTCTCATGCCTTCTAGTATCGGCTCGACGCCGTCCGAAGTCCTCAGGAAGTGACGATGGTCACGCGCTCGCGAGCGGCGCCGGCCACTACCGCGTCTCCGTATTCCTGCCGGATTTTCTGTTGCAAATCGCCTCATTTATAAGGGTTTTCGTGCTGGTCTGCGTAACCGGGATGCTCGAGACGGCGCTCGTGATCCATCCAACGACGCCGCCGATTCACCGTGCAAACTCCTTTGTCAGAGAGAGGCGAAACCGTGGCAAAAGCAATGACCAAGACCGAAGTCATCAAAGAATTGGCGACAAGGGTGAAGGTCGACCGTAAAACCGCAATCGCGTTCATGGAACAAGTCGTTGCGCTCGCGGTCAGAGAAACCAAGAAGAGCGGCCAGTTCCAGATCCCTGGACTGGGCAAAGCCGTGAAGGCAGCTCGCAAGGCGCGCATGGGGAGAAACCCGGCCACCGGCGAGACGATCAAGATCGCGGCGAAGACCGTCGTGAAGTTTCGGCTAGCCAAAGCATTCAAAGACGCCATCGTTCCGCCGAAGGCGAAAAAGAAATAGTCGAATCGTTCTGGGTGCGAGGCCGACCTTTATGGTCGGCCTCGTTCTTTATTCGAGCCGCCTTGGTGCGCGATATTATCGAATTGTCAATGGCCGCGACGCGGTGGAAGCACCGAACATATGGGTATAAGGAAGCAGCGGATGATCCCCGATTCCGGGACCTGCTCCAAGGAGTCACTTCGTATGAAACCCTTCCATCAACTGATCGCGTCGACGGCCGCAGCGCTCGCCATCGCACTGCCGATGGCCGCGAGTGCCAGCCCGTTGTATTTGAGCGCCGGCGCGATGGTCACGTCGAAAATCAACCAGACCATCGACTCCGGCAGTGCACACGCCGGCGATAAGTTCACGATGACGATGACATCGCCATACCCGAACGGCAATGGCGTGTATAGCAGCGCGCTTCTCTATGGCCACGTCGTGCAGGCGGTGAGCGCCGGGCAGGGCCGAAACGCAGTCCTTACCTTTGCCGTCGATCGCCTCGTGCTGGCGAACGGACGTCAGGGCGCCGTCTCGATGAAGCTGCAGTCTCAGGAAACGCAGCGCCATAACAACATGGGCAACGTCGCGATGACTGCGGTGGCCGGTATGCTGGTCGGCAATATGATCGGCAAGACCGTCTTCAAGTCGAATCTCGGCGGGGCAGCCGGCCTGATCGCCGGTGCGCTCTACGCCAACAACACGCGCACGAATGTGTCGCTGCGTCAAGGTTCGGTTGTCGTGACCGAAGTGCGCCAAACCGTCGCGCTCAACTATCCGGGCACAACGGCGAGCGTCAGCCACCACTAGCGACTCTCTTGTAGTAGGGTGAGCAACGCTCACCCTATTCATTGTCGTGCCGATGTTATTCATCGACCGGCCCCACAAGAAAAAATGGCCGACCGTAAAGGTCGGCCCCACAGAGACAAAAAGGGTGAGCGCTGCTCACCCTCCTTCAAAATCGTTAGTTGCCGTGGTCGCCGTTGTCGTCGTCACCCTGATCGTTTTGATCATCGTGATGATGCTTGTACTTGCCGTATGCGTGGCCGCGATGTCCGTGATAGAGCCGCGCATTTTGGTCGCAATACGGACCTTCGCCATCGTAGGCGCACGCCGTGCGTCCATCGTTGCTCGGGTAGTAGACTCTGCCGTTCGGATAGACGACTTGGCCGTTGCCGTAGACGATGCCGCCGTCCGCGGTCCGTCCGACGATGGTGTTCGCTGCTGCTTTTTTGTGTTGATAGTTGTTGTAGAGGATGATCGCCGTTATCGCGGCGACCGAGCCGAGGATGATGTTCCGCGTGCTCGCCTGTCCGGCCGTTTCAGCCATCGCAGGGCGGATCGCCGACATCGCTAGTGACACCACCAACGCGATCGCGATCAGGAACGCGGAAATGGAAAACCGCCTGGCGGTTGAGTGACTGAGCATAGGATCCTCCGAACAAGCGCATCGCCCTTTGGCCATGGAACGAAATCGGCGCTCATGACGTTTCGAAGCGTCAGTCAGTGTGCGCCCGCTTACTCGCGCTCGCGCGCGCGCATCAAGCCATTCATTTCCGAATAGGTGATGGATTCCGATGCATACACATCGGCGAGCGACCCATCGTTCAGGATCGCCGCTGCGAGCCGCCGCGCCGTGCCGTACGCCCGCAGCGCGATTCCAGAGCCGAGGCTTAAGCGCCGGACGCCGATCGTGCGCAAGGTGTCAAATGCAGGCAATGCTGGCGAGGCGAGCACGTTGACGGGCAGTTCCGTCGCGTTCACGATTTTCCCGATGGCGCTTGGATCGGAAAGTCCAGGCACGAATATGCCGTCGCAGCCGGCCGCCTCGTAGCGCGTCGCACGTTCGAGCGTTTCTTCGAGCGCGCGCTCTGCCGCGACGAGTTCAAGCAGATAGACGTCGATGCGCGCGTTGATGAACAATCCGGATCCCGCGGCGTCGGCGACTCGCCGGATCGCTTCGATCTTCTGTGCGAGCACTTTGGGCGATTCCTGGCCGTCTTCGATGTTGATGCCGTCGACGCGCGCGGCTCCGACAAGCGCGCGGATCAACTCGGCGACTTGTCCGGGATCTTCTGCGTACCCGCCTTCACAGTCGACGGTGAGGGGGATCGTCGTCACGCGCGCGATAGCAGCGACGCTGTCGAAAAGGACGCGCCGAGGTAGGATACGTCCGTCGCTGTAGCCGTTAGCCCAAGCGAGGCCCGCGCTTGTCGTCGCGATCGCTTCGGCGCCCGACTCTTCAAAGATGACGGCGCTCGCGGCGTCCCAGGCATTGGGGAGCACGAGCACGTGATCCGGTCGATGCAAATGCCGGAGCGAAGACGTCGCGTTCATCTATGAACCCACGCGAGCGGCGAGGGTCTTCGGCGCGACAAGTCGATAGTTGGCGTTGACAAGACGCTCGATCTCCTTCCAATCGATCACGGCGGCGTCTAAATCGAGTCCGAACCATCCCTTCGGACCGATGTAGGGCGGCACGAAAAATCGCGCCGGATCGGCGCCGGCGAGCCGTTTGCTTTCCCCGGCCGCCGCCTTGCAGCAGAGGGCAAATCTTCCGTCTCCGTGATGGTCGACGAGGTGATACGCAAACGTCCGCCCACGCACGAGGAACCCGGTGTGCTGTTCGCCGTCGGCCGTCGATTCCGGCAGCGCTAGGCAGAGCTTCGTGAGTCGTGCGAATCGCCGATGTTCCTTACCTATCCGCGCCATGCCGAGGGCAAGGGTTGTCGACCGGGTCATGCCGACCTGCCCCTCCAGGCACGGCGCTCAACAAAAGGCCTTGACAATCTATACTGTGTGGTATATAGTGTGTATCACATGCTATACGAGATACAGTAGCCGTGAACGAAAACGACCGTTTCGAGAACTTGCGGCTTGAGTTGCGTCGAGGTTGCTTGATCCTCGCCGTGCTCGCGCAGCTCAAGGCGGAGCAGTACGGCTACACGCTGCGCAAAGCGCTCGCCGACGATGGCCTGGTCATCGACGAAGGCACGCTCTACCCGCTCTTGCGCCGGCTCGAAAGCCAGGGTCTCTTGCAAAGCGAGTGGCGCGAAGAGAACAGCCGCAAGAAACGCTTCTATCGTCTGTCCGTAGATGGCGAGACGATGCTCGCGCAGCTGCTCGAAGAGTGGCGCGTCATCAACACAGCCCTGAATACCATGCTCCAGGAGGCATAGACCGTGGAACTCGTCGATCGTTATCTGAAGGCCGTCAAAGATTCGCTTCCCCCTGAGCATCGCGATGACATCATCGACGAACTCGGCTCGAACATCGCCGCGCACATGGACGAGAAAGCCGGCGAGCTCGGCCGGCCGCTCACCGACGCGGAGCAACGCGTGGTGCTCGGCCAATTCGGCCACCCTGTCGTGATGGCCGGCAAGTACCGTTCGGGCGGCGGCAGCGTCGTGTTCGGGCGCCAGCTGATCGGCCCGGAACTCTTTCCATTTTACTTGCGCGTGCTGACGCTCAATGCGATCCTCGCGCTCCTGGTCATCGCGGCCGTTGCGATATTCGATCTCGCGGCATTCCCGGGGGCGATCTCGGTATTCGTCGTGCAGGCGGTCGTGCAGTTCGCCATCGTGACCGTCATCTTCGCGATGATCCAGACCCACGTGCAAAAATTCCCCGAAAGCTGGGACCCGAAATGGCAGCCGTCTGCAGAGCAGCAGGCTGAACCGCGGCGCACACCGCGATTCGAATCCGTCACCGGAATCGCCGTATTGCTGATCGTCAATCTGTGGTTCTTGTCGGTGTTGCGGACGTCGGGCGCGCGATTGAGTGCCGACAACGGCAATTTCGTCCTCGCGCCGATGTGGCACGAGATGTTCCTACCGTATCTACTGCTCGTCATGTTGGAATTGACCGGTCACACGATCAATCTTATCCGTCCGGAATGGACGCGCTTCCGCTGGGCGGCGCTTGTCGCAAGCTACGGGCTCGGGATCATCATCTTCGGCGCGCTCTTCCTCGCGGGTGCCAGCGTCATCTTCATCGGGGGCCAATCAACCGGCCACGAGATCGAGACGCTGCAACGGGTCAACCTCGTCTTTTCCTGGAGTTTGATCGCGGCGGTCGCCGTCAATCTCTTCCTCGGCGTGCGCAAGACGCGTCTGCTCCTGCGGCGCAGTCACGAATCAGGCGGATAATCAATGCGAAGCGTGGTACGGAGCGCGCGTGAGCAAGTCGCGTTTCGAAGCATTCTCCGACGGTGTATTTTCGTTTGCGGTCACGCTGCTGATCTTAGGGATCGTGCTGCCGCAGATGCGTGCGCCATCGGAGAACGACCTCACAACCGCGCTGCTCCGCCTTTGGCCGAACGTCCTCGCGTACGCGTTGAGCTTTGCGGTGATCGGCATCATGTGGCAGAATCATCATGCGCTTTTCCGAAAGGTCGCGAACATCGACCGGCGGACCGTCTTCATCAATCTCATGTTGCTCGGCGCGACGGTCTTCGTGCCGTTCGCGACGACGACTCTTGGAATGTATCCGTCGATGCGAACATCGACTTTTCTCTACGGTTTGGTACTCACCACAATCGCGATTCTGTTCAATCTGCTGTTGAAACATCTGATCGACGCGCACGCATTCGTCCAAGATGTGACCGCCGACGTCATCAAGCCAACCGTGGTCGCATACCGCTTCGGACTCATCGGCTATGTCTGCGCGATGTTTCTCGCCCTGGCATCGCCGGCCGCAAGTTTCATCGCCTATCTCGGAATCGCGGCGTACTATCTTATCCCGCGCGGTCTCGATGCCGACATTCGGCAGTGACGATGCAAGCCACGGCCCGCGGAGGCATCCCGTTCAAGACCGTACAAACTACGCCTCAGCAGTAACGCCGGACGGAACCATGAGAACTCGCTCCTCGAAAGGTTCTTTACTTTGGCTTCGCCCACCATGCGCACGGACTCCGATAACCGGCTCGAGCTCACGTGGCGAGGAATCATCCTCGGTGCGGCGATCACGCTCGTATTCACCGCGGCAAACGTCTATCTCGGTCTGAAAGTCGGGTTGACGTTCGCTTCGTCGATCCCCGCGGCGGTCATCTCGATGGCCGTCCTGCGCATGTTCAAGAACGCCACCATCTTCGAGAACAATATCGTTCAGACCGTGGCGTCGGCGGCCGGCACGCTCTCGTCCGTCATTTTCGTCTTGCCGGGCCTCGTCATGATCGGATGGTGGACCGGATTTCCGTACTGGGAATCGTTCGGCGTCTGCGCGATCGGCGGCATTCTTGGCGTGATGTACAGCGTGCCGCTACGGCGCGCGTTGGTCTCGCAATCCGATCTGCCGTATCCGGAGGGCGTCGCCGCAGCAGAAGTGTTGAGAGTCGGTGTCGGGGCGAGCGGCGAATCCGCAGCATCGGTCGAGGAAAATCGCCGCGGCCTTGTCGCGCTCTGTCTCGGCGCGCTCGCTTCCGCCGGATACGCCTTGGTCGCCGCGGCACGCGTCTTCACCGATACAATCGCCGGTTATTTCAGGTTCGGTGCCGGCGCGACCGGGTTCGGCATGTCGATGTCGCTCGCGCTGGTCGGCGCGGGGCATCTTATCGGAATCTCGGTCGGCCTCGCGATCCTCACCGGCCTCGTCATCGCATGGGGCATCTTGACGCCGCTGCTCACCGCACTACATCCGGTGGCCGGCCCCGCCGCCGACGTCGCGCTCAACGTTTGGAGGCACCAGGTCCGCTTCATCGGTGCCGGCACGATCGGCATCTCGGCGATTTGGACGCTCGGCAGACTCGCAAAACCGGTGTGGACCGGAATCCTGTCGTCGCTGGCCGCATCGCGACATCTCGCATCGACGAAAGGTGATAGCAGCGGATTGCCGCGCACGGAACGCGACCTGCCGCTCAGCACGGTCGCGCTCATCAGCCTCGCATGCTTCGTGCCGCTCGCAGTCTTGTTCGCGATATTCCTGCATGGGAGTCCGGTCGCGTCACTGACGGTGCCGCTCGTGATCGCAGGCGTTCTCTACGTCGTGGTCGCCGGCTTCTTCGTCGCCGCGGCATGCGGATACATGGCGGGCCTGATCGGATCGTCGAACAGTCCGGTGTCCGGGATCGGCATCCTCAGCATCATCGGCGCGGCATTGCTCTTGCTCGTCATCGCAAAGACGGCCGGCGCCGCAGGTGCGCCGGCGCTCGTCGCCTTTGCACTGTTCGTCACCGGCGTGGTCCTGTGCGTCGCGTCGATTTCAAACGACAACTTGCAAGATCTCAAAACGGGTCAGCTCGTCGATGCCACACCGTGGCGCCAGCAAGTGTCGCTCGTCGCAGGGGTGATCTTCGGCGCGGTCGTCATCCCGCCGATCCTAGACCTCCTCAACAAGGCGTACGGCTTCGGCACGAGCGCGCACGCGCTGCCGGCGCCGCAGGCGACGTTGATTTCCGCGCTCGCAAATGGTGTCATCAGCGGTCAGATCGACTGGGGTTTGATCGGCATCGGCGTGCTCATCGGTCTCGGCATCATCGCCGTCGATGAGATTCTGCGCGCGACGCGCGGGCTTCAACTGCCGCCGCTCGCCGTGGGCCTTGGGATCTATCTTCCCGCCACAACGACTGCAGCGGCGGTGATCGGCGCTGTGGTGGGCTGGAGTTACAATCGCTGGGTCGCAACCCGGCCGAATGGCGACATCGCAAAGCGCCTCGGCGTTCTGATCGCTTCCGGACTCATCGTCGGCGAAAGTCTGTTCGGCGTGCTGCTCGCCGGCGTCATCGTCGCATCCGGAAAGGCTACGCCGTTCGCGATCGTCGGCGATGCCTTTCAAACCATCGCGACGCCGCTCGGCGGCATCGTGTTCGCGGTCCTGATCTTCGTCTTGTACCGGCGCGGCGCCGCGCTCGCGCAAAGCGTCAGGACGTAATTGTCGTAGGGCGAGCATCGCTTGCCCAAAATTGTCGTAGCGCGAGCATCGCTCGCCCAAAATTGTCGTAGCGCGAGCATCGCTCGCCCAAAAGATCGGCCGACCATAAAGGTCGGCACTACAGTGTTATCGGTGAGCAAGCCGGCGCGCTAGTTCGGGCGTGGTTCGATTTGGCAGTTGATCATCCAGTCCACGCCATACTTGTCGGTCAGCATCCCGAATTTCGCGCCCCAATGCGTGTCCTCCATCGGCATCTCGACGTTCGCGCCCTTCGACAAAGCATCCCAAACGCGCTGCGCTTCAGCGATGTCGCTGGTCCCGAGCGACAAAGAAATGCGGCCTTCTCCATACTGTGTGGTCGGCCGCGAGTCCGACGCCATGAATTTCAACGTAGGCGATTTGAAGTTCGCGTGCATGACCCGCTCGCCGAGCTCGGCGGGCATACCCATTTCGGCCGGCGCGTCTTTCCATCGGCTGATCGAGGTGATCTCGCCGCCGAAGATGGCTTTGTAGAAGTTCAGCGCTTCTTCACAGTTGCCGCTGAAGAACAAATAGGGCTCGAGTTCCATGATCATCTCCTCTGTGCGATGCGGTGAGGCGGCGCGAGTTGGATGAGCGCGGCGCGAGTCCCTTGGCGAGCGACACTCACGCCGGTCGCTTGGTCTGCGCGATGATGTCGAGCGGTAGAACCTCGACCGTGTCCCCAGAGACGGCGTCCGTCTTGCCCGTGTAATGCTTGAAGTAATCGCGTGCGCCCAAGTCTTTGACGGCCTGGTCGTCTACGGCCGCGGCGATGTGGAAGTACTCGTTGCCTTCGCGGCTCTTCATGCAGCGGTACGCGATCCGTTCATTCATGGTCGGATCGCTTTCCAGGGCAGCGATGAACCGCTCGATCTCCTTATGCCAATCCTGCGCGGTTCCGTTCTTGAATTGATATCGGACCAGAAAATGCTTCATGGTTCTGCTTTCCGTCGACTTCGGTTCAAAGCGGATTCACATCTCAGGCTCGAGCAATCCGAAGGCTGCGCCCTGCGGGTCCTTGGCGATGGCGAAGCGGCACATTTCGGGGACTTCAGTCGTGCCCATCAACACTCGGCCACCCAACCGCTTGATCTTCGCGACCGACTTCGCGCAGTCGGCGACCTGCCAATACGTGATCCAGGACGGCGGAAGCTTTTTCATGGGCTGGGGCCACATCCCGCACTCGTTCATCTTTCCGATCTTGAAAACGTGGTATGCGTCCCCGCCAAAATTCTTATCCTCAGCCGTCCATCCGATGACCTTGGTGTAAAATTTTCCCGCGACGGCAGGCTTGGGCGTATTCAGATCTTGCCAGCAAACCGTGCCGGGAATATCCTTCACTGCCGCACCTCGGTGCTTGCTCGCTTGCCAAAGCGAAAAGGTCGCTCGCGTCGGGTCTTGGATGATCGCGGTGCGGCCCATATCGCCGACATCCATCGGCGGCGAGATGACCTTTCCGCCGGCTGCTTTGGCCTTCTTGACCGTCGCGTCGACACTTTTGACAGAGATGAACGGGACCCACGACGGCGGCATTTTCATTTTCTTCTGCTGCGGCATCATCGGGTACAGCGCGCAGACGTCTTTGCCTTTGATCTGAAAAATCGTGTACTTCGCGTCGTCGCCCATCGGGAAATCGACCGATGTCCACCCGAAGAGGCTCTTATAGAATTTCTTCGCGCCCGCGACATTCGTGGTGCCAAGGTCGGTCCAGCAGATCTCACCCGGAACGTACTTCTTGATCAGGGCCATGGCCGGTGCTCCTCTCGATTCTTGCGTATTTCAGTAGTTGCGTGGACGGAGTGGATAACACACAATCACGACGAGACCCTGCCTGAAGTCTCGATCGCGGCAAGGCGCGCCGATATGAGCAACCCGGGGGTTGCATATCTCTGGCGGCGCTGCTATACTGCAACCGAGAGGTTGCACATGAGCGAGAACCGCATCGAAAAGAATATCATTCTTCGCGCATCGCGCGATCGGGTTTGGCGGGCCATTACCGACGCATCGGAATTCGGCAGTTGGTTCGGCATGAAGTTGGACGGATCGTTTGTGCCTGGCGCTCATATTCGCGGCGTGATCGTGCCCACCACCGTGGACGCCGAGGTCGCCGCTGCGCAAAAGGAATACGAGGGTTTTCCGTTCGAGATCATCATCGAGAAGGTGGAACCGAAGCGGCTGTTCTCATTCCGATGGCATCCGTATGCCGTCGAGCGAGACGTCGATTACTCGGCGGAGCCGACCACACTCGTGGAGTTCGTGCTCGAGGACGCGACCGACGGCGTCGCGCTCACCGTGACGGAGTCCGGCTTCGAGCGGATTCCGCTCGCTCGCCGCGCCAAAGCTTTCACGGCAAACGAGCAAGGGTGGACGACGGTGATCGCGCTCATCGAGAAATATCTCGCCCATGCGCCGTAGCACGCGAACAATCGCAGAAACGAGAGACTCCGCACCGCTTTTCGCGGCGCTCGGCGACGAGACACGTCTCAGGCTCGTCGCTCGACTCAGCGATGACGGGCCGATGTCCATCGCCCGGCTTACGGCAGGCTCCAATCTCACGCGTCAAGCGATCACCAAACATCTCTGCGTGATGGGCGACGCGGGACTCGTGCATGGCGCCCGGCGCGGCCGCGAGCGGGTTTGGCAACTGGATCTGCGGCGGGTTCTTCGAGCGCGCCGCTACCTCGACCAGATCTCACGGCGCTGGGACGTGGCGCTTAGCCGGTTGCGCGAGCTCGTCGAGAACTAACCGGCGAGAGCAGATCGGCTTCGAGAAGCTCAGTGCTCGGCACAACGCTGACACAACCGGGACCAATGGTCCTTTGGTTTTCATATTCTTTTGTCCCTAAACGATCGAACCCAAAATCTCGCATCGTGGCGAGAGAGTTTGTGGCGGTTCCAACAGAATCTCCGAAGTCGACATTCAGAGCACTTTCCGTCTGGGAAGGAAACCAAATATGTTGCTAGCTGTAGTAACTCTACTCGGACTTGCGCAGTTTCAACCTGCGCAGGTCGACGAGCTCCAGTTGCGGCCCGCGGCCGCTCAAGTCGTCGCGAGCTCCCCGTTCACCACGCGGTATTTCAACTACGGACAACGGGTGAACATGCGTAGCCCGTTTTCCGGCAGCGTTCTGATCGCTCAAGCACTTCGATCGGGCAAAATTCGCGTGCCCTACGTCTTTCGTCAGGTCGTGAATCCATTTGCGCTGACCTGCTCACCCGTTCCGTGCACGACACCGAATGCTCAGGCTTCGGGAGGCGGAAGCCCAGTCGACGAAACGCCGATCGCAGTGGACCCGAAGAAGGCATCGCACCTGCTCACCGGCGGCAACGACTATAATTGTCCGAACACTCAAGGCTTCTATGCCTCGTCCAATAAGGGATCGACGTGGAACCACACGTGTCTGGCGTCGCTTCCCGGCACCGGCGGCCTCGGTGACCCCATCGTCGGATACGATTTGCACCATAACGCCTTCATCGGCGGCATCGACAGCACGGGCTCGGCGTACGAGATCGCGCTCGAGAAGTCGACGAACAACGGCGGCAGTTGGTCGGCGCCCGCACTCGCGGTGACCGGCATATCGCCGTACGTCCTCGTCGACAAGCCTTGGATGCAGATCGACGACACCCCGACGAGCCAGTGGCCCAATTGGATCTACATCTCGACCACAGAATTCGACCCGTCGAACAACACGCTGATGTCGGTCGCGCACTCACCGGATGGTGGCGTGACATGGACCAACGTCGGCGTGGACGCGGTCACCTATCCGGTCATCGACCAATTCAGCGATCTCGCCATCGGCAAGGACGGGTCAGTGTATCTGACGTGGATGCGCTGCTCGGCGACCGGGCCGTCCGGCGATTG
>DATBOZ010000082.1:0-8548 GCA_036561585.1 Candidatus Eremiobacteraceae bacterium | reverse complement strand
CGCGATCGCGCGCAAGAATTACGGCGTGAGCCACTTCATCGTCGGCCGAGACCACGCCGGCGTCGGCTCGTATTACGGCACGTTCGACGCGCAGCGCATCTTCGACGACATCGAAGGCGAGCTCGACATCACCATCATGCGTTTCGAGCATTCGTTCTGGTGCAACGTCTGCGAAGGCATGGCCACCACGAAGACGTGTCCGCACAAAGCAGAGGATCGCGTCGCGTTGTCGGGCACCAAAGTGCGCGACATGCTGCGCGCCGGCGAGCGGCCGCCCGCCGAATTTTCCCGCCCGGAAGTCGCGGACGTGCTGATCGCCGCCATGGCCGGAACGACCGCGTAGCAGAAGCGCCGGAAATCGAGGTCCGTCGAGGTGGACGCGATTGAGCTCGCCGGTGCCGTGCGCACGTTTGCCGGCGGCGGCGGGATCGGTCCGCTCGACCTTTCCATCGGCGCCGGTGAATTCGTCAGCGTCGTCGGGCCGTCGGGCTGCGGCAAGTCGCTGCTCATCGACCTGATCGGCGGATTGCTCCAGTGCGACGCGGGCGCGGTCCGGGTCGGGGGCACCGCGGTGCGAGGCCCGAGCGTGGACCGGCAGATCGTCTTCCAAGATGGCGAACTCTTCCCATGGCTCACGGTCGAAGAGAATATCGCTTACGGCCTTCGCGCGCGCGCGGAAAGTCCGGCGGCGATCGCGAGCGCGGTCGAAACGTTGCTTCGTATCGTGCGGTTGGAACGGGTCGCGCATCTGTATCCACGCGAATTGTCCAACAGCATGCGGCAGCGCACCGCCATCGCGCGCGCGCTCGTCTTACGCCCTCCGGTGCTGCTGCTCGACGACCCGTTCGCTGCGCTGGACGAAGTCACGCGTCTCATCATGCAACGCGAACTCGCCGACCTGTGGCAGCTCACGAGATCCACGACCGTGCTGGTGACGCACAGCGTGCCGGAAGCGTGTGTGCTCGCCGACCGCGTCGTCGTGTTGTCCGCCGGTCCCGGCCGTGTCGCCGAAATTTTGGACGTCCGGATCGACAGACCGAGGACGCCCGAAGATGTCGCCGGCATTGCGGCGCTCGTCGGACGGGAACTGCGCGCCCAGGTGTACGACAGAGGAGACGACCATGAAAGTTTTGCGGGAACTATGGTTCATCGTACTCGTCCTCATCCTTTGGGCTAGTGCGTCCGGCACGGGGCTCGTGCCGACGAAGATCCTTCCGTCGCCGCTCGTCACGTTCGAGGCGCTGAGGACGCAAGTCCTCAACGGCTCGATCGAGGCTGCGCTCGCGGCGAGTGCCGCGCGGCTGGTGATCGGCTATCTCATCGCATGTGCACTTGGACTCAGCTTCGGCTTGCTGCTGTCGCTCACCAAGGATTGGGCGGTCGGCGTGCAACCGGTTTTCATCAGCTTGCTGTCGATGCCGAGCGTGACATTCGTGCCGCTCATGCTCGTCTGGTTCGGCCCGACCGACAAATGCATCATCGGCACGATCTTGATCCATGCGACGATCTCCATGGCGCTCGCGACCGTCGACGGCGCTGCCGCGATTCGTTCGCGCACGGTGCAAGCCGCACGCGTGCTTGGTGCGCGCGGATGGTACCTCATCCGGTCGGTGATCTTCCCGGCGGCACTGCCGAGCATCATGTCGGGCGCAAAACAGGCGTGGGCGTATGCGTTTCGCGCGCTGCTCTCGGGCGAGCTGCTGGTCGTTGGAACGATCGGTCTCGGACGATCGCTCCAGCAGGCGCAAGCCGCGGCGGATGTCCCGAGCATGATCGCTGTTCTCCTGGTGGTAGCGCTCTTCTCCCAGGCGGTCGACGCACTCGTATTCCGGCGTATCGAAGCCAAGGCTATGCTCGGCGCCCACTAGTCCCTGTGCCCTTTAGGACCAACCGCCCCCCGAAATTGCGCTTGAAGGGGCAAAGGCCGGCCCTACCGCTGTCCGAACACTCGTCATGTAGCCACTCATCTCGCCGTAAGGAGCACCGTCCACTTGTCGACCGAAAAAGGATTCATCATCTGGTTCACGGGCTTGTCCGGATCCGGAAAGACGACCATCGCGCGCATTCTGGAGAAGCGCATCACAGCGGCCGGCCGCAACTTCGAATCGCTTGACGGCGACGTCGTCCGCACCAATCTTTCCAAGGGCCTCGGCTTCTCCAAGGAAGACCGCGACACCAACATCCGCCGCATCGGTTTCGTCGGCCACCTGCTGCAGCGCAACGGCGTCGGCGTGGTCTGTTCGGCCATCTCGCCGTACAAAGCCACCCGCGACGACGTTCGCGAGATGGTAGGCGAGGATTTCATCGAGGTGTTCGCCGACTGCCCGCTCGAGATCTGCGCCACGCGCGACGGCAAAGTTGAGATGTACGCCAAGGCCATGCGCGGCGAGCTCAAAGAGTTCACCGGCGTATCGGATCCGTACGAAGCACCCGTCAACCCCGAGCTGCACCTGAAGACGCACGAAGAGACGCCCGAGGAGAGCGCCGATAAAGTCATGCGCTATCTCGTCGAGCGCGGCTACGTCAAAGCCGACGCGCTGGTCGCGGGCGCTCGATGACCGAAGCCTATATCGATCTCCAACTGCACACGAACTGCTCCGACGGTGTCTGGTCGCCGGAGCGCTTGTATGCGGAGATCCGCGCCAAAGACCTCGAGTGCTTCTCGGTCACCGACCACGACACCATCGACGCGTATCCGGTTCCGGCAGATCTCGCGTCGCGCTGTGTGCCCGGGCTCGAAGTCGACACCGAACACGAGGGGCACACGGTGCACCTCCTCGCATACGGCGTCACCGATCCCGACTGCGTGCTGCTGACCGCGCTGCGCAAGCAACGCGACGAGCGCGTCGTGCGCATGAAGGCCATCGTCGAACGCATGCGAGGACTCGGCGTCGACGTCACGTTTGAAGACGTCCGGGCCCAGGTCGCCGGCGGCGGATCCGTGGGCCGGCCGCATCTTGCGCGCGCGCTGCTCGCAAAGGGCATCGTCTCGAACATTCAAGAGGCGTTTGACAAGTATCTGGCCGACGGCGAGAAGGGCTTCGTCAAACTCAAACGCCTCACGTCGGCCGACATCGTGCCGATGGTGCACGACTCGGGCGGCATCGTCGTGATCGCGCATCCCAAGCGCCTGCGTGAAGAGCGGCATCTGCCTGAGATCGCCGACTTGGGCGTGGAGGGTGTCGAAGCGGTCCATCCGTCCGCGGATGCGGACTATCAACGCCACATCATCGACTTCGCCGACGCGCGCGGTCTGCTCGTCACGGGCGGTACGGATTTCCATGCGCCGGAGACGCATCCGCTGCCGGGCATCATGTTCTCGCGCGATCGCCTCGAGCGCTTCCTCGCCCGCGTCGCCGCCCTGGCCTAACGACTCTGTAGTGCCGACCCTGTAGTGCCGACCTTTATGGTCGGCCCGTATTTTTGTAGTGCCGACCTTTATGGTCGGCCTTGTGTTTAGATAATGTGGGGCCGACCTTTATGGTCGGCCAATTTTTTCGGATGGGCGAGCGATGCTCGCCCTACTACATCGTCGTCGATTGAATCAATCCGAAGCGAGCATCGACTGCGCGGCTGCAGGATCGGGCATCGGCCCTTCGCCGTACACGCGGTCTAGCCCGAACAGCGCTAAGATCCGCATGGCTTTGGCCACGTCTTCAGCCGAGATCTCCTCCTGCCACAGCCCCACCACGCTCTTGCCGGTATTGATCGCCGCATCTTTGCGCGCGACCGGCGAAGGGCGTTTGACGAACGATAGGACGTCATCGCCGTACTTGACGCCGACGTATTTGAACAACGCGTCGAGTTCCGTTTCCGGCGTTTCGGAGAAGCGCTCGTAGTAGGCCAAGTGCAGATCGCCGGGCCGGCACTGGCGCAGCGGCACGTAGTGATCGACGCACCACGAAAAGATCCGCTGCTCGAAATCGCTCGCGCTCAGCAAGCGATCCATCTCTTCGCGATACGGCATCAGGTGATCTTCGATGAGCTTCGGTTCTTCGAAGAGTCGCGCGAAATAGTTCGTGTTCCCGCGCTTGATACGCGAGTTGACGGTCGCGATGGGGTGGCGCATGAGCAATACGATCGGCATGCCGGGGAATTGCACGTGCAGCCACTTCAGCCAGAGGTTCGCGCGCACTTCTTTGATCATGCGCCGCGAGCAGAACACGCGCCGGTTGTAGTGGTGCGTCATGTAGTTGAAGCCTTCTTCGCCCGTGATCAACCGCCGGGCTGGGTCCAGATACGTCGGCGACGTCTCATCCGGCCGGAGATAGAGGGCGTGCGGAAACGCGTCGCAGCCCCGGAAGCGCCACGGCGTGAACGGTTCGTTGATGTGGCGGAAATCATTGCGATAGTTGAGGACCCGCGCGAGCCACGTCGTGCCGCTGCGCGCGAGACCCGCCAAAAAGATGGCCGATTGCGGACTGCGGTCGAGATCGACGACAGGCCGCCAGAGCAGCATCCGCTGCCAGAC
Organism: Candidatus Eremiobacteraceae bacterium; assembly: GCA_036561585.1. Lineage (GTDB taxonomy): Bacteria > Vulcanimicrobiota > Vulcanimicrobiia > Eremiobacterales > Eremiobacteraceae > JABCYQ01. The sequence continues at coordinate 4,077 of DATBOZ010000082.1, read as the reverse complement.
CGAATGCACGGCAGCGCCCGGGTAGCGGCGGCGCACTTTGAAAACACTCTCGTCAGGCTTTTTCGCGTCGCGCATGTCGGGGCGCTACTCCTCGGGTTCCAGGTGGATCAGCACGTGCGCACGCGGTAGCTCGCGTTTGATGTCGACCACGATCGTGTCCGATTGATCGTGTGCCTCTTTGAGCGGCATGTCGCTGCGCATCTGCAGATGGAAGTCGATGAATTCGCCGCCGCCGGCGCGCCGCGTCCGCAGTTTGTGATAGCCGACGAACATCGGCCGGTGCCGCTCGATGATCTCGCGGATGTGGGCCTCTTGATCCGGCGGTAGGCGGCCGTCCGTCAAGTCGATCACCGCGCGCGCCGTCACTTCGTACGCCGACCGGACGATGAGGCCCGCGATGAGCAACGAAAGGATGGGGTCGATGATGACCAGGCCGGTGAGACGGATCGCGCCGAGGCCCGCCGCCACACCGAGCGCGGTCCATACGTCGGCTTGCAGCTGCATCGCTTCTGCTTGCAGCGCCGGCGACTGTTCGAGGTCGGCGACTTTGCGCAGCCGCAGCCACACGAAGCAGTTGATGACGCTCGAAGCGACCATCACGCCGATGCCGATCTCCAAGTGCGCCGGTGCCGCAGGCGTATGCAACTTGGCGATGGCTTGCCAAACGACGAACGCCGCGACCGCCATGATGAACAGCGCTTCGAAGGCGGCGCTGACATTTTCGAACTTGCCGTGGCCGTAGGCGTGATCGTGGTCGGCAGGCCGAGCTGCGAGCCGGACGGTGATCAACTGCACGGTGGTGACGAAGAGATCGGTCGCGGAATGGACCGCTTCGGAGAGCACGCTGACCGAGCCCGACGCGAGCCAGACGGCTAACTTCGCGACGACGAGCAGCGAATTTGAGGCGAGAGGTACCGCGAGCGCCGCGGTGCGGGCGCGCGCCGTCCGGCTCAGCGCGTCTTCGCCGTCAGCGCGTCTCGTCTGCGTTTGCGGCGGCGTCATCGGAAGCGGCGTCTGTGCCGTCGGTCAAGAGCTCGATGCCGCCATCGGGTCCGGATCCCGCTGCCTCACCATCGCGGCGGCGCCGGTAGCGGGGCGGCGCCGCCGACGGACGCTTGATCTTATTCCGTTTGGCCGCAGGCGCAGCAGGCTGCGGCTGGCTGCCGGTCGCGCGGGCCGACGTCCGGCTCAGGTCCGTATTCGCGATGCGGCTTCGAGCGCCGGCGGCTTCGCGCGCCAATACGGCGGCATGTTTCCCGGCGCGCTGGCGGTCGGTGACATCTTTCCACATGACGAGCAGCGGGCTGGCGATGAAGATCGACGAGTATGCGCCGCTCGTCACGCCGACCAAAAGCGCGAAGGCGAAATTCTTGAGCGTGTCGCCGCCGTAGAAGAACAGCGCGAGCAGCACGATCAGCACGGTGGCCAGCGTGTAGACCGAACGCGTCATGGTCTGCAACAGCGATGTATTGACCATTTGGCCGTACGGCTGATCGGCCATGAGACGGCCGTTCTCCCGGATGCGGTCGAAGATGACGATCGAGTCCATGACCGAATAGCCGATGACGGTCAGCAACGCGGCAAGGAATGCATCGTCAGCTTTCCGGTTCGCAAGCGCGTAGATGCCGACCATCACGATGACGTCGTGCAACAGCGCGATATCGGCGATGACGCCGAATCGCAGTTGATTCCCGAAACGGAACGCGATGTACAGCAGCTGCAGACCCAGCGCGATGACGAGCGCGAGCAGCGACTTCTGCAAGTATTCCTTGCCAAGCGTCGGCCCGACGGCGGTGTTCTGGCTCCGCGCGCGGTCGACGGTGAAACCTGCTTTGTCCAGCGCGTCGTAGATCGGGCTCGGGTCGCTGATGACGGATTGGCTCGAGATGGTCACGCGGTCGTTCTGCGCCGCATCGCCCGTCTTGTAGGCGAGCTGGATGGTCGCGCCGCCGGCCGCTATATCGCTATATTGCTTGCGAATCCCGGCTTGCTTCGCCGGATCGGGATCGCCGACGTCGACCGAGTTGATGTTGATCTGCGCCAACGCGGCGCGCGCTTGCGTTTCGGTGATCGATTGACCGAGTTTGACCTCGACGGTCGATCCGCCGGTGAACGACAGCCCGAGCGGCAGTCCGTGATGCACGAACAGCGCGATGATGCCCGCGATGATGACGATTGCCGACAGCCCGAACCACGCGTTGCGCTGGCCGACGATATCCCACTTCAGATTGCGAAAGAACATGTCGCCCTCTACGCCCCGTACCAGACGGGTTTGGTGGCGACGTCATTGTCGACCACGATGTCGGTGAACGCGCGGGTGACGTTGACGGCGGTCAGCAGCGAAAAGACCGTTCCGATGAGCAGCGTGAGCGCGAAGCCTTTGACGGTTCCGGTGCCGAGCCAATACAGGACCGCCGCGCCGACCATGGTGGTGACGTGCGAATCGAAGACGGTCGTGAACGCGCGCCGGAAGCCCACGCCCACCGCGGCGCGCGTCGTGCGCCCGGCCCAGAGCTCTTCCTTGATGCGCTCGAAGATCAGCACGTTTGCGTCGACCGCCATACCGATGGAGAGCACGAAGCCGGCGATGCCCGGCAGCGTGAGCACGACGTTGAAATTCGTGACCCACGCCAGCATCAGGAAACAGTAGACGACCAGCGCGAGGTCGGCCAGCACTCCGGGCACGCGATAGACCACGAGCATGAAGACGAGCACGATGCCGAGCCCGACCAGCGACGCGACGAGCGACGTCTGCAGATCGATCTTGCCGAGCACCGGACCGACGTTCTCCACTTCGATGACGCGGGTCGGCACTTTCAATGAGCCGGAATTCAGCTCGGTCACGAGCGAGGTGGCCGAATCGAGCGTGAAGTTACCTTCGATCTGTCCGCTTGCGCCGATCGCGCCCTGAATCGTGGGCGCTTCGATCAGCTTGCCGTCGATGAAGATGGGCAATGGGTTGCCGATGTTCTTGCGCGTCCATTCGAGGAACCGCCGCGCGCCGTCGCTGTTCAGCGTGAAGTCGACGACGTAGGCGCCGCCGCCTTGCGCAGGGGCCGGCTGTGCGCTCGAAAGATCGGCGCCGGTGATGACCGGTGGACGCGATGCTTTATATGCGTTGAATTTCGGATCGTACGTCGGGCTGCCTTGGGTCGCCCGGTTGACCTCCGCGGTGGTGAGCGGTCGCATTTCAAGCACGGCCGCCTGCTGGATCAACTGCAATGCTTGGCTCGTCTTGGTCAGACCCGGCATTTCGATGTTGATGCGGTCGGTGCCGACTTTTGAGAACGAGATCTCGCTCGTGCCGAGCGTGTTGAGGCGGTCCTGGAGGACTTGCATCTCTTCGTTCTGGATGTCGGCGGTGATCGTCTTATATTGATCGTTGGGGACGAGCTCGACCAGCGCGCGCAGACCGCCCTGCAGGTCGAGACCGAGTTTGACTCGGTCGCTCACCGGCGTAAACGTGAACCAGCACGCAACGCAGAGGCCGATGATGACGAGCATCTTTATGGGATGCTTCCAACGATACCAAAACATGTCCGGAAACAGACCTCAGACGTTGAAGAAATGCGGAGAGACGCCGCTCAGATGAGTTCGAAGCCGGGGTTCGGCGGCTCACGTCCCGCCGCCTTGCAGGAGCGTCCTTCACTTTGCGGCGATTGCGTGGCCCTATGTGAGGCGAGCGCCGTTGATGGTCACGGCATAGTTGCAGCCCAGCAGGCGCGCCGCTGCGTCGCTCAGCGCAAAGCGGAGCGCGAAAATATCGGCGATCTCCGATTGATCGGCGTACGCGAGATCCGCCGAAAGTCTCAGCGTGATCTGCTTGCTCGCTGCGTCGGTTTCGAGTTCAGCCTTTGTGACCGCATGATTGACCCGATCATGGACGTCGAACGCATCCGGGTCGCGCGTTCGCACGCGCGAGCGGTGGATATCGGCTTTGTCGGCGATGATGAGCGCTGCGCACACCGCGTTCACCGGCACGCCGCGCTCGGTCTCGTCGTGGTTGCCGATCGCCGCGACCACGTCGCAAGCATCGTCGACGCTGAAGCCGCGCGCGACGAGCAGCGGGTAGGCCAT
>DATBOZ010000081.1:0-9073 GCA_036561585.1 Candidatus Eremiobacteraceae bacterium | reverse complement strand
AGTTGCGCGATGACTTTGTGCGCATCGGCGAGACCGCTGCCAGGCAAGCACTCAAGCGGTGGGGCTTTTTCACGGCCTTCGCGCATCCCGGTTCGCGCCGCGTCATGGAGCGGCTGCAACTAGTCACCGAGACCGATTCGCGCGCTGCGGTGCAATGTTTTGTCGGTGCGGTGGCGCGCATCGCCGGACGCGATCCCTACCAGCTGGAAGCGACACTCGCGCTGTTCGCCGCACTGGGTCCGTGCAAACGCGAGCCGGAGTGCGAATCCTGCGTGCTGGCTGAGAAGTGCCCTACCGCGGCGGCGCGGGCCGCCGCTGCCGGGTAGCCTTGAATTTATCTCGCGAAATCTCGCAGGGCGCTCGCTACCTCGTTGTCGGAATAGCCACGATGCTTCAGCGTGCTTATGAAGCGTTCAACAGAATCACGAAGTGCTCGACCTCGTGCCCTTTTGTCCATCGCAGGCGTGCGCGACGTGACGTGCGTGCCACGTCGGCCGTCGCTTGTGAGCCAACCGCTGTCTTGCAGTTCAGTATACGCGCGGGCGACGGTGTTTGGCGCAACGCCGAGATCCCCGGCGAGTTGGCGAACGGTAGGGAGCGCTGCGCCGGGCTGAAGTTCTCCCCGCTCGATAAAACCGCGCAGTTGTTCGATGACCTGTTGGAACGGAGCGACGTCGAGATCAGGATCGACCGACAAGAAGATGGGCTTCACTGCGTGGCCGCAGGATGCGGCCGCGAGACACGCAGTACGTACCATGCCACGCAAATCAACAGGCTAAGCCATAGGAAAAATGAAGCGCTGTTGAGCGCTCGCTCAAAGGGCGTTACCGCAGGCAGTGTATCGTTGACGAAGCCGGTAAAGACGAACACGATGCCGACCGCCAGAACGCAGGCCAATCCTGCGCGCACCGCACGGCTCGAATGCTCCTTGATGCTCTCCGTCTGCGGATCGCATCCGACGAGCTGCGTGGGCGCGCTTGCGACGCGCAACGCGATCGCAGCCATGGCAAGAGCACAAACTCCGGTTAGAGCGGCAGCAACGCGCTCAACACCGCTCAGCGCATACGGCAGCAACATCAGTGTCGAGAGCGCCGCGACGACGATCCACACCATCGGCAAGGCCGGCACCGGGGGGCGCGGAGCCAACGAAGCGACGCGCCGCCGTTGTGCACGCTCCTCTTGTACGAGGTCCGCGAGATACACGGCGACCATCGCCAGGCACAGGATACTGTAACCGATGATGGGCGAAATCGCACGCAGCATCACCAGCACCGCGGTGGCTAAGCCCACGCCCGCGACGCCATACCGTGACGGCGCGTCGGTGGTTTGATCGCTGCAGCGCACTGCGATGACAAGATAGACGATCCCGCCAAGGGCTCCGAAGGCGGAAACCGCGAGGCGTTCCTCGGTCATAATATCGAGTTGCATTGTATCAGCAACATAACACAAATACCATTTCGTGTCAATAGGTTAATACATACCACAGGACGAGAGTATTTGAAGGAACGAAGTTGTTCGTGTCCGCGGCGGTCCCGTGGAATCCGACTGCCAGACCCCCTATCGTCGACGGCATCTTCGACGCTGCGTTGAGCAGGTTGTAGAGCGCATCCTAGGTGTCACCAATCGCCGCAGCGAAAGCACAGAATATAAGCTCACGCTCTAAGCGGAGGCGCTCAATGTCTTTTCAGCGCGCTGTTTTTTTGTGCTTGGCAGTATTCGTGCTGGGTGTGCCCGCGCCGGCGCACGCCGACAATCCCACCCCACTGACGATATTTCACAACCATACAAATGCTGTCGGCTACTCGCTCAGCGACGGGCGCGCGAAGCCGTTCGTCCTGACTTCAACGACGATTTGGCGCGACTATAAGGACGGACAACATTCAAGCAACACGATTCTACGACAAGCGGGATCATATTTTCGCGAGGACTTCACGTACTCCGGTAGCACCGATTCCTTCGGTTTCGACGGTTCGGCGTTTTGGACGTCGTCCGACAACGGTGTCCTCGAAGCAGATACTGGATACGGCCGCCCGTTCGACGTGACGTGGGCCGTCGTCAATGCCGAGGGCTTCGATTCCGGCCTCCCGGCTGAACTCCGCACCGGTTCTCAGTCGGCGTACGTCGTTCGAATCCATCCGGCGGGTGGCGTGCCAGCAGACATCTACTTCGATCGCACGACCTGGCTCATCGATCAAGTCATCCTCGATCCGGATGGTGACTCAGTTCGCGAGGAATACGCCGACTACAAGGCATTCGGTCCGATTCAAGTCGCCACAACTCGACGAATCAACGATTCGACGACCACCGTCAACAGCGTATCGTGGGATGCGACCGTGTCCGCCGCCGATCTGTCAGCACCGACGGCGAAAAGCGGCGAAGCGGTCTTCCCTGATTCCGGAGTCGTCTCCGTACCATTCGATCCGCATGACGGCGTGATTGTCGATGCGACAATCAACGGCGTCCCGGGCAAGTTCGTCATCGACACGTTTACTCCGGGGATACTGATCGATCCAGTCATGGCCCAACATGCGAATCTCGTCAAGAGCGCGGATGACGCACGATTCGCGTTCACAAACGCGTCGTATTTGTCGGGTTTACCGCCCGCAACGATTAAAATCGGCGGGTTAACACTCCAGAATTGTAATATACGCTTGTTCAGCAATAATTTTGACTTCCACCAGCAGCCGTACGACGGCTACCTCGGCCTTGACGTGTTGGGCAAAGCCGTCACATCGATCGATTTTGACGCGAACCGAATTACGTTCACGGATCCGGCGAAGTTCATCGCGCCGACCGATAAACTCATGCTCCCGATCGCGCTCGACGGCGGCATTCCGCAGATAATCGCGTTTGCCAACGGTTCCAAAAAAGTGTACATGCAGCTTGGTCTCGCCTTTCAGGAGACGACATATTTTTGGCAGAAGTTTCTCGAATCGAATCCCGACATCGCGTATTCGGCAGGTGGGTTTAGCGGATATATGCATAGTTTCAAGCTTGGACCCTACGAGCAGAACACGGTCCGGGTGCAAAGTATCCGCTTTCCGCCGGGCTTTTCAGACGAAACCGGCGCAAACGGCATCGTCGGCTACGGCGTGTTGGACGCGTTCAACTTGATTCTCGACTACCCCAATTCCAAAATCTACATTTCCCCGACAAAACGGAGCGCTCCCTAATGGACGCGAGAACCGGGAGGAGTTGTCGATGCTAACGCTTGCGCCGCCTCAACTTCTTCGCCGGCTTCGCGAGCACGGCTAACTCCCAGCGGTAACCATCGGGATCGCGCAACCACAACCCCATGTTCTTGGAACCCGCCGCTTCCGGACCGATTTCGTTGCCGGGGTCTTCCATCTTGACGCCTTTGCGCCGCAAATGAGCCAACGCCGCCCGTAGCGCGGCCATGCTCGACAGATGGAACGACATATGTTCCATGACATTCGAGCGCGGCACGCCTTTGAAGAGGGCGATCGCGACCGCGTCGTTGCCAACGACGACGCCGTCGGTAAATTCGAACTCTTTCCGCAGCCCCATAGCGTCGGTCCACCAGCGGGCGCTCTTCTTTGGATTGCGCACCGCAAGGCTGAAATGTCCAACGACCCCTAAACGGATCGGCATATAGATTATCTCCTATCCAATGATTCGTCGGCGGCCGCGATTTCGGCAAGCAGTTTCTCTGGCCTCCCGCGATACGATGCGCGATCGACGCTTCCGTTCGCAAACCCGGCCACCACCCGAGTCACCGCGGCATTTGTCGGTGCGGCCACGCCGCAACTGGGGGCGCGATCGGCCACCGCGCCGTTCAACCAGCGGACTTCCGTCTGTTGTCGGCCGGCACGCGCATCGATGAGCAGCGACGGCAACTTATGCCCGCGGGCCTTCGATGCGCGACCGGCAAGAACAAGATGCAACAGCCCGCTCGGCAATGCGCGGATCGCCCACGCGAATTGTGGCACGGGAAAACCAACAAGCGGAACCGCCGCGAAGTGGGAGGCGGCCATCACCGCGACCGCTTCGCGCAGGCAGCGCCGCTCCAACGCATAGGCGTCGGTATTCGCGAAGACTTCTTTGGGCGTCATGTCGAGCGCAGCGCAGACGGCGTTGGCGACAAGATTGATCAACAGCTTCGACCACTTGAGCGCTCGCCAATCGCTCGCAGCGCGCGCGGGAAGGCCCGACCGGTCAAAAACCGCGAGCAGCCAGTTATTCGCTTGTGTGCCCGCGGGTGCGATCGTGAGTCCGCCGCTCGGCGATGCTGCGACCGTGGTTTCGTCCAGCCTTTCCACCGGCACCGTCAACGCACCGGCGACGATGCGATCGAATCCGAACGTCGCGGCGAGCGCCTCTTCGTTGCCGATGCCGTTCTGCACGGTGAGGATGGTGGATTCGCGACACGTCGCGATTGCCGCGATCGATCGCGCTGCTTCTTCGGTCGCGTATGATTTGACCGCCACGATGACGAGTTCGAACGGCTCGGCGAGCAAAGGATCGGACGGATCTGCCGCAGCCCGAACGCCGACGGGCCACTCTTGCTCGCCGACACGCAACGTGACGCCGCGCGCGTTGAGGACGTCGAGCACGTCTGGCCGCGCAAGCAGCACTGCTTCGTGACCGGCCAATCGAAGCCGCGCGGCAAGAAATTGCCCGACCGCTCCCGCGCCCACCACCAGGCAGCGCACGATTCGCTATGCTCCGGTCGAACCGAAACCGCCCGCGGCGCGCGCTGTGGCGTCGAGTGCGTCAACGGCCCGGAACGCGGCGCGCTCCACGCGGGCTATCACCATCTGCGCGATGCGATCGCCGCGCCGGATCGTGAACGGATCGCGGCCGTGATTGATAAGCAGTACGCCGACGGGACCGCGATAGTCCGCATCGATGGTGCCCGGCGAGTTCAAACAGGTCACACCATGACGCAACGCGAGACCGCTGCGCGGCCGGACTTGCGCCTCCACTCCTGGCGGCAGCGCAAGGGTAAAACCGGCGGGCACGAGCACGCGATCACCGTGTTCGAGCGTGACGTCTTGCCGAACCGCGGCGAACAGATCGCACCCGGCCGCGTCTTCGGTCATGTACGCCGGCAGCGGCAATCCGACGCCGTCCGGCGTCACGCAGATCCGCACTTCGATGGAGTCGTTCACTTCGTTCATTCGCCGCCGCCCGCCAGCTCGGCTATCTCGGCTTGGAACGAGCTCAAGTCTTCGAACGATCGGTAGACCGAGGCGAAGCGGATATAGGCCACCTTGTCGAGTTTTTTCAGCGCGTTCATGAGCAGCTCGCCGATCAACGTCGACGGATACTCATTCTCACCGCGAGCATGGAGCTCGCGCGATACGCTCTCCGCGATCTCTTGCATGCTGTCTTCCGAGACCGGCCGTTTTTCGCACGCTCGTCGAAGGCCTGCGAGCACCTTGTCGCGGCTGTATGGCTCGCGGCGCCCGTCTTTTTTGACGATGAAAAGACGGGCTGCTTCGATCCGTTCGTAGGTGGTGTAGCGATGCCGGCAGGCGAGACATTCGCGGCGCCTGCGAACGGCGCTTTCATCGTCGCGACTATCCACGACGCGGGTCTCGCCGACTCGGCAGACTGGACAGAGCATTGGTCAGCGTGCCGCCGAGGGCGGCGTGCGGTGATGCGGTGCGCTTACGAAGATGCGCCGATCTTGAAGAGTTTGGTCGAACAGTCGGGGCACGACCCTTGGACGGCCGGCCGGCCGTTCTTCATCGTGACTTGCGTCGGATTTTGGATCTCTTTTTTTGCCTTGCATTTTACGCAGTACGCTTCCGGCATTGAGTCGCTCCTTTGCATACGCTGGGCGCCCGTTATCGGAGGACCGCCACACCCGGCTGCGAAGGCATCCGTATGAAGCGACGGGACGTGCGTGCTGTCTTCTTCGATGCTGGCTACACGCTCCTTTGTATGAATCCGGACCAAGAAACGCTGTTCCTCCAAACTTGTCGAAATCTGAACGTTGCGATCGACCAAGCGAAGTTGGCAAATGGCGTGGCAATTGCGAATGCCATGCTCCGGCCGCGGCCCGCAAAGGCAATGCCCACGCCGTTTTCCCAAGCTTCGGTCGATGATTTTTGGATCGCGTATCATCGCGAACTGCTCGGTGTTTGTGCCGCTCGGCCGGCCGACATCGGCCGCGCCGAATCGATCTACCGCGCGTTTACCGCGGCACTCGATTGGCGCGTTTATGACGAAGTCCGGCCGCTTCTGGCATCGATACGCGAGCGCGGGCTGATGCTCGGCGTCGTCTCGAATTGGACCGGCGACCTCGATGACGTGCTCGAACGCGTCGGATTGCGCGACTCGTTCGACTTCGTCCTCGACTCGGCGCGGATCGGATTTGAGAAACCGCACCCGGACATTTTTCGCGAAGCGCTCGGTCGAGCGAGCTGCGCAGCGGTCGACGCGCTCCATGTCGGCGACTCACCCGAGCACGATGTCGACGGTGCGCTCGCCTGCGGGCTCCGCGCCGTGTTGCTCGACCGCAACGATCGCCACACGACGTTCGACCGCGCCCCCCGCGTCCGCTCGTTAGCCGGCGTCGTCGAATATCTGTAGTGCCGACTCTGTAGTGCCGACCTTTATGGTCGGCATTTTTTGTAGTAGGGCGAGCATCGCTCGCCCGAAATTCATTCCTTCAAAATGGGTGAGCGTTGCTCACCCTACGACACAACGCCATCGGTCGGCATGAATAGCCGTACGGAGCGCCGCGCGTGATACGAGTCCGACATGAGCGACGATCTCGATCTCGGTTGGCTCCTGGCGGTCGCGGGCGCTGCGGTGTGGTCGCCGCGCCCGCTCGCGACTTGGTTCACCGCGCTCGGAGACGCGCGCTCGATCGCCGCGCACGCGCGATCGGGTGGACCGTTCGCGCCCGGCGGCGCGGAGCCGCTCTCAGCCGAAATCCTGGCGCGACTCGCCGCGCTCGATGACGCGGCAGCCACCGATGCTGTGCGCGCCGCAAACGCCTGTGGCTCGCACGTGCTCACCAAACTCGATCCGCTCTACCCGCCGCGCTTGCTGGAGTTGTGCGATGCTCCGCACGTGCTCTACTATTTCGGCAATCCAGGCATCGCCGGTGCGCGCGCGATCGCGATCGTCGGCAGCCGCGCGGCAACGACCTACGGGCGTACGGTCGCGGCGACATTTGCACGCGATGCGGCGGTCTACGGCGCAACGGTTGTGTCCGGTCTTGCCCGCGGCGTCGATGCTGCGGCGCATTCTGCAGCGGTTGAAAGCGGTGGCAGAACCGTCGCAGTGATCGGCTCCGGACTTGGCGCGCTGTATCCACCGTATCACTCGTTGCTCGCCGATGAGATCGTCGCCAGTGGCGGCGCGATTCTTTCCGAATTCCCACCTGCGATGGTCGCGCGCCCGCACCACTTCCCGATGCGTAACCGCATCGTCGCCGCACTTGCCGACGCGACCATCGTCACCGAAGCGGCACACCGCAGCGGCGCGCTCATCACCACGCGACTCGCCGACGAGTACGGCCGGCGCGTCTTCGCGGTGCCCGGCGATGTCGACCGCCCGACGAGCGCAGGCACAAACGCGCTCATCCGAGATGGCGTCTCTGTCGCGACGAGCATGGCCGACGTCGCTGAGCTGCTCGGATGGGAGCCCATCTTTGCAACGCACTCAGAAGCTCACGGCAATGAAGTTGATACTCAGCAGGCCGGCGGCGCAACAGCCGGCCTCGATCCGCTCTTGGCACTGCTCGCTGGCTCGGCTCTGGACGTCGATGAGCTCAGTTTTCGAAGCGGGCGGCCGGCGTCCGAGGTAGCCGCACAGCTCACCATCCTCGAGTTGCGCGGTGTCGTCGAACGCCGCGCGGGCGGCACGTTCGCAGCGGTAAGCACGCGCAAGACGAAGAACGGCGCGAGCGCATGAACGTCACCATCGTCGCGGTCGACCGCCTCCGCGAATCGTATTTGCGCGAAGGCTGCGCGCTCTACGTCAAGCGGCTGGCGCCATTGCTGCCGGTGCGCACGGTGGACGTGCGGCCGTCCACGCAAAGCGAAGAATCGTCGGCCCTCCTCAAACAGCTCCCGGCCGACGGCACCGTATGGGCTTTGGATCGCTGCGGCACACAGGTCACGTCCGAACAACTGGCGGGCCGCTTGCAGGCGGTCGAGCGCTCCGGTGCGCGGCACCTCGCGCTGGTCATCGGCGGCGCGGAAGGGCTCGACACATCGGTGATGTCGCGCGCCGACTTCATCTGGTCGCTTTCGCCGCTCACTTTTTTGCACGAGATGGCGCGCCTGTTGGTACTCGAACAGCTCTATCGCGCCGTCAAGATCAATCGCGGCGAACCGTATCATCGCTGACGCCGCGAGGGGCTAGCATCGCCGCGCGCCAACTACGCGCAAATGCTCAGCCGCCATCTTGCCGTCCTCGCAACCATCGAAGATGCGTTGCGCGCACGCATCTCCGCCGCCGCCGGCACGTTCGGTGGCGACGCAACGTCAGCGCCGGCCGTCAATCTCGGCCCCACGCGTGATCCGCTTCACGGCGATTTTGCCACGCCCGTCGCGCTTGCGGCGGGCAAGATGTGGCGCACAAATCCGATGCAGGTCGCCGAGGCCATCGCAAATCCGGGTGTGGCGGATCTTCCCGACGTCGCGAAAATCGACATCGCCAAACCCGGTTTCATCAATATCCACATGACGCCGGCGTTCTGGGAACGCATCGTCAAAGAGGCCCTCGAGCGCGGCGAACGCTACGGATCGTCGGATGCTCTTGCAGCGCAGGGTCCGTTGCTCGTGGAGTTCACGTCGGCAAATCCGACCGGCCCGCTCGTGGTCGTGCAAGGCAGATCCGGATCGCTCGGCGCGACGTTGGTCGCGATGTGCCGCTTTGCCGGTACGAAGACAGAGGCCGAGACGTACGTCAACGATGCCGGCAACCAACTCGACGCGCTCGCCGATTCGCTGTACGCGCGCTATGCGACGCTGTGCGGCGTGGCGACGCCGGTGCCGGACGACGGCTACCCCGGCGACTACCTCATCGACGTCGCCAAACAATTGCACGCGCGCGACGGCGATCGATGGCTGAAGGCCGACGTCGCCGA
>DATBOZ010000080.1:0-21136 GCA_036561585.1 Candidatus Eremiobacteraceae bacterium | reverse complement strand
GCGGGCTGCAGGCGGCGGCGGTCTGTTCATGACCGAATACACCGCGCAAGGTGCCCCTGGAATGGTCGCCTTCGCGACAAAACTTCCAGGGCAGATCATGCCGGTCGACGTGACGCCCGGCAAAGGCTACATGATCCATCGTCACGGTTTCCTATGCGGCACGCCTGGCGTCGAGCTGACGGTCGGCTTTCAGCGCTCGCTTGGCGCCGGCATATTCGGCGGTAGCGGGCTGGTGTTGCAGAAGATCGGCGGCACCGCACAAGCGTGGGTGGAGCTCGACGGCGAGGTCGTCACCTATGATCTCGCCGCCGGCCAAGGTCTGCTCGTCCATCCCGGTCACGTCGGCATGTTCGAGGAGAGCGTGAACTTCGACATCCAGATGGTACCGGGTATCGCAAACGTGCTGTTCGGCAACCAAGGTTTGTTCTTGGCCAAACTGACGGGGCCGGGCAAGATCTGGTTGCAGTCGCTGACCATCAGCGGTCTGGCTCACGCCATCGCGCCGTATCTCGGCAAGGAGGTCGCGACGAGCGGGGTAGCCGGCGGTGCCGTCGGCGGTGCTGTCGCGGGTCAGATGTTGAAGGACATCTTCGGGCAGTAGGTACGGTTCTGCGCCGTATGTAGTAGGGCGAGCATCGCTCGCCCGAAAAATTTATGTGGAAACAGGGTGGGCGTCGCTCACCCTGCACTCGTCGCCTCCGCGACGGCGACGATCGCTAGGAATGGCGGGTCTGCGTGCTTATACTCTCGGAAGGTGACGTCGCCGCGCGCCTGTCGATGCGTGATGCGATCGATGTCGTGCAGCGCGCTTTTATCGAGCACGCGAACGGCCGCGCCGTTTTTCCGTTGCGGTCGGTCGCGAGGGCCGAATCCGGCCTGCTCGGCGCGATGCCCGGCTCTGTGCGCGGTGAACACGCAGCACTCGGCGCAAAACTTGTCACGGTTTTCTCAGGAAACGCCGCGCGCGGCGCGCACACGCACAACGCGGTCATCATTCTGTTTTCGCCCGAAACCGGCGACCCGCTCGCGCTCATGGACGGGCGCTATATCACGGAAATCCGAACCGCCGCTGCATCGGCGATCGCATCACGTGCGCTCGCACGGCCGGAGGCATCAACGCTCGCCATTCTCGGCACCGGTGTGCAGTCGCGGGCGCACATCGCGGCGATGCGGACCCTCGAATCGATCACGTCGATCCGAGTTTGGGGCCGCGATTTCGAAAAGGCCGACGCATTGGCAAAACGGGAATCGGAAGCGGGGATTCCGGTGCGCGCGGTCGCCACGATCGCACAAGCGTGCCGCGGCGCAGATATCGTCTGTACCGTTACCGCATCCGCGGAACCCGTCATTGGCGTAGGCGACATCGCGCCGGGCACACACATCAACGCCGTCGGAGCGTGCACGCCACGCGCGCGGGAATTGACGGCAGAACTGGTAGGCCGGTCTCGCATCGTGTGCGATTCGCGCGAAGGTGCGCTGGCCGAAGCCGGCGATATCATCCTCGCGATTCGCGACGGCGCTTTGTCTGCGCAGCCCGAGGTTGCGTTGCTTGGAGATGTGCTCACCGGAAAAACCGTCGGCCGAGCGAGCGCGGCGGAGATCACGCTGTTCGAATCGCTTGGCGTCGCGATCGAGGACCTCGTGTGCGCTGCACTTGTGTACGAACGATACCGATCGGGAGAATCCTAACGATATGGAGCCCCCTTTCGACGCCGAGACTAAGAATTTGATGAGACAGGCTAAGAAGAATCTAGACGCCACACTCGCGCTCGAGCGTAGGTTCCCAGATAATGTCTTTCGAGGACGATGGGACGCCTTTTATTTCTTCAATGCAGAGTTGCTCTTCGAGCGAGATTCTGCTGAACGACTTAAGGTCTTGCTGGCTTCCGAGAACGGTGCCGTAATTTGTGTACGTAACCTCGATATCGCGAACACTGAAAGGAACCCTGACGACACTTTCTTTTTTGAGAAAGAAACGCTCGGCGAGACCTACTGGGCGCGTTTGTATGGCAAGGATCCCGTTTTTCCCGGTTACGGCTGGGGCTACAGCATGTACAATTACGGGTATACATCCGAATTAGGCGGTTGGTGCATTTATTGCGAGAAGATGGCCGAATTCGGCGTAGTCGCGGTTTGCGAGGGCGGCGCTCCCGGTCAATTCACGTCGGCTATCAAAGCGTTCGGTGCTTTGCCGATCAAACAGGCCATCGAGCACACTAGATGTTACACCCTAACGCCGGGCATTTTGCTCGAAGAATGGCGCATGAAATTGATCCAGAATTATTCTTCGAGTCAGGAACGACCCCAAGAGTGGTGAAGGGTTCCTAATATTAAGCGACACGGCGAACTCGGCGGGCTCGCCTAGCAAAGTTCGTGGTAGGACAAGGAAAGCGCAAAAAAAACGGGGCAAGCGTTGCTTGCCCTAATACAAATCGGAGGCGAGCGAAGCTCGCCATTATTTTATTGGATGCGGGCGATGTACTTGCGGTCGCGCGTGTCGATGCGGATCTTATCGCCTGGATTGATGAACAGCGGCACGGTGATCTCCGCACCGGTCTCCAGCTTCGCCGGCTTTTGGACGTTGTTCGCCGTGTCGCCGCGGAATCCGGGATCGGTCTCGGTCACGACCAGCTCGATGTGATTGGGCAACGCGCCTGTGATCACGCGGCCGTCGTGGAACTGGACGGTGATGACCATCCCCTCTTTCAGCAGGTCGGTGTTCTCGCCGAGGACGTCGTGCGTGAGCGAGATCTGCTCGTAGTTCGCCTGATCCATGAAATGATAGTCGTCACCTGCCCCGTAGAGGTATTGCATATCGCGCGTCTCGATGATGGCGCGCTCGAGCATTTCACCCGCACGAAACGTCTTCTCGAGGATATTGCCGCGCAACACGTTCTTGAGCCTGGTGCGGACGAATGCCGAACCCTTGCCGGGTTTGACGTGCTGAAAATCGACGACGGTCCAAAGATTGCCGTCGAATACGATTGTGACGCCGGTGCGGAAGTCGTTGGTCGAGATCATTGTACTCCTCTGGGTCGCTGCCCGAACTTCAATTCGTTACCGGCGAAAAGGCGCTGGATGTTGGCCGCGTGACGCCACATCACGAACACGAGGGCCACGACGCCGAAGACGACGTACGCCACGGGCGATTTCGCCACGATGAACGCCAGCGGAACCGCCGCACTGCCGAGAATGGACGCGAGCGATGCATAGCGCGTGATCAAAACGGTCGCAAGCCAGACGACGGCAAATGCCAGCGCCGCCTGCCACGCCAGCACCCCGACTACGCCTAAGCCCGTGGCCACGCCTTTTCCCCCGCCGAATCGCAGAAAGACCGACCAATTGTGACCCGCGATGGTGGCGAGTCCGATCGCGGCCACGAGCCAAGCGTCGAGACGCAAAAACTGGCTGGCGATCAGCGTCGGCGCGATTCCTTTGATGACGTCGCCGATGAGCACGAGCACGCCGCCGAGCTTGCCGAGCGCGCGCATCGAATTCACGGTGCCGATATTGCCGCTGCCCACTTCCCGGGGGTCGACGCCGAACAATCCGCGCCCGACCAATATCCCGAACGGAATCGACCCGATGAGGTACGCTGCCACGATCAGCAACACCGTCGCGGTCATACCTTTTCCTCCGCGCCCGCGCCGCTCGGAAGAATCATCTCCTCGTGGGTGGTGGCATCTTGCTGGACGCGCGGACGGAAGGTGAGCCGCACCGGCGTCCCCTCGAATCCGAACGCTTCACGAATCGTATTTTCGAGGTAGCGCTGATACGAGAAGTGGAGCAAGCGCGGATCGTTGACGAAGAACACGAATTCCGGCGGCGCCGTTCCCGCTTGGGTGACGTAGTAACACTTCATCGCGCTGCCCTTGAAGAGCGCCGGCGGATGCGTGCGGAAAGCGTCGCGGATGACGTGATTGAGGCGCGACGTCGGGACGCGCTTGCGCCGTTCGTCGGCGCAGGCGGCGATGGTCTCCCAAATCTTGTGCACGCCTTTTTTAGTCAGTGCCGACCCGAACAGCAACGCGGCATAGGGTGCGAACGAGAATTCCGTTCGCAACGCTTCCTCGACCTCGGCGCGATCGAAGGCGGCCGCATCGACCAGGTCCCACTTGTTGACCATGATCGCGAAGGCTTTGCCTTCTTCGATGGCGAGGCCGGCGATCCGCCGGTCTTGCGCCGTGGCGCCGATCTGCGCATCGATCAGCAAGAGCGCGACATCGCAGCGGCCGATCGCCGCAACCGATCGCAGACTGCTGTAATAGTCGAGGGCTGGACCTTGCTTCACGTGCCGGCGAATGCCGGCGGTGTCGATGATGACGAACCGGCGGCCGTCACGCTCGACTTCGGTATCGGTGGCATCGCGGGTGGTCCCGGGCGTTTCGGAGACGATCGCGCGCTGCTTGCCGACCATCGCATTGACGAGCGAGGACTTTCCGACGTTTGGCTGGCCGATGATCGCCAGGCGCACAATGCCTTCGTCTTCGTCTTCGCCCGTTTTCTCCGCGGGCAGTTTCGCCACGATGGCGTCGAGGAGATCGCCGCTTTGCAGGCCGTGCACTGCAGAGACCGGCATGGGGACGTCGAAACCGAGCGAGCAGAACTCATAGATGTTCGCGCTTGAATTTGGCGACTCAACCTTGTTCGCGACGAGCAACACCTTTTCGCGCTGCGGCCGCAGCAGGCCGGCGACGTCGTCATCGCCACTGACCACGCCGGTCTGGGCGTCGACCACGAAGATCACAACATCCGCTTCCCGGATAGCCAGTTCCGCCTGCGCGCGTGTCTGCGCCATGATATCGCCGACGTCACCGGTGTCGATGCCGCCGGTGTCGACGACGGTGAACCTGCGTCCGAGCCATTCGACGGGCGCGTAGAGGCGATCGCGGGTCACGCCGGGGGTTTCCTCGACGATGGCGAGGCGGCGGCCGAGCAATCGATTGAACAACGCGGATTTACCCACGTTGGGACGCCCAACGAGGGCGACGATCGGGGACGTACTCACGGGAGGTGTTGCTTCGACGCGCGATTGCACTCGGCCTCGGTTACGCGCGTCGGGGCCCAGGGCGGTGCCAGAGGTAGTGCGAAAAAACGCACATGCGACGATCCGCTGGATTCCTTGTCGGCGTGATGTTCCTCATGCTTCCGGTCACGGGAAGCGCCGACCCACGCCCCACACCGGCGGCGACGTTTGCGCCGCACGGCGGCGCGTACATCACATCGCTGCCATCCGGTGCGGAAGTGTGGATGGACGGCGTGTATCTCGGCCGGACGCCGGCATACGTCGATGATCTGCTGCCGGGGCATCACTCGCTCACCGTCTCACGCGCAGGTTGGAACGTGCAGACGGCGGGCGTCGACGTCAACGTCGGCCAGACGACGCCGATAAGCCTCGTGCTGCAACGCATCGCGCCCGGAGCAGGCCAATCCGATGCATCCAAATCGCCCGGACTCTTGAGCGTGCGCGGCGCGGCAGGCGACACGGTGTACATCGACGGCGTCCGCGCCGGATCGCTGCCCATCGACGCGAAATCCGTGCAAGGCGGCTTTCATATCGTGACCGTCACCGGCAAGAGCACCGGACGCCTCACGCGCGTCGTGGACGTCTTTCCCGACACGTTGAGCGTGATCTCGGTGGCCGCAGTGCAAAGCGCCATCGCCGGCGGCGGCGCGGCGGACGATGTGCTCGCGTCGCTTGCCGCGTACTTGCCTGGTGCGAACGTCGTGATCGCGCGCGACGTGGTCGCGATTCACGGCCGCGGCCTCGAATTGCAATGTTCGATCGGTTCTCGTGACTACACGCTCAACGGCAAGCCGGGAACCTTCACGATTGCCCCAGCGTTGGTCGGCGGAAAGGTCTACCTGCCGCTCTCGTTACTGCAGCATCTCGCGCCCACGCCTTAATCGGGTGATGCCGGAAACGGCGCGACGCTTCGGGAACCTCATGTCATGGCTTCGATCTATCTCCAGACATTCGGCTGCCAGATGAATGCGGCGGACTCCAACGGGCTCGCACATCAGGCGTGGTCGATGGGTTGCACATTCACCAACGATCCGGCCCAAGCCGACATCATCATCCTCAATACGTGCGCCATCCGCGAGAAAGCGGAGACCCGGGTCTACGGCCGGCTCGGCCAGTTGAAGCCCTTCAAAGATGTGCGACCCGAAACGAAGGTGCTCGTGGCGGGCTGTCTGGCAGAAAAAGATCGCGCGATCATGCAGACGAAAGCGCCGTTCATCGACGCGCTGCTCGGCCCACGCGAATACAATCGCTTCAAGCAGTTGCTGACGGCGTGGGGGGTGCCGAACGATTCGCCGCCGCCCGAGACCACTTTCACGATGCCGTCGGCAGAGGACGATCCGGCGCTGGACGGGGCTCCGCAGTACGCGCACTTCCGCGCGCTCGTGAATATCACGCGCGGCTGCGAGAAGTTCTGTACGTATTGCATCGTGCCATACACGCGCGGGCCGCTCGAGAGCCTCGATCCCGACGAGATCGAAAGCCAAGTGCGGCGCGAGATCCGATGCGGCGCAAAAGAGATCACCCTGCTCGGCCAAAACGTCAATTCGTACTATCACGAGGCGAGCGGTCTTGACTTCTCCAGGCTGCTGCTGCGCATCGGCCGGATTGAAGGACTCGAGCGACTCACGTTTCTCACGTCGCATCCCAAAGACTTCGGCCCGGACGTCGTGGACGCGCTCGTGCAGCTCCCCAACGTCGCGCCGCGATTGCACTTGCCTGTGCAAAGCGCGAGCAACAGCGTGCTCAAGGCGATGGCCAGGTTGTATACGATCGAGGAGTACCTCGAAAAGATCGCCTACTTCCGCGAGAAGCTGCCACGCTGGGCGCTCACGACCGACTTGATCGTCGGCTATCCGACGGAAACTGAAGAAGATTTTCAACGCACGCTCGAGCTCGTGCAGCGCGGCACCTTCGAGTATGCGTTCATCTTCGCATATTCACCGCGCGCCGGAACGCCCGCCGCCACCATGACGCCGCAAGTCCCAGCCGAAGAGAAGATCCGCCGGCTCCAGGTGGTCAACGCCGCGCAAAACGAGATGATGCGCAAATTCAACGAATCGTTCATCGGCGAAACGGTCCGCGTGCTCACGCAAGGCCCGTCCAAGAAAGATGCCACGCGCATGGCCGGCAAGAGCGGCCACAACGCCACCGTGATCTGGCCGCGCGAGCCGAAGACCGAAGGCCGCGCGTTCGTCGATGTCGCCGTCGATCAGGCGTTTCAGTGGGGTCTCGCGGGTACGGCGGTTTGACCTCGACGTTGCGCGAGTTCGCGGCCTCGCCGCTGATCGCGCAGTATCTCGCGCTCAAAGAACAATACCCCGAGGCACTCCTGCTCGCGCGCGTCGGCGATTTTTACGAGGCGTACGGCGACGACGCCGAAGATCTGGCGCAATCGTTGCATATCATCTGCACGTCGAAAGAAGCGGGCAAAGCTGGCCGCATCGCGATGGCGGGCGTGCCGCATCACAGCGTCGATTCGTATCTCGCACGCCTCATGCGGCAACGGCGCGTCGTCGCGATCGCAGAGCAGATGGAGGCACCGGACGGCAAGACGCTCGTGCGCCGCGAGATCGTCCGCGTCCTGACCCCGGGCACGGTTCTGGAAGATCAATTCCTCGCTGCCGAAGAAGAAAATTATCTGTGCGCGATTGCACGCGCCGGCGGGATGACGGCGCTCGCATACGCGGATGTGTCGACCGCGACAGCGGCCCTGACCGTCGTCGATGATGACGACGGCCTGGCTGCCGAACTCGGCCGCATCGCGCCGAGCGAGGTCGTCGTCGCCGACGACCGCGAAGCGCTGCACGTCTCGCCGCTCGTCGGACCCAACTGTCGCGTGGCGGCGTTCGGTGACGTTGAAGACCTGCGCGCATCGAACGTCGGGAGCCCGCCCGCCGCACTACTCCGGTCGCGGCCGGTCGATGCGTTCTCGCTCGATGAACGGCCGGCTGCTGCGGCGGCGCTCGAGTTGTTGCGCCGCTACCTCAACCGGCTGCATCTCGACGGCGACGCCATCGCTGAGAGCGTCGGCGCACGTGCATCGGTCGCCGCCCGGACGCTCGTACTCGATCCGTCGACAAGACGCCATCTCGATCTCGTCGCCGCTTCGGGCGACAATGCGAAAGCGTCATTGCTCGCCGTGCTGGCGCGAGCGAAGACCGCGATGGGATCGCGCCTGCTCTCCCGCCGCCTTTGCGCGCCGTCGGTCGATATCGCGGAGATCCGCGAGCGTCACGAGCACGTCGCGGCGCTTGTGGATCGCGTGGGGCTTCGTCTGGAGTTGCAGCACAAGCTCGCGAGTATCGGCGACGTCGAACGCATCGTACAAAAAGTACGGGCGCGCCGCGCCGGCCCGCGCGACGCGAGCGCGCTGCGCACCTCGGTCATCGCGATGGTCGCATTGTGCGACGCGCTGATGCGTGCGGACGACGATCGGATCCGCTCGTTCGCGCAGAGCGTCGCAGCCGGTGACGCGCCGGCCGGACTCGCGAAAGACCTGCTCGCGACGCTCGTGGAAGAAGTGCCGCCGACGCTCGCTGACGGCGGCGTGATCCGGCCCGACCATCACACCGCGCTCCGCGAAACCGTCGCGCTGCGCTCGCGCAGCAGAGAACTCATTCTCGCGCTTGAAGAGCGCGCGCGTTCGCAGAGCGGCATCAAGGCGCTGAAGATCAAATATACGCAAGCGTTCGGATACTACTACGAAGTCTCGCGCGCTCAGGCCGATCGCATCCCGGCGCATTTCCAGCGGCGGCAAAGCCTTGTGAACGCCGAGCGCTTCACCGATCCCGAGCTCAAAGAGTTGGAAGCCGATCTTCTCGGCGCGAGATCGCGCCAAGTCGCGCTCGAACGCGACGAATTCGAGGCGTTGCTCTCGCGCATCGACGCCCGCGCCGACGCGTTGCTTGACGCGGCGCGCGCGATCGCCGAACTCGACGTGCATTGCTCGCTCGCGCAAGTCGCCGGAGAGCGGGGTTACGCGAAGCCGGTCATGGTCGAGGAGCGCGTGTACGACGTCGAAGGCGGGCGCCATCCGATCGTCGAGGCGGTGGGCGGCGTCGATTTTGTGCCCAACGATTGTCGCATGGGTGAGCAGAAACGTTTCCTTTTCATCACCGGTCCAAACATGGGTGGGAAATCCACGTACCTTCGCCAGACCGCGTTGCTCTCGATCATGGCACAGGCGGGTTCGTTTGTGCCGGCGTCGGCGGCGACGCTCGGCATCGTCGACCGCCTGTTCACGCGCATCGGTGCCGGCGATGACATCGCGTCCGGGCGATCGACGTTCTATGTCGAAATGGCCGAAATGGCCGTGATACTGCGGCGCTGTACGCCGCGCAGTCTGCTGCTCATCGACGAAGTCGGACGCGGCACAGGCACGACCGACGGGCTAGCCATCGCGCAGGCGATCGGGGAGTACTTGCTCGGACTCGGCGATGCGATGCCCATGGTGTTATTTGCGACACACTTCCACGAACTGGTCGGTCTGGCCGGCGTCTATCCCCTCATTGAAAATCTGCACGTGCTTGTCGCTGAAGGCCGGGGCGGGCCCGTTTTCTCGCATCGAGTCCTCCATGGCGCGAGCAGCCGCTCGTATGGCATTGCGGTAGGTCACATGGCGGGGCTTCCCGAGGAAGTCGTGCGACGCGCGCGCGAACTAGCCGATGCCTTAGAGAGAAGGCCCGCGCCCCCCACAGCTGGTCCACGCGTCACGCGGGGCACGGATTTGGGCTTGGCGCAGCTCCGATTGGACATCACCTGATCCGGATTTGAGATTGTGGCGGACGACAAGCAAAGGGTTCAGCGATTCTTGAGTTATCCGCTGGCGCTCGCGGGAGCACGCTGGCTTGCGATCGCGCAAGCCGTCATTTTGCCGATCGCAACGCCGCTGCCCGATCTCGCATGGACCGTCCTTGTCGCTTACGGCATCGTGGCCACGCTGCTTTCATTGCCGACGGGCGCCGACATCGCCGATACTGCCGGCGTCCTCACACGATTGCGTTTCTTACTGGTGATCGGGCTCGACATCGCGGCCGCGTCAGCAGTGGGATGGTACTCGGGATTCAGCGCGCTGGTATTGGTGGCAGCGCTTGACGCTGCAGCGGCGCCGTTTGCAAATGCTGTTGCCGCGCTCATCACGTCGGCGGTCGCGTACGGCCTAGCGGTCGGCCTTTCGCACGAAGGCGCGGAGCTCGCTTCGCAAATCGGCCTCGCGCTCGCATTCGGCGGCATCGCGTATGCGGCAGCCGGCTACGGGTTGATCGCGCGCCGTCGCTCGGAGCGCCAGATCCGCGCGATCAATCGCGTTCTGGAAGCGGGGTCGGACCTCGGCACGAAGCTCGCGCTTCCCGAAGTCCTCGCACAACTCGTCAATATGCTCAAACAGTTTCAAGAATCGGTGCCGTGGCAGAACGTCGTCGTCTATATCGCCTCGTTCGATCAAGAGAGTAAAGAAGACATACTGCGGGCCGAGGCGCTGGCCGGGCCGCACGCCGATTTCTATCGCGGGTCGAAGCTCCGCTTCGGCGAGGGCGTCGTGGGCTATTCCGCGATGGAACAGCGGCCGATGCTGGTGGCGGATCTGCAAAAAGAACCGCGCGAGGCTGCGCTGCCAAAGCCGAAGGCGGCGCACGGCTGCATGGTCGTCCCTGTCATGAGCGAGACTGAGACGATCGGCTGCGTCGTTTTCACCGACAGCCGGCCCAACGCGTTCACGTTCGAGCAACAGCGGCTTGTGGATCGGCTCATCAGGCTCGCGTCAGTCGGCATCCAAAATGCGCTCTTGCACTCGAAGACGCTCGAGCTGGCCGAAACCGACTCCATGACCGGACTGCTCACCAATCGCGCCTATCAGGAACGTCTGGAGGCCGAGTTTCGCAAGGCGCAGACGGCGCGGCAGTCGCTCTCGCTCATCATCATCGACGTCGATTTCTTCAAGCGCGTCAACGATAACTACGGTCACCCCCAGGGCGACGAATTGCTCCGGCAACTCGGCGAACTCGTTCGACAGCACGCGCGCCGCGCAGACGTTTGTTGCCGCTATGGCGGCGACGAGTTCACCATCGTCATGCCCGAGACGATCAAGGCAGAGGCGGCGATGGTCGCCGGCCGTATCCGTCAGGCCGTCGCGGACAAGGCGTTTGCGCTCGAAGGCTCGATGGTGAACATCACCGTTTCGATCGGCGTGGCCGGCTATCCGCAAGACGTCACCCAGAAAGCGGCCCTTGTGAAGGCCGCCGATGTCGCGCTGTACGCCGCCAAGAACGACGGCCGCAACAACGTCAAACTCGCGGGTCGCGCCCAAACCACGACCGCGACCGGCGCCGAGCTCTACGGCCGCCAATAACACGTCACTCTGTAGTGCCGACATTTTATGATCGGCGGGAAAGTCTATCAATGTGGGGCCGACCTTTATGGTCGGCCGGCGAAAAAATTGGCCGACCATAAAGGTCGGCCCCACATTGTTGATAGCCCTACGATCCGGTGTTGCCCTCGTCGACGCTCACGCCCCAGCGGACGCGGTACGGGCCGATGGTGACGACGAAATGAAATCCAAGATGTTCCATGATCATGCCTCCAGTCGGCGCCACTGCGCGATGGCCGCAGCGTAGCCGGCGACGGCAATGGCGGCGAGGCCCACCATGGCGACGTCGACATTCGACACCAGCGATTGGTTGCGTCCGCTATCGTCGAAGTGGCCGCTGAAGTAGTAGAGCGGATTGATATGATCGATGACGTTGATAACGATACCGGCGGCGCCGCCGAACAAATGGCTTGCGTCGAAGCCGACGAGCACCGAGCCGACGATCCATGCGCCGAATGCCATGAACCCAGCGCCACCTCGCGTGCTCGCGGTGATCGCCAGCACGAGTCCGTACCATGCGAGCGGGAAGAGAACCATGCGGCCGACGATCCCAGCGTCGACCGGCGCCTCGCCGGCCATCGTGAGCGCGTGGAGCGCGCCGAAGATGGCGAACACGCTGATGGCAGCCGCGAGCGTCATCACAAACGCGATCGCGATCCCGGCGAGATGCACCGCGGTGACCGTAATGATGTACTGCTCGCGCGAGACGGGTCTCGTCCACACGAGCGGGAGATGTCCGTCGTTCTGACGGGCAAGCGCGCAGCCGAAGATCATCGCGATGATCGCCGACACAAATGTGGCGCCTGCCATGAGCGCGGCGACCGGAATCGTACCGAAATGATGGGGACTTCCGTGCGCGGGGCTCGCGATCGCCCACGACACGATGGCCACCGCTGCCGCGAGCAATCCAGCCAACCAATACAGCGTTTTCCGAACGCACAAAAACTCCATGTAGTACACGTCAGCCCTCCAAGTTTGCCGCGGCGGCAGCGACATCGCCATCGCTCGCTGCGACGGCGTTCAAGAAGATATCTTCCAGATTTTGATCGAGCACGCGCAAGCTCTTGGGTTCGAGCGCCGCGATGTGCCGCGTGACGTCGTCGCTGTTGCCGCGCACGAATGCGCGCAGCAGGCGGCCGGCACGCACGATGCGCCGCACGGATGGATCCGTCGCCAAGCCGTTCGCCGAAGGCGCGTCGTTTTCGAACGTGGCCTCGACCACTTTCTCGTCGGCCTTGAGCAGGTCGACTTCGCCGTCGAGCATCTTCTTGCCGCGGTGCAGGATCGCGACGCGGTCTGCCGCGCGCTCCACCTGTCCGATTTGGTGCGATGAGAAGACGATCGTCGCGCCGCCGGCGGCCTCGCCGATCAGCAGATCCAGCACGTTGCGTTGATTCACGGGATCGAGTCCGCTTGCGGGTTCGTCGAGGATCAGGAGGTCTGGTCGCGTCACAAACGCGAGCGTCAACGCGAGGGCGGACTGCTGGCCTTTCGAAAGATTCTTGACGCGCTTCTTCGGCGCTAGGCCGAACAGGTCGAGCAGTTTCGCGGCGCGCTGGGCATCGTAGCGCGCATATGTGCGCCGCGTCCACTCGAGGTGATCGATGACGCGCGGCTCACCGTAGAGCGCGGGCCGTTCGTGCACGTACGTCATCCGATCGAACAAGGCCGGCGTCAGCGGCGCGCCTTCGAAAAGCGTTGTGCCGGAATCGGCGCGCGCAAGGTTGAGCATGCACTTGAATGCCGTCGTCTTACCGGCGCCGTTCGTGCCGAGCACGCCGAAGATCGAGCCCTTCGGAACATTGATCGAGAAATCGTCGAGGGCGGTCGTATCGCCGTAGCGCTTGGTGAGCCCGCTCACCGCGATCGCATAGTGGTCCGTCATGATGCCTCCCGCCCGTCGCTCGCCGGATACCAGCGGTCGAGGACCTGATCGATGAGTTGCGCGACGTCCGCGCGAGCGAGCCCGATTGATTTGGCTTCGCGGACCGCGCCGTCGATGGCAGCTGCCGCGACGTCTGAGACGGCCTTGTTAGCTGTGGAACCGGAGCCGTTGGCGCGCACGAACGACCCGCGGCCGGGGCTCGTCTCGATCACGCCGTCGCGTTCGAGTTCGCGGTAGGAACGGGCGACGGTATTCGGATTGACCGTCAATGTGGTGGCGAGTTGCTTCACGGTCGGCAATTGCTCGCCAGGCGCCAACACCCCCAGCGCCACCGACCGTTTGACGACGGCGATGAGCTGAAGGTAGATCGGCACTCCCGAATGCGGGTCGACGGTGAAGATCGCGCTCATGTGATTACAGCTTCGGGCCCCAGCCGGAGAACATGCTGCCGGCGACGGTCGTCGGCAAGCCGATCAGCGACGTGACCTGGTTTTCGCGGTCCTGCGGGTTCTGAGTGTAGATGCGGATCATTACTGCTCTCCTTTGCAACCGACGCACTAATGTGCTGTCGTACTGTGGTATTAGTATAATAGCATAAGTGTTTCGCCGTCAAGGGGGTATTTGTCCCGTATGAGGGGATTTTGCGGCAAGTCGGCGTAATCCGCGTTGCGTGCACGCTGTTGAAGAGATTCTGCCGCTCGACGAAGCGACGATAGCCCAAATCGCCGCGGGCGAAGTCATCGAACGTCCGGTTTCTGTCGTCAAGGAGCTCGTCGAGAACAGCCTCGACGCGGGGGCGACCGTCATCAGCGTCGATCTGGTCGACGGCGGCAGGTCGGCGATCGCGGTGATCGACGACGGCCGCGGCATGGGCGCGGGCGATCTCCCGTTCGCGTTGATGCGCCACGCGACGAGCAAACTGAGGATCGCGGACGATCTCTTCGCCGTGCGAACGCTCGGCTTTCGAGGCGAAGGCTTGGCGAGCATCGCAGCCGCGGGGCGATTAGAGATCATCTCGCGCCGGCGCGGTGATGAATTCGGAGCGCGAGTCGAAGCGAGCGGAACTTCCGAGTCTGCGCCAACAGTCGCGCCCGCACCGCCAGGCACGAAGGTGACCGTGCGCGATCTCTTCGCGCTGGTTCCCGCGCGCCGCGAATTCCTCAAGAGCGCGCGCGCCGAATTCGCCCGCGTGGCTGCTTTTCTCAGCCAGCTCTCGCTGGGTTGGCCCTCCGTCGCCTTTCACTTGCGGCACGATGGACGCGAGGTCTGGGCGCTGCCTGCGGCCGTCGATCCGGTCGACCGCTTAGAATCGGTTTTCGGGCGCGACGCGCGCGGCACGCTCCTCGCGATCGACGGCGACTCCGGCATTGCCCGCGAAAAAGTTTCCGGATACATCAGCGCACCCGGCCGCGATCGGCCGCACCGCAATCATCAGGTGTTCTTCGTGAACGGCCGCTTGGTCCGATCCAGCGCACTTGGCGCGTCGTGGCTGGCGGCGTACGGATCGTTTGGCATGACCGGTCGCTACCCGTACGGCGTCGTTCGTGTGGACCTGCCGCCGGAAGACGTCGACGTGAACGTCCATCCGACCAAGAGCGAAGTCCGTTTCCGTTTCGGCAAAGCAGTCTTCGACGCGGTCCGCGCGGCAGTCTCGCGTTCGCTTCGCAGCGTTGAACCAGTCCGATCGGCCACGGCGCCGATACTCTCCGCGCTCGGCATCGAGCGTTCATCCGGCGATACTGATTTCTTTGACCGCGATCGGCAGCCGGCCGAAGGAGACGGCCTTCCGGGATCGACACAGCCGTTCGCGCACGACCTGTCAGCGGAAAAAATTCGGATCTTCGGGCAAATCGATCAGACCTATATCGCCGCCAGCGACGGCGCCGATCTCATGCTCATCGATCAACATGCAGCGCACGAACGAATCGCGTTCGAGGCGCTGCTCGCCGGCAGCGGTGCCGCCGAGGTCGCCGCGCCGATGCTCTTCGCCACCGTCGTGGAACTCACGCCCGACCGCGCTGCGGCGCTCCACGAGGTTCGCGCGGAACTGTCGGCGATCGGCGTCGAGGTGGAGCAATTCGGCGAGAATGCGTATCGCATCCGATCGTTGCCGGCCGGCTACGAGAAACGCCGTTTCGACTTAAGCGGGGTACTCGACGATCTCGCGGCGGACGATGCGCCGCGAGAGGGAGCCGGCCATCGCACGCGGCTGCTCGCGACGATCGCCTGCCACTCGGTGGTCCGCGCGCACGAGCCGCTCGCGCTGCAAGAACAAGTCGCGCTCGTCCAGCGGCTGCGCGCGTGCCGCGATCCGCATACGTGTCCGCACGGACGGCCGACGATGCTCCGCCTCGACGCAGCCACACTCGCGAAGGCCTTTAAGCGCGCGTGAAAGGCCAGCCCGTCATCAGGGCGCTGTGCGTCTGCGGGCCGACGTCATCAGGCAAATCGGATGCGGCGCTCGCGGCGGCCGAAGCCGTGGGCGGCGAGATCGTCAACGCCGACTCACGCCAAGTCTATGCAGCGATGCGGATCGGCACAGGCTGGCCGTCGATCGAGGCGATGTCGCGCGTGCCGCACCACCTCTACGGTATCATCTCACCGGCGGAGCGCTACAACGCAGTACGATTCGCCGACGATGCACGCGCCGCGATCGCGGGCATCGCAGCGCGCGGACGCCTGCCGATACTCGCGGGCGGCACGGGCTTTTACATCGAAGCGCTCGCAGGTACGATGCCGATCGACCGGCCGGCGGGCGGCGAAGCACTGCGCAACCGCGTGCTGCGCGAGGCGCTGACGCACCCGCACGAAGCGCTTCGAGCATGGCTGCATGCGCTCGATCCGGCATCCGCGTCGCGCGTCCCCGCCGGCGATCGCTATCGCACGGTGCGCGCGATCGAATCCGCGCTTGCCGGACGCGACGCGCGGATCCCAGTCGACGGCGTGACACGCAGCCCGAGCAAGAGTCTTCCAGAACTTCAGCTGACGACGGTCGTGCTGCGCGTCGCGCGCACCGATCTGCGCGATCGCATCGCCAAGCGCGTCACAGCGATGTTCGCCGCGGGCCTCGAAGAAGAAGCGGCATTGGTTCGCGCACGCTGGCCCGATGCGCCGGGTTTGACGAGCATCGGTTACGCAGAGGCGCTCGCGATCGCAGACGGCACGGCGACTCGCAGCGAGGCGATCGCGCGGTGCACGCTGCGCACGTCACAATATGCGGCGCGCCAAGAGACGTGGTTCCGGCGCTTTCGAAATGCGCGCGTCATCGAAGCCGGCGAGCGCGCGGCAGCCTTGCGCGCGGTGACGGACGCGGCAAGGGAAACCGCATCCGGGACGTGAACTGAAAATATGACCACAATCAGTTCCGGAAGAATCCCATTCATGGAGACAGCCGTGAAAACGAATCTGCCCCTGCAAGATGCGTACTTGCTTGCGATAAAAAGAGAGAACGCGCTCGTGACGATCTACTTGCGCAACGGATTCCAATTGCGCGGTCATGTCCGCGGTTTCGATAACTTCACCATCATCCTTGAATACGATAACAAACCGCATCTCGTGTACAAGCATGCGGTTTCCACGGTCTCGCCGCAGTCGCCGGTGCAATTCAGCGGCGCCGAACTTGCGGCGCATCAGCCTCGCCCAGCCGAAGCAAGCGCGGGGGACCAACCTCGGCCACAGGCGATCGAACCAGGCAACGCACGGCCCGAATCGCCGGCCAACGCCGCGCCGCACTAGTCCGCGCCCCGCCGCCATGCGCACGTTTGCCGTCGCCAAAGCACAAGGGACCGGCAACGATTTCATCGTGTTCGACAACGCCACACGCGAGCGGCTTCCGTTTGCAATGCTGGCGCAGCGCTGGTGCGCCCGTCGCTTCGGCATCGGCGCCGACGGTTTGCTCGTGCTCGAACCACCGACCGATCGCGACGCCGATATCGCTTTGACCATTTTCAACGCCGACGGCAGTGAAGCCGAGATGTGCGGCAACGGCATCCGTTGTGTCGCGCGCTTCCTCGAACAGACGAGGCCGCACGCGCCGAAGACGTTGACCGTGCAAACCGCAAGCGGTCCCGTGCGCACGCGATTGATCGGCCGCGACGGGTCTATCCAGGTCGTCGTCGAGATGGGTGTTCCGCGCTTTGCGAAGTCGGAGATCCCGATGCGTGGCGACGCGGACGCGCGGGCGCTGGACGAGACCGTGATCGTCTCGGACGGTCCGCTCCGCGTGTGCGCGCTTTCTATCGGAAATCCACACTGCGTGACGTTCATCGAAACCCCGCTCGAAGCCGCGGACCTAGCTGCGCACGCCGCGGCGCTGGCGAGACTCGATCTTTTTCCGAACGGCGCGAACTATGAACTAGCGCGCGTTGCCGGAAGCGCATTGAGCATGCGCGTCTTCGAGCGTGGTGTCGGCGAAACGCAAGCCTGCGGTTCCGGCGCGTGCGCGGTCGCCGTCGCCGCGATCATCACGGGCCGCGCGAAATCGCCCGTCGATGTGCATATGCCGGGCGGCCCGGTGCGCGTGGAGTGGGCCGGTCCAGGTGCTTCGGTGACATTGACCGGGCCGGCCGAAATCGTGTTCTTCGCGGAGATCGCCGTGCCCGAAGACGTGCTCGCAGCTTTCCACGCGCAAGCAGTCGCGGAGTGAGATTCCCCGCCCCACTCGTCGCGCGCAGAGACGGCGCGCTGCTCGACGTTCCGGGGCTCGCGGCAGGCGTCGACGACGGTCACCCGCGCCGCGCAACAGCGAAAGATTTCATCGCGCTGCCTGAAGGTTCACTGTTGCTGACGTTGCCGGGCCGTTGCGCGATCGGGTTTGATGGCGACCGCCTCACGCCGCTCGATGATCTCGACGGCGTTCCGGTCGACGCGATGGCGGTCGCGCTGCCGCTCGGCTATACGCGAGCGCTTTTGCCCGCATATGAAGCGCGATCCGGTGCTCCCACGCTTCCGCTCTACGGCTACACCGCAGCCGCATGGGATGGAAAACGCATCGTCGCGGCCGCCCTATCGACCGATTCACTCGCGTCGTGGAGCGCCGCATCGCACGACGAAGCGCACGTTCGCGCCGGCATCGAAGCTCGCACCGCCGAGTTCGGCGCCAGCGCCCTGCTGCGTCAGCTCGCGCGCTGCGCCACGGAGTACGGTTGTTATACCGCACAGAACGCGTTTTTGCGAACTGGAGAAGCCGCCATCCCGGTGTCGCCCGCATGCAATGCGCGGTGCATCGGATGCATCTCGGCACAGGATCCCGATGCGGGAATTGTCAGCGCGCAGGAGCGTGTTCGCACAACGCCATCGGCGGACGAAATCGTCGACCTTGCGGTCGCGCATCTCCAAGGCGGCGGCGACATCGTATCATTCGGCCAGGGGTGCGAAGGCGAGCCGCTGCTCGCAGCGCCGCGCATCGCGGAAGCGATTCGCAATATCCGCAGCCGGACGACTGCCGGCATCATTCACTGCAATACCAACGCGAGCTCGCCGCGAGCGCTCGCCGCGCTCATCGACGCAGGCTTGCAATCGGTCCGGGTCAGTTTGAATTCGGCGCGCCCTGCTGCGTACGCCGCGTACTACCGCCCGCGCGGCTACGGCTTTGACGATGTCCTCAAGAGCCTTCAGGTCGCAAGCGACGCCGGCATCGTCATCTCATTGAATCTGCTCACCCACCCCGGCGTCACTGACGAACAAGACGAGATCGGCAGCTTCGAAGTACTGCTGAACGACTATTCTATAAGCATGGTTCAGACACGGACGCTAAACGTGGATCCCGCAGAGTATTTCGCGGCGGTTGGACGCCCGGTTCGGCCGCCGATCGGCATGGATGCTTGGCTTTCACGCGTCGCATCGAAGTTCCCGAGCGTTCGCATAGGCAATTTCACACGCGGCTTCGGATAGGAATACCTACGCCGTCGCCAAGAAACGGACGTCAAGCGCTCTTATCTGCGCACCGGAAGCACGCGCCCGGTGCGACCTTTGGAGGATGTACGATTACTATGCGGCGTTATTTGTATTGTGCGGTCGTTATTTTGCTTCTGTGCGCATCATTGCCGGCGGCCGTCCGCGCCGACGGCGAAGATACGGGACCGGCACCGCTGGCGAAATTCGTCGACGGCGCGCAATCGCAGCCGGGACTTTTCACCGTGTTGCGAAAATCCGGAAAAGTCTACCTTCAACTGCATCAGAATCAATTGGACACGGACTTCATCCAAAGCGCCGTGCCGGTGAACGGACTTGGCGGATTCGGGTTATACCCCGGCGCCTTTGACTACGCGCCCGCGCGTCTGATCCGGTTCAGCCGCGTGGACGACAAGATCTTCATCACGTGGCCGAACACGAACTTCCTCGCGCAGGCGGGGAGCCCGGCGGAGAACGCGATTCAGGCGACCACTGCCGCTTCGAACGTCGGCGTGACGAAAGTGGTGGCACAAGACGACAAGACCGGCGACATCGTCATCGACGCCAGTCCGTTTCTCGGCGATGTCATCGACTTGAACGATGCGCTCAAGGGCACGCTCGGCACGACCCCAGATAATTCGTATCGTCTCGACTCGGATAGTTCTGCGTTCGGCCCGACAAAGGCATTTCCCGAAAACGTCCTGATCGAGGTCAGCCAGAATTGGGTGACCGACACGCCGAACGTCGTCGACAACGTGCCCGACCCCCGGAGCTTAGCCATCCGTGTCGACTACAATCTGGTCGCGTTGCCTAGCGACGGCTATATGCCGCGCATCGCCGACGATCGCGTCGGATTCTTCGACAACCCGTACTTGGATTTCGCCCACGACCGTGTCGATACGCGGCAGACGCACTACATCATCCGATGGAATTTCAAACCGCAAGACCCGACGCGCCCGTCCAAGGCGACCAACCCGATGGTGTTCTACTTGAGCAACACCGTTCCGATGGAGTACCGCTCCGCGTTGCGCGATGGCGTCATGGAGTGGAACAAGGCGTTTGCCAAAGTCGGCATCCAGGATGCGATTCAGGTGCTCGATCAGCCGAACGACCCCAATTGGGATCCGGACGACGTTCGCTATAACGTCTTACGCTGGCTCACGGAATCCAATGGCGGCGGCTTTGCAGAAGCGCAGCTGATGGTCGATCCGCGCAACGGCGAGGAGTTCCATACCGGCGTGCTCTTCGATGCCGATCTCATGTCCTTCAATCACACGAGTTGGCGCGATTTCGTCGACCCGGTCCGGCCGAACGGCGCGGGCAGCGCGTTTATGCGCGAAGAGGCGCAGTATGGCGCAGGCATGAGCATGCAACGGGCGTACGGGCGCGTCGCGCTGTCGATGCTCGGGCGCACCGCACGCTACGGACAAAACCAGTACGACTACGATTTCCTCAAATCCATCGCGCTGCACGAATCCGGCCACGACATGGGCCTGCAACACAACTTCATCGGTTCAGAAGCGTACACGGCGAAGCAACTGCAGAGCGCTGCGTTCACGGCGCGCAACGGCGTTGCGACGTCGGTCATGGAATACGCGCCGCTCAATCTGTGGCCGAACGGCACGCCGCAGGGCGACTACTACCAGAAAGTGCTGGGGCCATACGACTACTACGCCATCCACTACGGCTACGGCCGGATCGACGCGTCGTCGCCGGAAGCCGAATTGCCGACGCTGCACACCTGGGCGAACGCCTGGGCGAATCCGCTCTACCGTTTCGCGTCGGACGAAGACGTCTCGTGGGGCGATGCGCACGCGGTCGATCCGCGCGTCAACCACTTCGACCTCACGAACGACACGCTCGGCTGGGTCGACGGGCAGCTCTCGCTCGCACATTCTCTGCTGACATCGCTCGACCGGCGTTTTCCGCGCTCGAGCCAACCGTATCAAGCGGCGCGCGATTCGTTCGG
>DATBOZ010000079.1:0-16889 GCA_036561585.1 Candidatus Eremiobacteraceae bacterium | reverse complement strand
TTAGCTCACAACGAATCCTAGGCAACCATCGGTTCGAGCTGTTCTGCAGCACACGACACACGTAAGAATCGATTCGCAGCGCGCGAACTAGCGCAGAAACAGTCCTTCGACAAACGGCGGATGAGGGCCGAAGACGAGATCCATCGCGTGTGCGACGGCGTCCACGGCGCTTCGCAATCCTCCGAGCAATCTTGCATTGGTCATATCCACAATTATCGTCAGAATGACGACGTAGTTTACATTAAGGTAAGCGCGGTCACGTTTCATCCCAAAACGGAGTGGGGCGAGCATAGCCCGCCCCCAGACATACCTTACTCGACGCCGGCGAATTTAAAGCCCTTGATCGAGCCGATGCCGGTCGTGTTGTCGTAGCCCGTGTGGGCGTTGAAGCCACCATTTGATCCCATGGTGATGTCGTGGAAGACGGTGTAGCCGTTGTTGGCGAACGCTTTGTAGATGCGCGGGTTGGCGAATCCGATGCGCTTGCCGTCCTTCTGATTGATGGTGACTTGCAACGCGCAGTACGTCGGTGACGACCAAGACGTGCCGCCGATCGGTCCCTGGAACGATCCGCCGAAGTAGAACGAGAAGCCGGTGGCCGGATCCGCGGGGAACGCGATATCGGGGACGTTGCGGTTCGTCGTGGACGCAAGTCCGGGGACACCTACTTGATAGCTCGGAATCGGCAACACCGCGGACACACCGCCGCCCGTTCCGCCCCACGTCCGCTCGGACTGGTACTTCGCATGTGCATTCACGGATAGCGACGTACCGCCGACGGAGACGAAATGCGGTTCGACCGCCGGCGCACTTTGACCGGAAGTGCTGCCGCACTCCTGCGATCCGCCGTCGCCGGACGATGCGCTGAACGTGATGCCTTTGGCTTCACCCTGCATCGCGATGTGATTGGCGGCTTTCGCATAGGGTTGATCGTCGGTCTCGCAAATGCCGAAGCTCGAATTCACGACTTCGACTTTGTTGTCCGAGACGATTTTGTTGTACGCATCCTCACCGGGATCGTCGATGGGGTTTTCAAGAATGTAGAGGTAGATGTCGGCGCCGGGCGCGAGCGTGCCCATCGTCTCGACATCCAATGTCGCTTCAACGACCGCCGGATCACCAGGGTTCCACTTGCCCGACCCTTCGATAATCGTCCGGTGGATCTTGCCGGTGCGCGTGACGCCGAAGAACGACGCGAACGACGCGATGTCCGAATTCTTCACGGTGCCGGCGACGTTGGCGACGGCGTGACCCGTACCGTCGAAGCCGTGCTGCACCGGGAAGTCGAAACCGGTCGCAAGAGCGATGGGGCCGAACCCGCCGTCGGGGCCATGCAGTGGGCCACCGACGTTGTCTGGAGAGACCGGCTGCGGCCGGCCGCGCACGTAGTCGAACTGCGCCTTGTTGAGGTTATCGAATCCGGAGATCGCGACAACGTCGTTTTGTATCTCGGCGGGAGTGATCGCCGGGCGCGCGTTCGCGTATCGGAGACCGTGACCGAGCTGGTACACGGTATGGATCTCGGTGTTGAAATATTTATTCGCTGCGCTCGCGGGACCTGCGACGTCCAATAGCGTGCGGTTGTCGTACGTGCCGGTGATTCGGAAGCCCGCGCGTTGGAGCGCCCGGCCGACTCTAGCATAGTCGTCGGACGACGGCGCGAAATAGCCGTTGAATTGTTGGTTGTTCAAAAAGCGCCCGAAGTAGGGCGACGATGGATCGCTCTGCGCGTCGACGAGCCGCGAAAGCTCGGCCTCGTGGCGGTAGTGCAGCGTCACCGCAAGCGTGACGGACAGCGATCGGGAAGCGGGTCCGAGATCGCGGATGTCGGCACGATGGGGGACGTTGGCTGCGATGTTCGACTGCAGCAACTGTGCTCGGGCGCTTTGCGGCGCGGCGGCAACAAAGAGAGCCGCGGCCGACAGCGCGATGAGCTGATAAGACTTGACCATGTTTCCTCCGATGCGAGCGTGGGCTACCAGCCAGTGTACGCCCGCGTTACGGAATATGACAAGGCCCAATTCGCCTGGACGATTCCCGCATAAGTAACCTTGCTGAATGTATCGACGATAATCTCCGCTCGGGTTGGATATTCATGCGGATAATGGGGCGAATGAAGTTGTCGCGGGTACAGGTGCGTCAATGATCCGCTATTCGGGAGTGCCGCACATCCGCGGCAGGCAAGAAATCAGTATAGACTAATACCCTGAGTGCATGCTTATTCCACTTGGACTATCCCAGGGCTTCACTGCCGTTTCTTGATGTTCGAGCGCCCTTAGTGCGCCAATCAGTTGCGGCGTGGCTTTTCGATGCAAACGACTATCGCTCGGCAATGCGCCAAGTAGGAATAGCCGCCATCATCGTCGGGATTGTCGATACAATCTACTTCATCGCTGCGATTGCTCGCAAACAGTCTTTCAGTAGCTCGTTGAGCATATTCGCGATCGTCGCGGGCATTTTACTTATAAGGGGAAACCTGAAGACGTGCCTGGCTGTCGCCCACTGGGTTGGGCTCACCGGCGGCGGCGCGATCGGCCTCATCGTTGGTTTTGCGATCATCACCGTGTGGGAGACGCTGAGAAATCAGCACAACTTTCTGAACGTGCTGTTTCGTGCCGGTCACGTCGATTTGACGTCGCTCGTCCAGTCGTTGCTTTTCACGGCCCTATTGGTATGGGCTTATCGTACGCTTACGTCTCCGGCAGTGCTCGGCGCGATGCGTTCAGCGGGAGTGGACTGCGACACTTTCTGGAAGCGGCCGTCGACAAGTTTGCGCGCAGGCATAGTGATCGCGGCGGTGGCGTTAGGTTTCATGATCTATTTCGTTGGCACATCCGTGCAACATTAGCGCATGCGGACGCGTTAAGAAAAAATTTGGCCGACCATAAAGATCGGCCCCACAATATGGGCGAGCGACGCTCGCCCTACTACATCCTCACCATGTCGGGGAATTTGCGCTTGAGTTCGGCGAGCTTCGGCAGATCGTTGATCACGACGTACGGATAATCGGGATTGCGGGCGACGAAGTGCTGGTGGTAATCCTCGGCGGGGTAGAACGCGCGCAGCGGCGCGACGAGCGTGACGATCTTCGCATCAAAGGTCTTCTGCGCGGTGAGTGCCTGAATGTAGGATTCCGACGCGGCCTTTTGCGCATCGGTCGTGTAGTAGATCTCTGAGCGATACTGCGACCCGTCGTCGGGTCCTTGGCGGTCCAATTCGGTCGGATCGTGCGCGACCAGGAAATACACCGCGAGCAGTTGACCAAACGAGATCTGCGCCGGATCGTACGTGACTTCAACCGACTCTGCGTGGCCGGTCGTGCCGGTGCTCACCATTTCGTAGTGCGCCGTTGCTGCGTCGCCGCCGGAGTAGCCCGCGACGACCTTGGAGACGCCCTTCAATTGCTCGAACACCGCCTCCATACCCCAGAAGCAACCGCCGGAGAGGACGATTCGTTGCGTGGTTTTCGGTTGCGCCGGCTTCACGACAGACGCATCGGCAAAGGCCATGCCGGCCATCGCCAAGATAAGTTGCGCGGCGACGAAGCCCGAGACGAGTGCGCGCAGTGGGCGGATCGTTGGCATGTGATTCCTTCTCGTTGACGATGCTGCTCTGATGCGGGTTTCCTCTTGATATACGCATGGAACCGTGTAATGGATGCGCACGGAAGGCCAGGGTGGACACACCCGTACGGCGAAACAACAGGACAGGTGCCGAATTCCGCCCCTAAGGGCCCTTCCCCGCACGTGCCTTTCCGACAGTGCGTCGGTTGCCGCGCCCGGTTTCCAAAGAAGTCGTTGGTACGGTTCGTCCGCCTGTCAGAGGGCGGATGGTTGGCGGATCCTGCCGCGCGGGCGCCCGGTCGCGGGGCATACCTGTGCTCGGCGGTTTGTCGGGATAAGGTAAGGAAGAACAAGAGATTTCGGGGTTTGGCCGAAGTCAAGGATTCGGGCCAGGTCGGCGCGGCCGTCTGGGAACGTCATAAGAACGAAGGAAAAGTCTAAGTTTTGGCAATGGTACGCGTTCACGAGCTCGCGAAAGAGCTCAACTTGTCGAGTAAAGACACGATCACCCTGCTGAGCAAGGTGGGTATTCGTGCGTCCACGCACATGAGTGTGATCGACGAGCATCGAGCCCGCATCGTGCGTGGCGTGCTGGTCGGCGATCTCGCTCAGACCGCGAAGACGCACAAACCTGCGGTCAAGAAATCCGTCGCGACAAATGGGGCGGCGGCGGAACAAATCAAGCCGCAACCAAGCGCGATCGCTGCTGAAGCCGCGCCGACCGAATTGGTGCGCCCGCTACCGACCATCGATGCTGCAGCTCCGTCGCCGGCAGCCGGCGTCACACCCGAAAGCGCTCCGGCGAAACCGGCTGCGAGCGAAACAGCGCACGCGCCGGTACCGCGTCTGCGCACCGTGGCGACCACCGCGCCGAAGCGAACCGCAATCGTGCGGCCAGCGCACCACCCGAAGATCATTCCCGCGGCGTCGGCAGATCCTACCGCGCCTATTCCGGCCGCGCCCAAGGCGCCGGTCAGCGGCCCCATACAACAACGGCCGGGAGCCGGTGCGGTGCGCACGGGCGCACCCGGTTTCCAACCGCGGCCTGGCGGCCCAGGTATGCAAGGCCGGCCCATGCCGGGCAGGCCGATGAACGGCCCCGGCGTTCAAGGACGACCGATGCCCGGCAGACCGGGCGGCCCTGTGCAGCAACCCGGCGCGCCGAGTAGCGGCCCGCAGCCGGGCGGCCGCAAGAAGACGCGCGAGGAGTTGGAGCGCGATCGCAAGGAGCGGCAGCGCGAAGAGCTGCTCAAGAAATCGGCGCCGCGACACAAATCGGCACCTGGGCCGATGGTCGAACCGACGGTCCTCAAAGATCTCGAAATACCCGATCTCCTCACCGTGCAGCAACTCGCTTCGGCGATGAGCGTTCCGGCGGGTCAGGTCATCGGCCAACTCATCAAGATGGGCACGATGGCGACCATCAATCAACACGTGCCTTCCGATGTCGCGTCGCAAGTCGCGCGCCGGTTTGGATTCAACGCTCTCGTGAAAGAAGCCGACGAAGAGACCGTCGAGATCCTCACCGAAGCCGATCCGCCGGGTTCGCTGACCACGCGTCCGCCGGTCGTCACCGTGCTCGGACATGTGGATCACGGCAAGACGTCGTTGCTCGACGCCATCCGTTCCACCAAAGTGGCCGCGGGTGAAGCGGGCGGCATCACGCAGCGCATCGGTGCATACACGGTCGAGACGAACGACCGCAAAGTGACCTTCATCGACACGCCGGGCCACGAAGCATTCACCGAGATGCGAGCACGCGGCGCAAAAGTGACCGACGTCGCGATTCTCGTCGTGGCCGCCGATGACGGCGTCATGCCGCAAACCATCGAAGCGATGAACCACGCGAAGGCGGCGGGCGTGCCGATCGTGGTCGCGGTCAACAAAGTCGACAAACCCAACGCGAACGTCGACCGCGTCAAGCAGCAGCTCTCCGAACATGGCTTGACCCCGGAAGATTGGGGCGGCACCACGCAATTCATCCCGGTCTCTGCGAAATTGAAGACCGGCATCGACGAATTGCTCGAGATGGTGCTGCTGAACGCCGACCTCCAAGAATTGAAGGCGAACAAGAACCGCCGCGCATCCGGCGTGATCATCGAAGCGCGTCTGGACAAGACGCGCGGTCCGGTGGCCACCGTGCTCGTGAAGAACGGCACGCTGCGCGTCGGCGATATCGCGGTGGTCGGCGCGACCTTCGGCAAAGTGCGCGCGCTCTTCGACGATGCAGGTGACGCGATCAAGCGTGCCGGCCCGTCGATCGCTGCAGAGATCATGGGTCTTTCCGATGTGCCGGCTGCGGGCGACGTGCTCGAAGTCGTCTCCGACGAACGCGACGCGCGCGAGTTGGCCGCGAAGCGCTCGCAGCGCAAGCGCGAGCAACGCATGGCGACGGCGCGGCGTCCGGTCACTCTGGACGGATTCTTGGCGCAAGCCAAAGAGGGCGGCGTCAAAGATCTCAACCTTATCATCAAGGCCGATGCGCAGGGCTCGGTCGAGGCGCTCCGGTCGCAGTTGGACGGGCTCACGAACGAAGAAGTGCGCACACGCGTCATCCACACGGGCGTCGGCGGCATCAACGAGTCGGACGTCATGCTGGCGAGCGCGTCGAGCGCGATCATCATCGGCTTCAACATTCGGCCCGACGCCACAATCGCGCGCAAGGCGGAGCAAGAAGGCGTCGATGTGCGGTTGTATGAGGTCATCTACAACGTCATCGATGAAGTCAAGGCCGCGATGACCGGTATGCTCAAACCGCAGGAGCGCGAAGTCGTGCTCGGGCAAGTGGAAGTGCGCAAGATCTTCAAGGTCAGCAAAGTCGGCACGATCGCCGGCGCGTACGTGAAAGACGGCAAGGTGACGCGCGACTCGCGCGTGCGCGTGCTGCGCGATAGCGTCGTGATCTACGAAGGGAAGCTGGGTTCGCTCAAGCGGTTCAAAGACGATGCGCGCGAAGTCGCGGCCGGGTACGAGTGCGGACTTTCGGTGGAGAACTTCAACGACCTGAAGGAGGGCGACGTGATCGAGGCCTTCATGATGGAGCAGTTCGCCGCGGTCGGCGTTTAGATCCGTTCAGACCACGATTCGATCCGGCGAGCCGATAGGGTTCGCCGGTTCGCTAGAGTCGACCGCGATCAATCCGCGGTCGAGCGCCACCCGGAAAG
Source organism: Candidatus Eremiobacteraceae bacterium (assembly GCA_036561585.1). Lineage (GTDB taxonomy): Bacteria > Vulcanimicrobiota > Vulcanimicrobiia > Eremiobacterales > Eremiobacteraceae > JABCYQ01. The sequence continues at coordinate 10,162 of DATBOZ010000079.1, read as the reverse complement.
CATTGATGGATCGCGACGTCGTCGAGCAAGCGCACGAAATCTACTTCAGCGTCATCATCGCGCACGGCGGCGCCGAGGAGCCGTGGACCGCGGAACAGCGAAGCGAGTTGCGCCGCGCGCTATCGATGCTCGAACCGCTCGATGCGAGCGGCGAGCTCGGACCCGAAGGCGTGCAATTGATGGCATCGCTCTGCCTTGAGCTCGGCAACGATGAACGGGAAGAGCATCTGCTGCGCGCCGGTCTCGATCGCTTTCCGACCGCAGCCGGACTGCACTCGGATCTTGCTGCGGCGTACGCGAATCTCAATCGCTGGCCGCAATCGGTATCGCATTTCGCGGCGGCAGTGCTGCTCGGCATCGATGATCCGGACGAGCAGTGGGCCATCGCGGCGTCGCAATTCGTCGACGCATTGAACGAGTGCGGCGACATCGACCGTGCGAACGCTGTGCGTACGTGGGCGCTTGCTGCGTGCGCCGACGAAAAAGGACGCGCATGGTTGATCGAGGAGAACGACGATGAAACTTGACATCGAACACCCGTGCGGTGAAAGAGCGAATGCCTGAGCGAACTGGAGCCAAGAGTCAGCGTTTGGAGCGCGTCGAACACGAAGTCGTGCGCGAACTCAGCGAGCTCATACACGAATCGTTGAAAGACCCGCGCGTCGGCTTCGTCACGATCGTGAAATGCGAAGTGAGCCCCGATTTGCGCACGGCCCGGGTCTTTGCCAGTCCAATGGGCGACCGCCGCCAGTCGGCGGCCACGATCGCGGGGCTGCAATCCGCGGCCGGATTCTTGAGCGTCGAACTCGGCAAGCGGTTGCGCATGCGCCGCACACCAACATTGACGTTCATTCGCGACGAATCGATCGCACGCGGCGTGCGTATGGCGAACATGTTAGATGAGGTACAGCGTAAGGATGAGCGGCGAGGGCACGATGAAAACTAACGGTACGAGCGAGGCGCCGGAAGGCGCAAAGGGCGTGCTCGACTGTTTGCGCGCTGGGCGGCAATTCGTCATGTGCGCACATGAAAAGCCCGACGGCGACGTGCTTGGGAGCGGATTCGCATTAGGCATCGCGCTCAAGCAGCTGGGTAAGAACGTCGTGTATTTTCTCGACGATGAGATGCCCAACAACTTGCGCTTCCTGCCCGAATCGCAACTCACGCAACGCACCTTCGACGGTGTGGGCGACGATGCGATCTTCGTGTTCATGGATATGGGCGATCAATGGCGGGCGGGTAAGGCACTGGAGTGGGTGCCGCGCGAGCGCATCATCAACGTCGATCATCATCTGGGCAATCAGCGCTTCGGCCGCTGGAATCACGTCATGGAATCGGAGGCCGCCACCGGCAGCCTCGTGCTCGGGCTCGTCGTTGCGCTCGGCGTTTCCGTCACACCCGACATCGCCACGTGCTTGCTCACCGCGCTGATCTCGGACACCGGTTGTTTCATGTACTCCAACGCCGATCCGCACACCGTGCGCTTAGCCGCATCGCTCATGGAAGCCGGAGCCGATAAAGACCGCATCAACGAGCAGCTGTATCAAACGCGCACCTTCTCGGGCCAGAAGGTCCTCGGGCGCGCGCTGGATACTGCCATGCTCACCGATGATGGCATCTGCTACTCGGTGGTCACCCGCGCGATGCTGGCCGAATTCGGCGCCAGCTACGAGGATCTTGAAGACGTGGTCGGCGCGCTGCGCGCGGTCGACAAGTGCGAGGTTTCAGCGCTGCTCAAGGAGGCACCGGACGGCACGTTTCGCGTGAGCATGCGCTCGCGCGGCCGCGTCAACGTCATGGCTGCGGCCGCTTTACTCGGCGGCGGCGGTCACTTCCGTGCGGCCGGCGCAACCGTCGCCGGCCCGCTCGATGCCGCGCTCGCCGCTCTGCTTGCTGCGATTCGTGTTGAAATGGCCGCGGAGGCTCGTGCCGCCCGCTGACCTTCCGTTCGGATTCATCAATGCGCGCAAACCACCAGGGATAACATCCACAGCCTTCGGTTCACGCGTGCGCCACGCATTGGGCCGCATGCCGCTCGGCCATTGGGGGACCCTCGATCCCGATGCTTCCGGCGTGCTCGTGCTCGCCGTCGGCCACGCAACGCGATTGTTGCCGCTGCTCGGCGATGGCCGGAAGTCGTACGAATTCGACCTCGTGCTCGGGTCCGAGACCGACACCGGTGACGCGGCGGGCGCGCAAACGGTCTCGAGTGATGTTCCAAACTCTTGGGCAAACAAGCTGCCCGAAATTCTTGCGTCGATGGTCGGTAAACTTCCGCAAGTACCACCGATGTATTCCGCAGTCAAAGTCGCCGGCCAACCGCTGTACAAAGCCGCGCGCCGCGGAGAAGAAGTGGCTCGAGCAGCGCGCGATGTGGAGATCCACACGCTGCGCGTCGTAAACACGAGCGTCGCGCGAGCACGTCTTGCACTGGAATGCAGTGCGGGAACTTACGTTCGCACATTGTGCGAAGAAATCGGTCGCCGGCTTGGCGTACCGGCGCATATGGACGCGCTTGTCCGAACGTCGGCCGGACCGTTCACGCTTTCGAACGCCTGCGCCGAAGCGGACTTGCTCGCCGATCCGTTCTCGCACCTCATCGATCCGCTCGAGGTCTTACTCCAATCGCGAGTCGCGCTCGGCACCGATGATGTCGCTCGGTTCAGTCACGGGAATGCGGTGACCATCGCCGGCAGCGAAGCGTCGGGCGAGGTTCTCGTGACTTCCGGTGGACGCATGATCGGCACCGGACTGGCGACCGTCGCACAAGGCGGCTCGACGCTGCAACCCACGCGTGTGTTCGTCCAGCCGTGCTAGTACTTAAGACCCAAACGCGCACTTCGACTTCGCGCAGCGCTAGGCGTTGGTTTCCGCTCGTGGAATCCGCCCGTCCACACGCTTATTCCGAAGTCTCGAGCGGAGGATACATCATGCGCGTGTCATCTCAAGTGCAGATACTGAGTGCGCTGGCCGCGCTGGCATTGCTCGCTGCGTGCAGCGGCGGCGGATCCTCCGCGCTCGCGCCTTCCATAACCTCGCTAAGCCCGTCGATGCATTCGGGGCAAGGCAGGCCCACGATAAGGCGTCGCTCATTCTACAACTGCCCATCGACGGGAAGACTGACGTACATATCGATCTGGAACGCAAACGCGGTCGATGTCTTCGCAGGAAAACTCAACAATCAAAATGCGTGTGGCGAAATCGTCTTGGGGTTATCGGGGCCGCTCGGCTTATACGTCGATGAGAAGACCCATGATCTCTATGTGGCGAACAGTAAGCGCTCCAACATCAAAGTGTTCCACAGAGGTCACGTCCGAGCGTACAATACCTACGTGGATCCCACCGACGAATTGACGATCGACGTCGCAGTCGCTCCCGACGGTACCGTTATCGCAAGCAACCAGTTCGTGTTTGACGGGTCTGGCGCGGGTTCACTTTCAACGTGGGTCGGTGGAGTCAACGGCGGTACGTTTGTCGGAAACTTCCCGATGACCAATTCGATGGCGGGTCAGTTCGTCACGGTCAAGAAGAATGGCACCGTTTATTTCTCCGACGTCGATCAGAACTCGTTCAAGGGATTGCTCTGGACGGTCGCGTGTCCGGCGGGAGCGTGCGGTACCCAGACCCAAGTCGCAGGCGTGTCGTTCGAGTCTCCGGGCGGGATGGTCTTCGACAACACGGGCGACCTGTTCGTCATCGACGATAGCGCGATTACTGCGAATACGTTCGAACTGCCGAATCCTGCGCCGTCGACCTGCCCCCTTTCGGGCGCTCCTGTCAGCGTCGCAGTCGACCGCAAGAATCATACGTTCGTCACGACCGACGACGAGCGCTTCGGCATCTTAGAAGGAAAGGAATACTCACTCCCGGGCTGCGTCCTTGTCGGCAGAGTCGGCGGCACCGACAGCCAGGGAATCGCCATCGATCCTTGAGAGCATAGCTCGGCCGCTGGCAGCGCATCAGCCCAATCGCGCGCGCAATTTTAATTTGACCGCCGGCCATTCGGTGTCGATGATCGAGAAATAGACCGTGTCGCGCGCGCGCCCGTTCGGCATGATCATGTGCTTGCGGAACGTGCCCTCTTCGACGGCGCCAATCCGCAGGATCGCTTCGCGCGAGCGTTCGTTGAGCGCGTCGGTCTTCAGTTCCACGCGCTGCGCACCGAGCGTCTCAAATGCATGCGTGAGCAACAACAGTTTCGCTTCAGTATTGGCCGCCGTCCGTTGAAACGACGGCGTGAGCCACGTCCACCCGATCTCAAGCCGGCGGTGTGCGGGCTCGATGTTCGCGTATCGCGTGCAGCCGATGACTTGGCCGCTCACCATATCGATGATGGCGAACGGAACCGAAACGCCTCGCTTTTGCTCGTCGAGCGCCGTCTGCACGTACGTCCGCATCTCATCGGCCGTCGCCACCTGGATGGGGATCCATCGCCAGAGCGACGGATCCAACCCGACGTGCGCAAGCGGGCCGACGTGCTCCATTCGCAGCGGCTCGAGCCGGACGCTTTTGCCGCGCAGCGTCGTCGGTTCGACGATCATCTTTGTCACAGAATCTTCGCAGTGCCCGCTTCGCCGCTACGGTTTCGCCGCGCTCGCGAAGGAGTCGGAGATGCGCTCGAAGCCGATGTCGATCGTATGCATCGTTTGACCGTTGGCGAACATGTCGGTTCGCCGCACGCGGATTTGGCCTGACGTCGCCACGAGCAGCGACGGATCGTAGACGATCGTGCCGGTGACGCTCTCCGTTCCGAGCGCGCTGATCTTCGTGTCTTTGTGAATGGTGACCCCGTCGCTGCCTGCGGCGGTGACTATGTAGTCGGTGGACACCGTGGCCTTGCCGACCACTTTGTCGACCGACCAATGCGTCCCGACGACGATCGCGCCCTGCGGTGCAAAACTCGTCGCCAAGTAGGGCAGCAATTCAATCGTCGCGGAATCGATGGTCGCCGAAGCGAATTGCACCGTTCCGTCAGCGGTAACCGCGCCCGTGAAATGAAGCGGTAGCGGGGAGTTTTTCCATAGTTCGCTGACCTTGATCCCCAGAACGCCGTCTTCAAATTTCGCCATCACGTCGACCGTGATCGTCCCGTGCGCCTCATCGACGAGTGTCGACGATGGAGGGACTGCGTTGGCCCCGCCGCCATAGGATTCCGTGATGTCGTCGATGCGTTCGGAGGTCGACACCTTGTACACGACTTCCCGAAGCGGTGTTGCCGGCAATGCGGCCGGCGCTGCGGTCTGCGCAGCCGCAGGTGTCGACACGGTTGCGGTCGTGGGCGCGGGTGTTGCGGCGAGCAGCGCCGCGACGACGATCTCAGGCAGCATGACCGGCTCCGGAGTGCAAAGCGTGGGGAGCGGATGCTCGAAGGCAGACGCTCTCTCGCGATTTTCGCTCGATCGCACACGCGACCTGCCTGCCGATGCCGGGCACGCGCGGGTTCGACCAGGTTTTGCGGATACGACCGCAACAATGAGATAGAATCAAAGCGGCCGGTGAGCTACGATGACCGTCATGAAACACAAAAATCGGCCGGCCTCCGGTCAATCGAACCCCCAATCGGACCGCACCGCAGAGCGCATCGCGGAGATCTGCGCGTACATCGAAGCGCATAGCGACGCGCCGCCAACTCTCGCGGCGCTCGCGAAGCGCGCGGATCTGAGCCCGTTTCATTTCCAGCGCCGGTTCAAGTCGATCGTCGGCGTATCGCCCAAGCAATATGCGAATGCGGTGCGGCTGCGGCAGTTGCGCGGTCACTTGAAACGCGCGAAAGACGTCACCACCGCGGTCTATGACGCCGGCTTCGGATCGTCGAGCCGCGTGTACGAGCAGGCCGACACCAGACTCGGCATGACGCCGCGCCAATACCGCTCGGGCGGACGCGATGTCCGTATCACCTACGCGACGATCCAGTCGCCGGTCGGCCTCATGATGGTCGGAGCCACCGGACGCGGTCTTTGTTTCGTGCAGTTTGGAGCATCCGCAGACGCGCTGTTGAAGACGTTGCGCCGCGAGTATCCGCAGGCGAAAACCGAGCCGATGCGCGACCCGCACGATCCGGAGTTCGAGAAATGGGTCGCGGCGCTCAACCGGCACCTTGCCGGAGGGCAACCGCACCTCGATCTGCCGCTCGACATCCGTCAGACCGCCTTTCAGATGAAGGTGTGGAATTATCTGCAGACCATCCCCTATGGCGAAGTCCGATCGTACGGCGAGGTGGCTGCCGGGATCGACGAGCCGGGCGCCGCGCGGGCGGTCGCACGAGCGTGCGCGAGCAATGTCGTCGCGATCGTGATCCCCTGTCACCGGGTGATCAGCGCGACGGGCGAACTCGCGGGCTACCGGTGGGGCCTCGACCGCAAACGCACGCTTATCGACATGGAGCGTACCGCGCTGAAATCGCGGTAGTGGGACGTAGCCCGAGACAAGCTCTAGAGGTAATATCAAGCACAGGGTTTGGCCCCAACTGTGACGGCGCGAGGGCGATTCGGGCCGGTATTGGACGCCGCGCCGGGCGCAACAGCCGATATAGATAAGGAAGCCCAAGCGAGGAAGACCTCACTTTGACCAAGCGCGCCGCCGCGTTGACCATCGACGATTGCCGCGAACTCGTCATCCTCAGGACAAAAGCCGCAAAATTTTTTGTCGTGCTGCTGTGGATCCACGTACCGGTCGTCCTCACTATGGCAGTACTCCATCACATGGATTGGCGCCCGCAAGCGGCGATCCTCACCGGGCTGCTGACGGTTACGACGTACGTTGCGCTGCGCAGACCGGCGGGGCTCGCGACGCGAAATCTTATCGCCGTCGCGCTCACCGCGATGCCGATCTTCTTCGTCTTCGACAACACCGGCAGACTCCAAATCGATTACCACATGTATTTCTTCGTGGTCTTCGCGATGTTGATCGCCTTTGTCGACTGGCGCCCGATCGTGATTTCCGCCGCGCTGACGTCCGTGCATAACCTGATCTTCAACTTCATCGATCGAGCCGCCGTGTTCCCGACCGAGGGCGGCATCGGCCGCGTTGCGCTGCACGCCGTGATGGTCGGCGTGGAGTGCGGCGTCCTCATCTGGGCGGTCGCGCAGCTGCGCAAGCTTTACATGACCGCCGGCCGCACGCAGGAACTGGCAGAGGCGAACGCCGAGCTGGAGGCTTCGAAACGAAGGCTGGAACAGTCGACCGTGGCGAGGATCGAAGGATTGGAACGCGTCGCGCTCACAGACAGCCTGACGCAGCTGGGAAACCATCGCGCCTTTACGGACGACTTCGCGCGTGAGGTCGCGCGCGCGCAACGGCACAACCATCCGCTCACGCTCGCCCTCGTCGATATCGACGACTTCAAGGTCCTCAACGACGAGAACGGGCACAAATTCGGGGACGATTCGCTCACGCGCTTGGCGCGTTTGTTCAGGACTCTCCGAAAAGAGGATCGCGCCTATCGAGTGGGCGGCGATGAATTCGCGCTTGTCTTCGTCGACACCAACGGACAGACCGCACGCGCCGCACTCGAACGACTGCGCGACGAAGCCAGGCACACACTGCTCGGCGGCGCGTCCATCAGCATCGGCTATGTGGGACTCGATGCGGCGCAACTCGCGAACGACCCGTACGAGCTCGCCGATGCGGCGCTGTATGAGGCGAAAAGGCGCGGCCGCGACACCGTCGTCAGCTACGACGAAATAGAAGGTCAAGTCACGACTCAGTCGCCGCGAAAAGCGTCGACATTCAAACGGCTGATCGACGAATCGCTGCTGGATATCGCGTTTCAGCCCATATGGGATATCGCGACGTGCAAGCCGCTCGGCTTCGAGGCGCTGGCTCGTCCGCACGTCGAGCTTGGCCTGAAAGGACCCGGCGAGCTGTTCGGCATGGCCGCAAACTTGCGGATGCTCCCGCAGCTCGACCGTTGCTGCATACGCAAGGCGTTTGCTTCCAGCACGAATCTGCCGCCCGGTTCGACGGTATTCGTCAAGATAACGCCGGCATCGCTCGAGTCTTCGGATTTCAATGCGCACGAGTTCGTGGCGACCGCGCGCGCGGCCGGTCTGCTGCCGCAGCAAGTCGTGATCGAAATCGGACGGCGCGAGAGTGCGGATTCTGCGCTCCTCGTCGCCCGCATCGACGCGCTCGGTGCCTTGGGCATCAGACTCGCGCTGGGCAATGCGACGTCGGACGCGACCGGGCTCGAGATCTTGAGCAAGACGCGCTTCAATTACGTGAAGATCGAACACTCACTCATGAAGAAGGCACTGGCCGAAGACGAATCGCGCCGGGCGATCTCGGATATCATCGCGGTCGCGCGTGACGCCGGTGCGTACGTCATCGCCGAAGGAGTCGAGAATGCCGACGTTCTCGAATTCGCCTGCGGTAAACAGACGCCGACGAAGGGCATCGCGGGCGGCATCCGCGGATTGCAAGGGTACTTGCTCGGGCGGCCGAGCATCGGCGTCATCGACGTGGCCGATCTTCACACGTGGGGAAAATTCTTATCTGCGCACTTCATCAAGCTCGCCGTCTAGGGACAACTCCTCGGCGAGATCTATCCGCACGTCGAGAAGCCGCCGCAAGCCATAGAGCAGCACTCTGCGATCGTTTTCGGGAAGCAGCCTGAGCGCAGCCGTCAATCCGCCCCGGCCGTGCCGATCGTAGTTCCGGCTGTAGATATTCTTGAAAACCCGGCCGATGGCTTGGATATCGGCGTCCAGGTTCGCGCGCGTGTTATCCATATCGCTGCCAGCATAGGCGGCCTGCCTGGGACAATCATGTGCCTTTGATGAGAACGTTCTCATCGAACCCACGAACGGCTCTAAGGAAAATCGGGTATAGTAAGGACGTCATGATCACACATACTCCCGCCTATCCCCAAAGCGAACAGTCTAAGCCCGATCCGGAGCGTCCCGACGGCGTTTCGCCGGTCGAAGAAGACGCACGGCCGCGGCGACGCCAATTCTCACCCACCATGCGACGGTGGCTCTACGCGGCCGCGGCTGTCATCATCCTCATTGCGATTTGGTTGGTCGTCCGCGCGCTGACCAGCGGTGCCGGCGCACCCCGCTATATCACAAAAACGGTCGCGTACGCGGACATCAGCAGCACCATCGAGGAGACCGGCACGGTCAATCCGGTGAACGAGGTCCAGGTCGGCACGCAGGTCTCGGGCACGATCAACAGCTTGGAAGTCGACTACAATTCCATCGTGCACAAAGGACAAGTCCTCGCCACCCTCGATCCAACAAGCCTGCAGGCCACGGCGCTCCAGGTGCGAGGTGCACAGGCCGCCGCGCAATCAAATGCGTCAGCTGCGTCCAGCACGGCATCGCAATCGGCGGCGGCTATTGCGGCTGCCGACGCAAATGCGAAAGTCTCGTCGGCCAATGCGCTGTCGGCAAAGGCAAATCTCGCCAAAGCGCAAGCCGCTCTGGCGCTTTCGCAAACCACCGTTGCTCGGGATCGCAATCTGCTCGCGCAGGGATACATCGCGCAAAGCCAGATGGACACTGACCGCGCCGCGTACAACGCGAATGCAGCCGATGTCAGCGCTGCGCAAGCCGCGCTCGTCGCCGCCCGCGCGCAGGCGTCGGCATCGGCGATCCAAGTCGGTGCTGCTTCAGACCAACACGCGGCATCACTGTATCAGGCGAGCGCAGCAGCATCTCAGGCGCAAGCCGCGCAAGGTCAAGTCCAGCAGGCCGAATATAACTTGCAGCGCGCTGTCATCACGAGTCCCATCGACGGCATCGTGGTCTCTCGTGCGGTGAGCGTCGGCCAAACGGTGGCGGCATCACTGCAAACCCCCACGCTCTTCGTGATCGCATCGAGCTTGCGCGATATGCAAGTCGATGTGTCCGTGAGCGAGGCGGACGTCGGACAATTGAAGACCGGTGCCCAAGCGCAAATCTCAGTCCCGGCGTTTCCGAACGTCGTCTTCCAAGGCACCGTGCAGCAAGTCCGGATCAATCCGACCACAGTCTCGAACGTCGTGACCTACGATGCGATCGTCGCGGTGCACGATGATTCGTCACGGCTCAAACCCGGCATGACGGCCGATGTGGTGATCGCACTGGCGACACACACGCACGTGCTCTCGATTCCGGCGGCCGCACTGCTCTTCAAACCGGCCGGCGCCGCAAGCGGCGGCGGCTCCCGCGGGGGCGCCAAT
>DATBOZ010000078.1:0-77095 GCA_036561585.1 Candidatus Eremiobacteraceae bacterium | reverse complement strand
GCCAATTCAGACATGAACACCAGACGCAATCACGAACGGCACAGTATGTGCGTCGAACTCTTCACACGTCTTTCATGCGCGTTGCACCGCGCTCGCATATCTTCATAAGCTTGAGCATCCCCGAGAAGCCGAAGGACGTTCCGCGTCCGGCCACCGTTGCGTTTGGCGTCGGGTTCGGGCTCGACCACGGTCCGCTCGTTTTCGTTGGCGTCGAGGAGAGTAGTCGAAAGTTACCTATGCAACATCGGGGACCCGTCTTCACAACATCTTCACATGCAAGCGCCACCCCCTTCGGTAAAGTTAGTTCTGGAGGTATCCAACCATGAATGCATCGATCACTCGCTTCGGATTTATCCTTGCGGCAACCGGCGTGCTCTCATTAGCCGCATTGTTCGCCGGCGCCGTCCCGGTAAACGCCCATCCATCCATCGACATCGCGGTCGCGAACTGGAAGTTCACGCCGGCGAAAATCACGATTCCAGTCGGCGAACCCACGACGCTCCGGCTCACGACTACATCGGGCGTGCATGGGATAATGTCGGACGAGCTCGGGATTCCGCTGACGACCATTCCCAACGGCAAAGTCATCGAAGTGACGTTCACGCCGAAGAAGACCGGGACGTATGTCCTTCACTGCCAGATCGTCTGCGGTCCCGGCCATGCGGATATGGCATTGACCATCGTCGTCGTCGACGCATCGGATATGCCGAAGCAATGAGATCGAAACGCGGCATCATAGCGCTCGCCGTTGCGTTCGCGGCCACGTTCGTGTTCGTCGGCACGCGGCCCGCACAGGCCATGCCGCCGTTCGCACAGGCATACGGCGAAAACTGCGAGGTATGCCACTCCGCCGTGCCTGCGCTCAACGCGTACGGGCGCTACGTGCAACGCACCGGATATTCGTCGCTCGACGCAGCGACGATTCATCGCGCGATTCCGCTCTGGATCGGCGAGAATCCAACCTTCGATTCACAAGACGCGGTCTTCCCGCACAAGATCGTAGCCGGCAATTTCGCATTGCACGCTGTCGGTTTTATCGGCCGCGACTGGACCTTTCACGCCCAACAATGGATCACGCAAGCGAATCAGTCGGGCGGGACCGACACGCTCTGGTTGACCTACAACAACCTGTTCCACCGCGACGGCCACCTCTTCATCGGCAAGCTCCAAGCGCCCGGACCCTCGCCCTACAACCAATGGTTCGAGCTCAACGGGTTCGCAGCGCCGGCGATCACCGTCGGCGAGCACGGCTACCAGATCGGCGGCACGCGTTGGGGCACGAAGTTATCGTACACGCGCGATTGGCTGTTGGCAGAAGCCGCCTACATGGGAAACAACGGTGACTTGAACACGGCGACGGATTTCTCCAACGACACGGACAAGTCGCTCGACTGGCGCCTTGCTTACGGCAGGCCGGACAAGCCGACGGAATTCGGCGTGTTCGGGACGGGCGGAGTGTTGCCGATTTCGAACGGAACGATTGACCGCTACAACGCCACGTCGGTGTACGGTGAGGTCGATTCCGAGGGAGTGCTTCCGGGTTTGTTCGCCGTCTATCAAACAGGGCACGACCCCAACCCCGGCCCGGGGCTCGGCGCAGCGTCGAGCAGGGCCTTTTCCGTCGACATGTACCACCCGTTCTTCAACCAACGTGTGATGCTTGGTCTGCGCCAGGAGTACACGGACGATGGGTTAGGTACGATCGGCCATTCCACGAACGCCGACTTCGAGTGGCTTGCCATCCGATCGGTGGGTGATCGAAATGCGACCGGACTTTTGGCTAATGCAGAAGCGGTGATGGCTCCAGGAGCCGGACCCGACTGGAAGTATCAGTTGTGGTACGTGACTACTGTGGGTCCGCTGCACTAGCGGGAGAGAGTTGACGATGTCCCTCTTGCAGGGAGCGAGCGCCGATTCGATCGTGAACGTGGCGGAATAGAGCGAGTGCTCCTCGGCAGCGTCGCCGAAGCAGTGTTGCGGCACTCAACCGTTCTGGTGCTAATGGTGCGCGCTCACCGAGCCAAATCGGCCGCACATCGCTCGCAGCCGACCGCGGCTCCAGCCGCGATCGCGAGGACCGTGCCCGGCAAACGCAGGACGAAACGGGCGCCGCCGCCTTCCGGGGTCGATGCGGTGATCGATCCGCCATGCGCCTCAACGAATTCCTTTGCGATGGCGAGACCGAAGCCCGAACCGGCACTCCCGTGCGCTGCGATACCGCGAACGCCGCGTTCGAATATATGATCGCCTTCGCCGTCCGCGATGCCGGGCCCAGAATCCCTGACCGAAATCTCCAACTGGTCCGCCCGCCGGCTGCAGCCGACAAACACTGCGCCGCCTGCCGGCGTGAACTTGATCGCGTTGGTAAGCACGTTCGAGACGATTTGACCGATCCGAACGGGATCTCCGATGAACCGTCCGCACTCTTGCGCCTTGATCGCGCATCGCGCGACCGCGAATTCTACTCCTTTTGCGGCGGCGACTGACTCCGCCGCGGCGTATTCCCGTTTGAGAAGCTCACAGACGTCGACTTCGATCGGATCGAACGCCGGAGCTTTGGAATCGCGGCTCGACTTGACGTGTTCCAACAATTCGTTCAATTGATCCAACGTCTGCAACACCGACGTGAGTCGATCGGTTGTTGGAGCGAGTTTGCCGTCGATAAAAGCCTCGATGGTGGCTCTCGCAACCGACAAACGATTGCGGATATCATGGACGAGCTCTTGGAGCTTGCGTTGATCGTTCATGGCCGCTTCGATATTTTGTAGCCGACGCCGAACACCGTGACGATAAAGCGCGGATTCGAGGCATCCAGTTCGATCTTGTGCCGGAGATTCGCGATGTGCCGATCGAGTGTCCGGTCGAAGATTTCGAAATCGTCGCCTTTGATTTTATCGAGGAGCTGCGCACGGGTGAACGTCATCCCCGGGCTGCCCGCAAGCGTCTCAAGGACACGAAATTCTGTTGGCGTCAGCGGTACCGCTTGTTCTCGCATCCGGACCTCGTGTTCGCGGAAATCAATCTCCAACTCACCGATCCGGACTGATGCTCGCGAGGTGTCCGGCGTGGGCTCGCGCTTATCCGGTCCTCGGTCTTCCGTGCGGCGCAAGACCGTCTTCACTCGTACGACCACCTCCCGCGGGCTAAAAGGCTTCGTGATGTAGTCGTCCGCGCCGAGCTCGAGACCGACGATCCGGTCCACCTCATCGCTGCGGGAAGTGAGCATGATGACCGGTACGTCCGACGTGCTCCGAATGAGGCGAAATGCGTCGAGCCCATTCATCGTCGGCAGTTTCAGGTCCATGAGAACGAGATCGGGGCGCTCAAGCGTATTCGTGTGAACAGCCTCGGCGCCGTCGCGCGCGATGCAAACCTTGAAGCCTTCGTCGAGAAGATACCGTTCTAGGACGTCGACGATCTGTGGTTCGTCGTCAACGATAAGTATTTTCTTCTCGTGCGTGACGATCTGATGAAGATCCATCCGCCGGAGTCTTAGGCGCTGGCACCGACATCCCCCGTGCCGCGCAGGCGTCGCAATCGTCTCCATGTCTCATTTGACGGCTGTCGTATGCGGAAAATTGCGAATATCGCGTGAAGTCGGCGTCCTGGCGGAAAACGGGCCAGATCGCTATCGCTTCCCGTTCAAGCAAGCTCGGACATGACGCGCGATGATGGATTGGACAAAAAACGTGTGCGGCGTCCCTGCGGGAAAGAAAGCGATCGATCCAGCACCGCAGCGCGCCATCGATCCTGATCGTTGCGAGCGTGCCGAGAAAATGGCGCGCTTCGCCTCCGTCGGGCGGCACCACAATGGACAAGGATACGGGATTCATTCGAAACGCTCCGTAGCTGGCGAGCGCCTCGGCAAAGCTTCAAGCCGTCGCGCGACAGCTCGTTCCAATCGGGCGCTCGGCATGCCTTCCGTTGAAGAGGTTCGTTCCGAAGCCGCGGGCAAGCTGGGGAGTACCTTGTGCCGTTATCGGTGTCGTCCGTGAACGCAGAATCATTGTCCGCCGTCTTCGACTCGCCCGTCGGTCCGCTGTTCGTCCGAGCGGAAGCGGGCGCGCTCGTCGCTCTTTCGTTTGTCGACTTTCCGATTCACGAAAAGACCACGTACGCGGGCGACTCTGCGTCACGCGACATCGTCCGAGCGGTCGAATCGCAGATCGGCGAATATTTCGCGGGTTCGCGCACCGAATTTGATATTCCAATGAAACTCATCGGAACGCCATTCAACGTGCGCGTGTGGGAAGCACTGCGCGCCATCGCCTATGGAACGACGATGGCGTACGGCCGTTTAGCAAAGCAGATCGGCGAACCCGATGCTGCGCGAGCGGTCGGGGCTGCGAACGGCGCCAATCCGATCGTCATCATCGTCCCGTGTCACCGCGTCATTGGGACGAACGGTCGCTTAGTCGGCTATGGTGGCGGCTTGCGACGGAAACAATTCTTGCTCGACCTCGAAAGCGGGCCGCTGCTGAGCTTCCGCTCCTTGCGGCTTTAGCATCGTGCGATAACGGGTAAGAGAATATTGCCGCACGGCAAAAGAGAGGAGCACCCGTTAACGTGAGCCGACAGTCGAATCGAGCAACTATCGCCGGCATCGCGGCGGTCTTCGCGGTCGGCGCTGCCATAGTCGGCGCTGCGCCACATGCGGACGTTTCTAGCTCGAGGTCGGTCGCGAGTTGGATCTCGCCGATTCCGACGGTCACGCCGCTCGCCACGCCGGCACCGTCGCCGTCTCCGACTATTTCGAGCACGCCGACCGCGTCGCCAAGTGCGAGTCCGTCGATCGTTCCGTCGTTGGGACCCTCGTACGCACCGCGCACGGCGGCCACGGGCTAAAGGAGAACAACTTTTGCGTACTATCATAGATCTCAAAAACGAACCACCCCGCAGCGGCCGCGAGATGTTGGCCGGCTTTGCATGGCTTGGACGCATGACCGACAAAGCGCGGGCAAAACACGCCGGTACGCTCGGTGACTATGTCTCACTCTGTCCGATGGATGAAGCGTTCCTGCGCCTGTGCGGCGTTGCGGAGTCAGACTTCTGCGAGCTGATCGCAAGTGAGAACGATGACGAGCAAATCGCGTCGTATTTCGAACGCCACGTGGGGCCGGCTCAGCGCGAAGCTGCGAACGAATGGGCGCTTGTGGAAAAGAGCGAGCATCTCGACGAACTTGATGAGGACGAGGGCAGGCCGCTGTAGCGAATCGGATGGGCAGTATCGGCCAACGGCCGGCGATTCGCAGATCGAGTCGCCGGCCGTTGCACGGTGGACGAACGCGAGCGCTACGCCGTCTGCATTTTCGCAAAGAACTCGCCGGCGGCGCGTTTCATTTCATCGTCATTCAGTTCTTTCTTCCGCGTCGCGATGGCCCAGTGGTGTCCGAACGGGTCGGTGACCGATCCCCAACGGTCGCCCCAGAACATGTCCTCGACCGGCATGCTCACGCTCGCACCGGCGGCGACCGCGGTGTTGAAAACCTTGTCCGTATCCTCGACATAGATCTGGACCGAGACCGGCGACCCGTTCAGAGAAAGCGGCGATTTGGCGTCCCACTCCAGATTTTCTTCGGTCAGCATGAAGATCGAATCGCCGATCCGCATCTGCGCGTTCATGATCTTGCCATCCGGTCCGGCAAACCGGCTGAGTTCGGTCGCGCCAAACGCGCGCGCGTAGAACTCCATCGCCTTCGGCGTGTCGCGGCAGATCAGCGAGGGCGAGTTTTTGGGGTCGGCCACGTTCGGCGCAGAAATTGACCAGTCCTAGAGAATGGAAAGTCCAGCGAACGACACGGTACGAAATGAGCCAGCCGGCCTTGCATCCAATCACCCCGCTGTGACATCGATATCATATTCCGGCACCCCGGGTGATTGCATCCGCATCGTGCCGTTGACGAAGACAGCCGCCGAGATCGCGGTCGCCGACAAAGCGCTCGCCGCGTCGCCGGCACAGCTGACCTACCGCAACGGTCCGATGCTCAGCAGCGTGCAAGTGTTCACGATATTTTGGGGCTCGGCATGGGCGAGCGATCCACTCCGGCAATTGGTCGCTAAACTCAACGCGTTCTTTTCGTACGTCTTGACGAGCGCGCTGATGGATCAACTGAGCGAATACGACGTGAATGGCTTTGCGGTTGGACATGGCACGTTGGCTGGCTCCGCGACACTGACCGCGGCAGATCCAGCAGGCACCATCGATGATTCATCGATTCAATCATTTCTTCAAACACAAATCGCCGCAAAGACGCTTCCGGCGCCGGCTGCCAACACGCTGTATTTCCTCTATCTGCCGCCCGGCGTCGTCGTCACCCTAGGCTCCTCGCAGTCCTGTCAAACATTTTGCGGCTACCACGATCAGATCAACGGACAGATCTTCTACGGCGTCATGCCGTACCCGGGGTGCGCCGGTTGTCTTGGCAGTCTCGCAGATTTCGACGCACTGACGTCGACGAGCTCGCACGAACTGTGCGAGGCGATTACCGATCCGATTCCAGGCCAAGGTTGGTACGACGATGCGAACGGCGAGATCGGCGACATCTGCGCTTGGCGGACGAAGAAGCTCGGCATCTATCAGGTTCAACTCGAGTGGTCCAACAAGAACGGCTCCTGTTCGTAGCGATCGCCGTCTTCGGAATCGCCGCCGCGAGCATCGCGTGTACGGCTCCATCGCCAAAGCCTAACGCTATCGTCGCTATCGCAGCAGACCTGCCGCTCGCGGGCCGCGACGGCGGTGATGGGATCATGGCACTGCACGCCGTGGCGATGGCGGTCGCCGACGCCAACAGACGCAGCGGCCAGTCGTTGCACTTCGAGCTCGAGGTGCGTGACACGTCACGCGGTGGATTCCAAGATCCGCACACCGACGAAGCGACCGATCCGATTTTCGACGGCGCCCACGGGGTCGAAGATGTCGCCGCGTTTGCAAAGGACGTCAAGGTATTAGGCGTCATCGGGCCTTATGAGGATAACGTCGCGCACGATGTCATACCGATTGCCGCGCGCGATCACCTCGCACTGCTCAGCGCGTCTGCGCGCGATGATGCATTGACGCGCGCCGCGAAAGACAGAACGTTCTTCCGACTTTGTCCACCCTACTTTGCCGACGCTCTCGCGGCCGTGCAAGCCGAAGCGGGGACACGAGCTCGGCGACTTTTCGTCACCGATGACGGCTCGGAACGTGCACGAAGCGAGAGCCGCCGATTCGTCGACGCGATCGCTGGAACATCGATGACCGTTGTCGGCCGCGAGTCCTACGGATCGTCCTTTCAACATCTTCTCGGGCAATTGCGGCAAAGCCGAGCGGATGCGGTGGTCTACTTCGGGCCCGCACCGACCAACGTGCTGATGATGACATCCGGAATCGCCGCGAGGGTTCTGGCTCCGGGAAGAGTGCGCTTCATGGCCGATTCCGGCTTTCTGCCGCCGGCGTTCACGGCCGCCGCGAGCGGTTCGCCGGCGTCTGACTACTTCACCATTTGGCCGGATCCGATTCCGCATTCGTCCAATGCGCCGGCGTTCGAAGCGGCGTTTCGCAACGAGTATGCGGTCGCCGCACCGCCCGCTGCTGCGGCATACTATACGGCGACACAAGTTCTGCTGGCAGCCATAACATCAGCTGCCGCTGCGTGCCGATGCACGCCGCCGCGCTTGGCAGTGGATCGGGAACTGCGGCGGATCAGGAGCGCCGACTCGCTCATCGGGCCGATCGAGTTTGGACCGTCAGGAGAGCTGCGGTCGTGGCGGATGGCACTTGTTCGGATACGTGGCGACGGGTACGACGTCATCAAGGAACTGACGGTACCGCCGCCGCCTCGACCGCGTTCGTCCTCGCCTACTTCTCACCCGCGATGATGTCGATCACATCGACCGCGGTGGTCAGGTCGG
Source organism: Candidatus Eremiobacteraceae bacterium (assembly GCA_036561585.1). Taxonomy (GTDB): domain Bacteria; phylum Vulcanimicrobiota; class Vulcanimicrobiia; order Eremiobacterales; family Eremiobacteraceae; genus JABCYQ01. The sequence goes on along the minus strand of DATBOZ010000078.1, from coordinate 69,205 downwards.
CGCCGGTGGCTTTTCGATATGCCGTGATCGCGCCGATCTTATCCTGGGCTGCGAGCAGCGCCTTGATCTTGGCGAGCAACGGATCGCGCACTGCAGATACGAGTTGTTTGGCGCGCGCCTGTTGCCTTGCACCCTGTTCCTGCGTCGTGCGCACGAATTGCAAACCAGCCCGCGTGGGGCATGCGGTGACCCAGTAGTAGGTATCGCCGCTCTTCGCAGTCTCGAGCAGATCGGTGAAGAGTCCGCCGGAGGTCGTGTAGTCGAGCTGCACTTTATACGACGGCATCACCGGATACGGAAAGTCCTTTTCCGGTACGAATCCCCAGATCATCGGTTTGTCTTTGGACGTCAGCGGCGTGACCGAAAGTCTGTCGTACTTGCCGCTCGGGAAGTCCGTCATCTGTTGGGTCACGATATAGTCGAAAAATGATCGGGATCTTGCGTTCACGCACGCACGGTCGGTGGGATGAAGCAGGGTCATCACCTTACCGGTGTTCTTCGATTGTACGGCGGCGACATATGCGTTCGCAAACTGTTCGAGTCGTTGCCGATCGGAGAGTTGGCCGGCGGATGCGACGCATGCCGAAAAGAGGAAAGCACAACTTCCGATCCCAGCCAAGATCTGCATTCTCATAGGGAAGCCCCCATCTCTCAGTCGGGTGATCTGCAAATCCGAGCGAGCAAGCAGCGGTTCGCCCGCAGGACGATTGCTCGCGCGTTTTTGGCGAGCGCGGCATATGGGTATAGAGAACGACAGCACTAAGAACGGAGGCATCAGCATGGATCTCACCAAGGAAGTACCGCGAAGTCCGAAGATGAAATTGTTGGGTTTGGTTTCGCTCGCTCGCACCATCGACAAGGCGAGAGCGTACAATGTCGGGCAACTCGGGGAGTATGACTACGACTGCCCGCACGACAAACCGCTGTTCGAGTTCCTCGGCACCGACGGCAAAACATTTGCGGAAAAGGTCAAGGAGCTTCAAACCGACGAGAACATCCTCGCTTGGGTGAAGCGCGAGCTGCTCGCGAACAAGACCGAGGCCGATATCGAACGCTTTGACGAGCAGCGATACCAGTGGCATCCTGATCCCGGTAGCGGGAGTGAGAAATACTACAACGACCTGCGTGCGAAAATCGCTCCGGGACGCGATGACATCGTGACTTGGTTCGATCTCCTCGATCTCGATGAGAAGCGGCCGGTTCCAAACGCGACGAAACTCAAGCAACCCCGGTGAACGCGTGACATTGACGGACTCTGTGGGGCCGACCTTTTTGGTCGGCCTCCGTCTTAGGTCGGCCCCACAGAGCAGGTCGGCCTCACGGAGTCAGTAAACTTTCGCACACTTCTTTTCCATGGATGGATGCTGAACGAGGAGACGAGGACATGGATGATCGTCCGGGAGCATACGCGCGAGCGATTTCGGGCGTTGTGCCGGCGTTGATTTTAGCAACGATGTTGGCCGGTTGCAGCGCCGGTGGCGGACCGCGCGCCAATACTGGATCCAATGCGGTCTTGCCGGCTCCCGGCGCACCGGGGGTGAAAGTGCATGCTGCATCGATGCCAACCGGGCCGACGATCCGCGTGATGCCCGATGGCTCGGTGATTCATATCGATCTGCCGCCGTGGGAGCGGCCGATGAGCGGTCCGCACACATCACCGGTGCAGTACCACGGCGGCTCGGTCATCGACCAGTCGATGATGTACGCGATCTTCTGGCAGCCGCCGGGTTTTTACATGAGTCCGAAGTACATTCCCACGATCGAGCGCTTTTTCAACGACGTAGGCGCAGGTACGCGACAATATCAGATCCTCACCCAATACTCTGATACCGACGGACATCCGCTCAACGCGAGTTCGCTCGGCGGCGCGTGGACGGACACATCGAAGTTTCCAGCGCACATGAACGATGGTACGGTCCGCGCTGAAGTGCTGAAGGCTATCCAAGCCAACGGCTGGCCCACGGGCGGCTATCAGCCGATCTTCGTGGTCTTCACCGCGAGCAAAGCCAAAGTGAATTTTGCGCTGTGCGCGTATCACGGCAACTTCAGCAACAACAGCCAAGAGATCGCATACTCGATCGTGCCCTATCAGCACGACGTCGGACCGATGGGCTGCGGCACACCGACGAATAAGTGGCCCAACGACCGTGACGCCGACCAGACGATCGACACCCTGTGGCATGAAGAAGCAGAAGCCATCTCGGATCCGGTCATGGCGTGGTGGCGCGATTCCGACGGTTCGGAGATCGGCGATATCTGTCAGACCACGTACGCTCCCCGCGGACCGGACGGCGGCAACACGACACTCAACGGCCACCGCTACATCACGCAAGAGCTGCAGTCGAACCTTGACGGTCGGTGCAAACAGCAAGAGCCAAAGTCGTAGGATACCGGACTGAGGAAAGGACATACTTCAGATGAATCCCATGGCAACAAATCAATTCAAGGTGTGGGCGCTCGGCATCGGTTGCGGCGTTGTGGCGCTCGCAGGTTCGGTCGCGCTGAGTCCGGCCATTGCCGGACGGACACCGATGCTTGGTGGCGTCACGAGCGACAAAGTGTGCAATAGTGCGAATCCATGCATGCACGCGCGGAACAAAGGTTCCGGAGCGGCCTTTGCGGGCCTGAGCAACGGCGGCACCGGCATCGTCGGGCAGACGACCCAGAACAGCAAAACCGCAAGCTTCGACGGCCTCTTCGGCGCCGATCTTGCGACGCCGAATCCATCGGGCACGCCGCTGAACAACGCCGGCGTTTTCGGCCAGACGTCGACGGGCATCGGCGTGCTTGCGCAGGCGAATGAGGGCACTGCGATCGTCGGAAGCGCTGCCGGCGGCGACGGCATCTTTGCGACGACCCAGAGCAACATCCCGGGCATCGCGTCGGCGGGCGTTTTTGGTGAGGACGTCGGCAACACGTCCACAGCGTCGGGCGTCACGGGTTTCTCAGGCACCGGCATCGGCGTCGCCGGCGACAATTTCGAGCGAGGAAAATTTCTCAACGCGGCCTTTCTTGGGTTGACGTTTGCCTCGAACATCAACACGTATTTCCCGGCCAAACCGCCGGGCGGGCTGTTCAATTCGGATATCGGCGAAGGTGTGGTCGCGGAGTCGCAGGGTTCGCAAGCAGAAGCGCTCGCCGCAGCAAACTTCAGCGGTGGACCGCTATTCCGCGCGTATGCCGGCTCGGCAGAAATGCTCGACTTGGACAACGGCGGTAATATGGTGCTGAAAGGCACGCTGACGCAAAACGGCAATCCGAAGTCCGTCACCCGTACATCCGGTGCGGGCGACGTGGTGATGTATTCGCCGACGCAAGCGGTGGCCACGGTCGAAGACCTCGGCGAAGCGCACCTCAATCTCGGCCAAGCATACGTCCGCCTCGATCCCCGTTTTGCGTCGACGATGAATCAAGCGCACCCGTACCTCGTGTTCATCACGCCGCAAGGCGACACCGCGGGCCTTTACGTCTCGCAGAAGACGGCCACGGGTTTCCTCGTCCGCGAGCACGGCGGTCAATCGGATATCGCATTTGACTACCGGATCGTCGCCGAACCGTTCGCGTCGCAAGGCGCCCGGTTCGCGAATGCTCCTCGTCTGTTGACGCAGGCGTTCACGCGCAGCTTCACGCGACGCAAGGCCGATCTGATTCCCAACAGAGGGCTCGAGATCAGGCACTAAGCGCGAACGCGAGGACAAACCAGAGACGCCGTCTGAATCTTCAGCGGCGTCTCTATCTTGGCGTAGTTGGACGGCATCGCTGCCGCGCTCATCTACATCAATATCGTACCCCGTTCAACGCGTGCTAAACGTGCTTTCCTAGCTCGCCTGGACGACAAATGGCGCCGCGAACAGCGTTGCGCCGCCGCGAAACTGGATCCAGATCTTGTACAATCCCGGTCGGGGGAACCGAAGGTGTACCGTCATCGTCGCCGGTACGGTCGCGCCCTGATCAAGTGGCGCGGACATCCGCCCGGTTCCCCCCATGTCCATCATGCCGGCCATCGTGGGATGCGCGTGCTCGTACGAAAGATCGGAGACGCCGATCGCGATCACATGCGCGTACGCGCCGAGGTACGGGTGCAAATCCATAGCCGGCAGCCCGGCGCGCTGGATGGAGAAGAGAAGGGGCACGTCTTGCCGGGCAGCGACCTGTAGGTCGCTCACTCGCACGGAGTAGGGCCCGGCGTGCGTCTCGTCGCTAGACACGGTCGACGGCCGATTCTCGGATTCGCCAACGCCGATATGCACGTCGAATCGGATGACGTCGCTCTTATGTCCGGCAGGCGCGGAATCGGCGTAGATGTGGAAGAGCGTCGCGCGCGGGAACGACAGCGCCAGCCGGAAATGACCGTCGGCGCCGAGTTCGGGATGAACGTGCTGGAATTCGCTCAGGTCGTCGCTGACGATGATGAGATGCAGCAGCTTCGTCATATCGGTGGCGTAGACGCGGAACGGATCGCTCGCCGATTGGTCGAACTCGATGAGATCGAGGTGGCGCCGCAGGCCGCCGCCGAGCAGCGTCATTCGCGCCTGGACCGGACGCGCACCGGCCGTCGCGCTTTGGCCAGAAAATGTCGTCGTATCCCCCGCTTCGCCGCCGCCGAGCGCGGTGGCCCATGCGAGCGCATCGACCGGCGACCAATCGGTCGGCGGCAAGATGCCGAGGATCTCGCCGCGTCTACCGACCGCGTAGAGCTTCTCGTAACCGTTCGCGGCGGTCCCGGCTCCCATTGCGGCGATCAACCGAGTGATAGCATCGGCGCTGCCGGTCAAGAACCGCCAATCGGCCGGGCGCGCGCCGAATTGCGCCGCATAGCGGCGCAATCGTTGCGGTGTATCGGCGGCAGCATCGCGCGTGATCTGCACGAGCCGAAAGCCGGGCGACGGCAGGTGTTCTTGCAAGTACAAGAATTTTGCGGTGACGGCAGGGCAAAACGTCACCGATGCCTGTCGCGTCGATACGAACGAGACAAGCGTGGGGCTGCCGCCCAAGGAGTTGAGACGAATCCGCTGACCGTCTTGGTCGACGAGCGCGACCGGCGGGAGGCGATCGCCGACGCGCAACGCCGCCGGCGCCGCGGTGACCAACAGCGCCGCCAAGACCGCCCACACGCTTAGAATCCCTTTACGACCACCGGCACATCGATCCACCCCGCGTGTTCGAAGTGCAGCCCGATGGTAAAGCGATCGCCAGCCCTCAAATCGCGTTTCAATCCGATGAGCATCACGTGGTAGCCGCCGCTGCGAAAAGAAAGCGTTTGGCCCGCGCTGATCGGGAGACGAGGGATGTGGCGCATCCCGCTGCCGCTGCCCGTATCGTAGCTCTCGTGGACCTCAGTTGCGCCGGCGACATCGCTGCGCGCGGCGTCGACGGCATCGTCCGATGCGCCGCCGTTGACGATGGTCAGGAAGACCGCGCCCATGTCATTTGCGGGCCGCGAATAGGCGTCATGGATCTGTATCGGCGCCGGATGTGCATCCACGGCATTCGGCGAGAGCATCAACATCAGTGCGATCGCAAGCATCATGTCATCAATTCCTTCAGATCGGCTTGAATTGCAGGCATCGGGTCGCGCCAATCATGGATGAAGCGCAGCGTGCCGTCGCGATCGATCATGTAGATGATCGAGCTGTGCGCGAGGAGATATCCGGCTGCGCTTCCCGGATTGGGCAGGCGCTGAAACCACACATGATACGCTTTGTATACGGGCGCCATCTGCGCCGCGGAACCGGATAGCCCTAAGAAGCTCGGGTCGAAGAGCGACGTGAAACGGCCGAGCGTGTGCGGCGAGTCGCGCGCGGGATCGTCGGTCACAAATGCGACTTGGATTTTCTTGGGCGCCTCTGTTCCGAGCTGCCGCAACGCACTCGCGATGGTGGCAAGCGTCGTCGGGCAGATGTCCGGGCAGTGCGTGTAGCCGAAGAAGAGCACGACGGCCCGTCCGCGCAGTCCCGACAGGACGAAGTCTTTGCCGCTCTGGTCGACGAGATGGAAATCGGGAGCGGGCTTGCCGAGCAAGTCGTGCACGCCGGCGGGCATTGCCGCGCTCGTCGGCAGCGCCGTCGTGAACAGCGCGACCGCGGATATCGCCGCAAGCATTCGTCCTAAGCGACCGAAATTCGCAGTGACCGGAATCTTTCGCTTCATATCTCGCAAACTTTTCATCGAGCCTTTCGCGCCCTGGCACGAGGGTAACGCAAAAGCGCTAAGCCCGTCTAGAACAGGCTTAGCGCCCTGCGTCAGCGGCGGGTCCGGTTCGCGTGCCTAGTGCACGGACCGCGCTTGCGCGAGCCACGCGTCGATCCGCTTCATCGCCTGATCGTACTCAGGTTTGACGACCGCCGCGGCCTGATAGACCGAGGCGAGCACCGGTCCGACGCCGGCAGCGAACACCAAGCCTTGCACGTCTTCGCGGACTTTTGGCGGATACATGATGCTGTCTTCATCGTTCTTGTAGTTTGCAGACAACGCGTTCTCGAGGGCGACGCCGGACTGCGCGAGCGTTGCCGCTTGCGGCGTCCCCAGTTTTTTCAAGCGCCGCACTTGCGAGTCGATCGCGTTGAATCCCTTGTTCATGTTGTCGTACATGCCGAGCGCAGTTTCCCCGAACCGGTAGCCGGCTTCGTAGTCCGCCTGCGTCCAGGGGACATCCGGATCGGGCTTCACCGTGATCGGTCGCGACAACGATTGGCCGTTGGAAAAGGTGACGCGGACCGAGTAGTTTCCGGGAACGACGCTGCCGCCGAAGTTCGGTAAACGCGCGCGCTTGCTCGCAGCGCCGAACCACGGCGTGATCGGCGTTTCTGAATAGTCCCAGATGAATCGATTGACCCCCGCGATATTCGTGACCCACGCGACCGTCTTGCCGGACGTTCCGACCGGATGCTTGCCGGCGTAGTGACGGACCAGATGCCCGCGCGTGTCGAAGATGTCGATCGCCGGCGGTTTGCCGCCAGCCTTCGCCTGAAAGAAATCGACGATCGCGCCCGCCGGCGGATTATCCGCACCGTAGTTCGTGTAGTTCCCTTCCGCTTTCTCGGTGGTGTTGTATTGATATGCGGTCGGGGGCTGGAAGACGAAATGCCCGGCCGCTTTCGCTTTGTCGAGCTGTTGCAACGGACGGATGTCGTCCATCACCCACGCGGATCGCCCGTGCGTGGCGATGATCATGTCGTCGAAGCGGGTTTGGAAGCGCAAATCGAAGACGGCGACGTGCGGCAGGTTTAATTGAAGGCTCTGCCACTTGTTGCCGCCGTCGAACGAGATCCAGATGCTTCGTTCCAGTCCGGCATACAGTATGTCGGGATTATCCGCGTCTTGCCGAACCGTGCGCACCGGCTGGTCTTTGGGTAGACCGGCGGCAAGCGAGCTCCACGTCTTCCCGAAGTTCGTGGTCTTGAAGACATAGGGCGCGTAGTCGCCGCTGTAGTGGCGGTCGAAACATGCAAACGCAGTGCCGTCGGTCAGCGTGGAGGCCGAAATCGCCTCCACTCTCCCATACGGCGGGAGACCCGGCGGTGTCACGTTCGTCCAATGCTTGCCGCCGTCGCGCGTCAATTGGATCAGACCATCGTCCGTACCCACCCAGATCTCGCCGCGGCCGATCGAACCGCCCTCGATGTCGAGGATGTTGTCCGAACCCTCGGCGCCCGAGACGTCGAGATTGATCGGGCCACCCGACGCCTGCTGGTGCGCTTTGATATTGAGCGTGAGATCGGGGCTGATCGGCACCCAGGTGTGGCCTTCATCGCGCGACTGAAAGACGACGTTACCGCCGTACCATACCGTGTGCGGATCCCACGGCGCGAACGCGATCGGCGAATCCCAATTGAATCGATACTTGCACTTGTCGATCGCAAAGCCGTTGAGGCAAGTGAGGTCGGGAAAGACGCCTTGACTGATCCGCGCCTTGTTCATCCAGACACTTACGAAGCCGTCTTGCGAATCCGCCCAGATATAGTCGCTGTTGGCGGGATCCGGCACGATCCATTGCCCGTCGCCGCCCACGACCGGCGTCGCGTATGCGTTCGTGATGCCGTCGGAATCCCGGCTATTCGACGGCCAGCACCAGCCGCTATTATCCTGAAAACCGCCGCAGACGTTGTATGGATTTGCGTTGTCGGCCGCGATGTGGTAGATCTCTCCGATCGGATAGTTCGCCGAGAATACCCAGTTCTTGCCGCCATCGACCGAGATCGGCGCGCCGCCGTCCTCGCCGACGATGATGCGCTTGCCGTCGTTCGGCGCGATCCAGATGGCGTGATAGTCGACGTGCACCGGATCCGCCATCGTCTTGAACGTCTTGCCGCCGTCTTTGCTCAGCGTCATGGCGAACGAAACGCTATAGATGTGATCCTTGTTCGCCGGATCGACGGCGATGTGGCTGAAGTAGAACGGCCGTTGGTTGATCAGCGTGTCGCTGTTGACCATCGTCCACGTCGCGCCCGAATCGTCCGAGCGGTAGAGAAAGCCATCTTTGCTTTGGATGAGCGCGTAGACGCGCGTCGAATCGCTCGGCGCGATCGCAAACGCGATGCGTCCTTCAAGCCCTTCGGGCAAACCGTGAGCGGTCAGTTTCGTCCACGATGCGCCGCCGTCGGTCGATTTGTACACACCGTCGTCGGGCCCACCGCTCGATGCGATCCACGGTTGGCGGCGGAATTGCCAGATGCCGGCATAGACCACATTCGGATTTTTCATATCCATCGCAAGATCGCTCGCCCCGCTCGAGGGGCCGACGTACAAGCTATGGGTCCAGGTCTTTCCACCGTCGGTCGTCTCGTAGACGCCGCCGGCGTTGCTGTCCTTGAACAGGTCGCCGATACCGCCGACGATCACGTGGTTGACGTTGGTCGGATCGACGACGATGCGCGAGATGCTCTGGAGATCGCGCAGACCCATTTTCTTCCACGATCCGCCGGCGTCGGTCGACTTGAAAACGCCGGTGCCGAGAATGACGTCGTTGCGCGGATTGGCTTCACCGCTGCCGACCCACACCGTCTTGTCGTCGCTCGGAGCGATGGTCACCGCCCCGATCGATTGCGCGTCCTGGTCATCGAAGACCGGATCCCACGTCGCGCCGCCATTGTCCGACTTCCAGACGCCGCCGCCCGCTGCCCCGATGTAGTAGAGGTTTGGATCGGTGGCGCTCCCGGCGACTGCTGCCACGCGTCCGCCCGAGGCTGCCGGCCCCATGCTGCGCCACTTCATCTCCGCAAACGGGCTCGAAGGCGTCGGCGACGCCTTGGGCTTTGCCGATGGTTTCGGACTTGCCGCGGCGACGGAGGCCGTAGGTGTCGGCGCCGGCATGTTCGGCGAGGCACTGCTCGGTTGCGGCGCCGGGGCGGCAGAATAAAACATCGCGACGATGAGTGCGAGTATGGATTGCATGGAGACCCTCCTGACCGTCGCATGTTACGCAATGAATCGCTCGGCGACCTTTGTCGCCGGATTGTGATGCGAAATTGGGGAATCGATTCGCAGAAAGGGAAGCCCAGGGCGTACTCTCAAATCACGAGTTCCCGGGGTCGCCGGCGCCACTGCAGATTCAGCGGTTTGGATTGCGAAGATGTTCGAATTGAAGCGCGTCACCGGCATCCTCGTGCTGGCAGCTCTAGCCGTCACTTTGGTCTGCGACGGCGCTTCCGGTCGCGCGATGCAGGCGTCCGATTTTCGGCACGTCGTTGGACTATCCGATCCGGCGCTCTCGCCGGACGGCAAGCGCGCGGTCGTCGTGGTTTCGCGGATCGTCTGGGATGACGACACCTATACGACTGATCTCGATCTCGTGGACATCGCGACGCGCGGCCGGCGCACGATAACCCACGATCGCAAGAACATCGCGACGCCGGCGTTCTCTCCCGACGGCACGATGGTCGCGTTCATCGCGGATGCGGGCAGCGGCGATGACGCGCAGCCGCAAGTGTGGTTGCTGCGGCTCGACGGCGGCGATGCGCGGCCGGTCACAAACGCCGCAGATGGCGTGCAACAATTCGCGTGGCGGCCGGACGGTGCCGCCATCGCGTACACTGCGGCGGATCCCGCACCAAAGCGAACAGGTGCCGACAGATTTCGCGACAGCTTTGTCTTCACGACCGAGCCGATCATCGCAAGAAGCGCGCCGCGGCCTGCCCATCTTTTCACGATCGCTACCGATGGCGGGAGAGCGACGCAACTCACGTTCGGGACGCAGAGCGTCGCGACGGGCGAGGCGCAGTCGACGATCTCTTGGTCCGCGGACGGGAAGACGATCGCGTTCACGGTCACGCCGAACGCCATCCTCAACGACGCCGAGCGGTCGCATGTCGAAATGGTCGACGTCGCCTCCGGAAGGGTCTCGCGTTTGACGAACCATGACGCCTATGAAGTCAATCCGCTTTTTTCGCCTGACGGGAAGCGCATCGCGTATGAATATTCTCGCGGTGACGGCCAGAGCAACCAAGTCGAAGCCTATATCACAACGCCGGCGGGCGGCGAGGGCGCTGCGGTGACTCGTGCAGGTGACTGTTACGTCAATGATCTCGCATGGCTCCCCGACTCGAACGGCGTGGTCGTGACCGCTTCCAACCATGCGTCGCTTTCGATGTTCCGCGCAGGAGTGCTCGGTGGGCTCGTGCCGATGCCCACCGATAGTCTTCGCATCACGTCGGCGCTGCAAGGCGCCATCGCCGTCGATGGCTCGATGGTGTTCGTCGCGAGCGCGGTCAGAGCGCCGGCAGAATTGTATGTCCGCTCGAGTGACGGCAAGGTGGTCGAACTTACGGACTACAACGCCGCGACGGCTGCGCTCGACCTCGCCGGCGCGGACACCGTGAATTTCTCCACGACACTCGGAATCGACGGCGATGCGGTGCTGCTGACGCCGCCCGGCTTCGATCCACATCGAAAGTACCCGCTGGTGCTGAAGATCCACGGCGGCCCGACAAGCGCGTCGATCTATGGATTTGACCTGTTCGGCCAACTCATGGCGGCCCGCGGATGGCTCGTGCTTGAGCCGAATTATCGCGGCAGCAACAATCTCGGGCTTTCGTATCTGCGCGGCGTTTTATACGACCCAGAAAACGGACCAGGGAAAGACATCATGGCGGCGGTGAAGACCGTTCAAGCCCGCGGGATCGTCGATGATCGCCGTATCGCGGTGTCAGGTTGGTCGTATGGCGGGATCATGACTGCGTGGATGATCTCGAAGTACCACATCTGGAGTTCGGCGGTGTCCGGTGCATCGGTCAACGATTGGGCCACCGACTACGGGGTTGCGGACGACAGTGGGTCGGATGCGGGACTCTTCCACGGGTCGCCATACGTCGCGGACAACGCCGCGGAGTGGCGTCGCGCATCGGCGATCACGTACGCGCCCGACGTGACCACGCCCGTGCTGATCCTTTCCGACATCGGCGACAATCGCGACCCGTTCGCGACTTCGTCCATGTACTGGCGCGCGTTGCGCGACAATCACAAGGACGCGACGCTGCGCGTCTGGCCGGTCAACGGGCATTTCCCAGGCGATCCGGTGCGAGCGCTCGACGTCTACGAGCATTGGATGGACTTCATCAGCGCGCATTTCCGTTGATCTTCGACATGGCACAAACACCTGCCGGGATACGGCCGATCAGTCTGAAGGATATCGAGGCGGCCCGCGAGCGGATCGCCGGCACGATCGCGCGTACGCCGCTCGTAAAGCTCGAGCTCGGCCCGGCCGAGCGCGAGATCTACCTCAAACTTGAGAATCTCCAGCCCATCAATTCCTTCAAACTGCGCGGGGCCGCGAACGCGGTCGCCAAATTGCCGCACGACCGGCGCGCACGCGGCGTGTGGACCATCAGCGCCGGCAACGCCGGTCAGGGCGTCGCATATGCGGCGCGGCAAGCCGGCATTCCGTGTACGGTCGTCACGATCGAAACCGCGCCCGAGACAAAAGTGGCGCGGATGCGGGCGCTCGGCGCCAACCTCGTCAAGGCGTCGTTCGATGCGTGTTGGGAGGCGATGGAGCGGCGCGAATTTCCCGGTGTCGACGGCGCGTTCGTCCACCCGTTCGACGATGACGATTTCATCACCGGCAACGCCACGATGGGCCTTGAGATCATGGAAGATCTGCCGGACGCCGCAGTGGTCATCGCTGCGATCGGCGGCGGCGGATTGATCACCGGCGTAGCGACGGGCGTGAAAGCGCGCAATCCAGATGTGCGCGTGTTCGGTGCGGAGCCGGAGACCGCCGCGCCGGGCGCAGCGTCCTTTGCTCGTGGCGCCGCATCGAGATTCGATGCGTGGCAAGTCTCATTCGTCGACGGCGCCGGCGGCAAAAGCGTCTTTCCGCGCATGTGGCAGCGTTTCAAAGATATCGTCGATGGGTCCATCGTCGTTACGCTCGACGAGACCAAGCGCGCCATGCGATTGCTGGCTGAAAATGCGCGCGTGATCGCCGAAGGCGCGGGCGCGCTTTCGACCGCCGCCGCGCTCTCGGGCAAATTGGAAACAGGCGGGCCGATCGTCGCCGTGGTCTCAGGCGGCAATATCGATCTCGCGAAGTTCTTCGAGCTCATCGCTTCAGTGCGGTGACGAACATCGCTCGCCCAAAAAAATTGGCCGACCGCAAGAGTCGGCCCCACAGAGGACCTTTGCGCACAGCCGTAACGGTCATCGCGCTCGCCCTCGTGGCGCCGCTCTGTGCTTGCGGCGGTGGCGCGCTGCCCGCCGCGCGTCCTGTGCCGAGCCCGACCGGCTCGGCGATCGACAAAGTGGTCGAGGCGGCGTACCCGGGCAACTTCGGCGTCGAGATCGCGATCTATAAGAACGCGATCCTCGTCTATCAGCACGGTTACGGATTGCGCGACCGCGGGCTTCCCGAATCGTTCATCGGACAGAACTTCTGGAATATCGAGGAGCCGGACAAACTCTTCAACATGAATCGCGGCCGATTTGCGCCGGATGCGGACACGTCGTTCGATCTGGCTTCGGTCAGCAAAGAATTCACGGCCGGCGCGATCCTCTTGTTGCAGCAAGATGGAAAACTTTCGGTGAACGACCCGCTCTCGAAATATTTTCCCACGTTTCCCAACGGCAATGCGATCACGCTGGTGGATCTGCTCCAGCATTCGAGCGGCCTGGTCGAATACAACAACTTCGGCGCCCCACCGGACTTCAGCGGCGCCTATGCGCAATTCATGGCCGACGGGCAGACGAACTACCAGCCGATCGTCGACGCTCTCGCGACCTTTCCCCTGAAGTTCGCACCCGGTTCTCAGTTCGATTACAGCAATTCGAACTATGTGCTGTTGGGGATGATCGTCGCAAAAGTGAGCGGTGTGCCGCTCGGCGATTTCCTCGAGCAGCGCATTTTTGGGCCGCTCGGCATGACGCACACCGCGCAAGGTTATCCGCCGTCGCCGGTCACGGACCTCGCGCTCGGTTACGCCTCGGTGGGCGGCTCGTTCTTCCGGTCGTGGCAGTGGAATCTGCAGTGGCTCGCCGGACCGGGCGGCTTGACGTCGACGGTGGGCGACATCGAAAAGTGGGATGAGGCGGTCCGGCAGCCCGGCATTTTCACGCGTCAGACGCTGACGCAGATGTTCGCGCCCGGTCCGTTCCCGCAATCATACGGCACGTACGCCGACGGTTGGTTCATCGCGACTCTGCAGGGCCATGCCTACGTCTGGCATGACGGGGCCATCGGCGGGTTTGCGACGATGAACGCCACGTTCCCAAACGACGGCCTCGATATCGTCATCCTGACCAACGATGGTACCGGGCTCGATCCGTACTACATCATCCCGCAGCTGTTACCGCTCGCACTCGCGCTTCCGGCGCACTAGCGGGTTGAACGCTCGCTACGTCGCGCCCGATTTCTTCCAGGCGCCGATGATCGCCCCGACGATCGCGAACCCGATGACGGTGTACGCCGTGTCGATTATCCACAGCGACATGGGAATGTTTTCGTAGATGACGTGATTCAGCGTCTGCGTGGCGTACAGAGCGATGCCCATGAACAACGCGAAGCTGATGCCCTGCGCGACATTCTGATCCTCCGGGTGTCGCGTCAGCGCCATCGCAGTCGCGTACGACAAGATCAATCCGAGGATGAACGACCATAGATAGATCGTGGGAACGGGCGTGAAATCCGCCGCGGTCTTCCCTTGCGCGGCCATCCATTGGTTTCCGAGCAGGAGGCCGTAGAAGAGATACCCCCAACCGAAGAAGACGAACGCGGCGACCCAGACGGCCATATGATTGATGCGACTCGGCATGGTCAAACCTCCGCGAAGCAATGCAGAGAGCCCTGCGTCTAAGCAGGGCTCAAATAGGCGATGTCAGTCAGGCTTTGCGCTTGTGCAGGATGAAGTAATTTCCCTCACTGTCCTCCGCAAACGCCATCCAACAGGCCGGAGTGTCTTCGATTTTTCCGTCGTCCTCGAACTTCACGCCGCGCGACTTGTAATGTTCTACCGCGGCCGGTAAATCACCGACGCGGAACAACAGACCGCCCCCGCGACGCCATTCTTGATCGTCGGGTTTGTAGATGCCAAATGTCGTGTCGTCGCCAAACGTGAATTCGCCACCGTACGGACCATAGTCCATCGTCATCTCGCAGCCCATGGTGTCCTGCCAGAACTTCTTGGCGCGGTCGACATCCTTGACGAGATACACGGACGCATCGACGCCCTGGATTCCGACTTTCTCGGCTACTGCCATGCTCGATCCTTTCCTCTGCTTGAGCTCCCGCGGCCTGAAAGGTCCGAACGGGCCGCTGACCTTCGACCACGCACCTGGAATCCCTTACGGCACGGTTACTTTCACCTTGACGCTGTTGCCGGCCGCGTCCGCGATGGTCACTTTGCACGAACCGGGTCCGACCGAGGTGACGATGAATTTCGAGCTCGGCGACCCTTGCATGACGGTCGCGACCAGTGTGTTGGACGACTTGGCCGTCCACGAATTCGTGCCGTGCTCGCTGACGGTGACCGTCAAGTTCTGACCGGTCGCGGTGAACATGAGTTTGTGCGGCGTGACCGACAGCGGGTTGATCACAAGCACGTAGATATGATTCTGTCCGACGGTCGTCACCCAGATGTTGCCGTCGGGGCCGGTCTGCAGCGCGTCGGGGCGTTCCCCCGCGAGCAGCGGCGGGCTGAACGTGGCGACGTTGTGCGTCGTGGTATCGATATTGAAGACGACGTTGTTGTTTCCGGATGCAAACCACGGATTGCCGTCCGGACCTACCGCTCCGAATTGCTCGGTTTCGTTTGAATTGAAGCCGCCGCCGCCGGGGAAGAGCGCGATCGTGCCGGAGGTCGAGATCCGGCCCACGGTAGGCGTGCTGTCCAAACAGGCAAACCACATCGCGTGGTCTTTGGCGGTGACGATCGCGGCGGGCGTGCATCCTTGGGTGATCTTGAATTCCTTGATCTTCCCGGTCGAAGGGTTTATTCGTCCAATGGCATTATTCGAGGACTCCGAAAACCAGACGTTCCCGTCGGGGCCCGAGGTCACACCACCGTATTGGTTCGTGTTGGGCTGCGTGGGATAGGCGAATTCGGAGACGACGCCCGCGGGCGTGACTTTTGCGATGTGGCTGAACTCCGCGAACCAAACGTTGCCGTCAGGACCGAGCGCGTTGCTGTCGATCGCGGTGTTGTCGCCGCTCGGAATCGGGATCACCACCGCAGCGCCGCCGGTGGTGACGCGCGTGATGCTCGTGGTCTCATCGCTGATATAGAATTTCTTGTCTGCCCCGACCGTGAGCGCCACAGCATTGGATCCGAGTTCGCCTGAAAGCGAGAATTCACGGAATCCGCCGGTCATGGAAACTGCAGCCAGGCTCGCCGCGTTCTCGTCGATGAACCACATGTCGCCGTCCGGACCGGTGACGATCGGCCCGAGCAGAGCGCCCAACGTGGCCACGTGGAGCGTCACCCACTGCGCACCGGCGCCCTTTTGGATGACCTGAGGTTGAATTGGTTCGCCTGCTCGCGGCGCGACCGCGCCCGGCAAGGCGCTTCGCGAGCCGCAACCGGCGAACGCGACGACCACGGCGAACATCACAAGGAATCGGCGCATGGCACAGACCTCCGAACGGGGTTAGCACGCTTCGAACGCCGCTCGTGGGCGCCCTTTCGGTACGCATCGTGTTGGCGCTTATCATCGGGCAGCCGGCATAGAGGTCGGCGCTATAGGAGAATAGGGTGAGCGACGCTCACCCTATTGCAGGCCCGCATTCGGGATCAGCGCGGATGCACGTGGAGCGGGTGGCGCGCGACGGCCGTTTGATTCGATCCTTGGAAAGGTTCGTCGATCGAAGTCAAGACGTTGATATGGTTCGGTGTCGCATCGACATCTTGAATCGTAAGCGAGTACGAGGTGTTCAAGACGAACGACGTTGATCCGTCGAACATGTCGGACGATCCGTTAGGAACGGTGCCGGCGGGAACGATCGCGATCTGGTAGATGCCCGCGGGCAACGTCGAGTTGCTGCCCTGCTGCGGGATGTAAGCATTGCCCGGCGCGTTCGCAACCGATCCGGAATCCTGGTTCAACAACATGCCCGGCACTGTCGGCGTTCCGGGGATCGAGGTGGTTGAAAGCCAGACATAGACGTCGATGGGCCCGACGACGTTGGGCGCCGCGTGATTCACTTTGAAGCGAACGGTCGCCGCGTTGTTGAGCGCGTTCGTGTCTTGGAACCCGAATGCGATGTAGTTACTTGCTCCCGGTTCACCTTCGAGCACGATGGAATAGTTCGTCGACGGAGCGACGCTGACGTTGATGGCTGGGACGAGATCTTGGGTGCCGGCGCCGGTGTTGACGTCGAACTTGATGGACGTCGCGCCGACATTGCTGTAGACGCCGATCGGCGTCGTGGTGCTCAGACCGGAGTTGATCACGCCGCCGTCGGCTTCGAGGGCGATGCCGGTCGTGACCGTGGTGGGGGAGGCGACGATGAGACGGGCAAAACCATGTTGGCCGAAGCCCGCGATTCTATTCGCGACGCTGCTGCAACCGGACAACGCGAGTCCGGCTGCGAGGAGCAGCCCCGCCGATGATCTCCATCTGTTCAATGTGATTCTCCTTGAATTCGTGACACGGTGAGTATTCGAATACGCCCTATTCTCCATACGAATACAAACGTGCCCACGAATCGCCGCGTGCAACCCTCCTTCGCAAAAGATGGGTAATTCTCACGAATCATTCATGCCGCTTTGTGAGACATGTTTGACATCGAGACTGGCTGGGAATAACGGGCCCTCAGCAGAGCGACGTCACATGGCTTTGCCGTCGAACGATTCGCGCTGCAGGTCGTCGAGGAACGTCCGCAGCTCTGCGAGGCGCTGTTCGGCGATGCGCCGCGCCGTTTTCGTGATCAGCCGCGACGGCACGTCATGCTCGAGCGTACGCAGCGCCGAAATGGCTGCTCCGAAGTCGCGCGCCTTCTCACCCGTGAGGGCGATCAGCCGGGCTGCGCCGATCGCACCGAGAAAATCCAACGAATCTGCGTCGTGCAGGACGATGGCTTCGGGCAGCGCGCCAGGATTGCTGTAGTACATGTGCCCGCGCTCGGCGGCTTGCACAGCGGCGAATTTGCGCATTGGAAAGCCGGCCTCGCGCAGCACAGCCTCGCTCGTCTGCGCGGCGCGGTCGCCATGTTCCATGCCGGCTTTCGCATAGGGTGGAAACGCCGCCATATCATGCAGGAACGACGCCGCGAACAGGACGTCCCGATCGACGGTGAGACCGTCACCCTTCGCCAACCGCATGGCGACTTGATAGTTGCGCTCGCAGTGCTGCCAACCCCACGCCGGATGGAGAAATTTCGTGCGGGCGAGCTGGTAGATCTTCACTTTCCACGCTGCGTCCAACGCAATGCCGGTGACGGTGGCAGTGGGAGCCGCCGTCGCTCCCTTCGCGCCGATACCTGACGGAAAGAAGAAAATGAGTGCGGCGATCGCCGCGACCACGTGCTTCATAATCCTCGCGTCGCCTTGGTGGCGTGGCGCGCGCGATAGGTCCGCGCCTTTGCGATATTGCCGCAGGACGTGATATCGCACCACGTCCCCGAGTGGTTTTTCGAACGGTCGTAAAACGCCCACGAACAGCCTGGATCACGACAGATCTTGAACCGCTCCCACGTGCCGTCCGCCATCGCGTCGACGACGATCGCGATGATCTTGCCCAATGCCCCATCGACCGCCGGTGCGAGCGGTTCGATACACGCGCGCCCACGCTGCCCGAACGACACGGACATTTGGGCGCTGCGCGCCGCGCGATTCAGTACTTCGGCCGCACCGGTATCGGATCGGTCTTCCTGCCGGGCGAGGGCGAGCTGCACGAGCGCTTGGCGCACGGCGATCGCTTGCCGAAGATCGTCCGCGCTCACGGCCGCATCCGGTTCGAGCAGATCGTGATCGGTGAGCCATTCACGCAAACAATCCGGACTCGCGAAATCTTCGCGTCCGGACGTCGCGGTATTGAGAAAGCCTTGGACGACTCGAAGCCGGGCGGGCGCCGGTTTTTCGCCGATGCGATCTTTCATGTCGTACTGTATGTCCCCACTTCAAAACTATTATATGGCTTACGGCGGTTACAACGCAAGGCGGTGTCCCGGAAAACATGGCTTTTAATAACTTTTAATTTAGATTGACAGGTTATATATAACTGGTGTACACTAAACGATAGTTACAGCAAGTCAACGGAGGCAACAACGAGCGCAATGGTACGGACCGGGCTAACGACATCGATCACCAAGACGACAGGACAAGACATTCTTGGCTTGACGCGTACTGAACTGGTGCGCGTTCCCCAAGGCGCGGACAGCAAGCTGTTCGGGGGATGGGGGATAAAGATATGAACGCAAACGCAGAACGCTTCGCGTCGCGCGACCTGCTCTATCAACTCGCGATGCTGCGCGTCGACGAATTGCAGTGCGAGGCGAAGCGCGGAAGAGCGTCGCGGCGTGACTGGGGCGTGGGCGCGCGCAGCCGCTAGGGCTTCAAGACCATCATCGCGATCGCGATGATCCAAAGCAGACCGCTCACCGGCCCGGCGGCTCGAGCCAGTTTGTCGTCGATGATCGCGTTGACTTCCGGCGACGCCTGATCGTCGGGACTCGCCGCCACAGCTTTTGCAAGTTTGAGAAACCACACGCGATGCACGGTGAAGCCGATGACCAAGAGCAACACGGCGCACGCGAAGCCGGTGGCCAGCCACGGCGACGCGAGGTCGTAACCGGCGGAGCGCGCCGAGAGAAATCCAAGGATGATGCCGGCCGCCAGAAGGATTGCACCCGTCAACTGCAACGGTTGTGCGATTTTCGCAGTCGCACGGATCGCGCGCACGTCCCGGGTGCCCGCGATGGCAGTCGATGCGATGCCCACTCCGGTCGTCAGCGCAAACGCGATGAAGACCGACAGCACGTGCAAGAATGTCCACGTCATCATGTGCGTCCTTTCCACGGAAGCGTCGAAGCCCCTAGTGCCGCGTCGAGCGCGTCGGCGTCCGATCGGCGCAAGCTCGTCAACGGCGGTCTGACGTTTCTCCACCGTGTGTCGCCGCTGCGGCGTGCCTCGAGCTCTTTGAGCGCTGCGATCGCGGGATAGCGTTCGACAGTTGCTCGCATCAGGTTCACGCGCTCTTGGAGTGCCGGAGCGTCCGGACCGCCGAGCCGCGCGTACAACTCGCAGATTGGCTCGGCAAAGGCGTTCGCCGTCGCAGTGACGCAGCCGCTGGCTCCGGCGGCTATGCCCGCGGTGAGAAAGCGCTCGCTGCCGACGAGCACATCGAGCGAGCTGCCGAACGACAGGCACAGGGACTCGGTCGCCGCCCAGTCGCCGGCGCTGTCTTTGATGCCCGCGATGATGCCTGGATAGCGCGCCGCCAGCGGGCCGGCGACGGCCGCGCCGATCGCGACCCCCGAAAGTTGCGGAATATTGTAGAGATAGAGCCGGAGGCGTTCGTCGCCGATGGCCTCGATCGTCCGTGCGTACGCTTCGACGACCCCTTCGTCGCGCACGTTCTTATAATAGAAGGGCGGCAGCATCAGCACCCGCGCCGCACCGATCGCAAGCGCGTGCCGCGTCAGCGTCACGCAGTCGCCAATCGCACAGCAGCCGGTCCCCACGATGAGTTGACCGGCCGGAATGCCGCCTCGCACAACCGCATCGAGGATCACCTTCCGCTCTTCGACGGTGAAGGAATTCGCCTCGCCCGTCGTGCCGAGCAGCGCGATCGCGCTGCATCCCGCTCCGAGGAGCCGCCGGCAATGTTCGACGAGCAGCGAAACGCAGGGCTCGCCGTTATCGTCGAGCGGGGTGAGCGCTGCACAGACGACCCCGGTGGTCAACTTGCGATTCATCCGCGCCACACCGAGGAGACGAAGAAGAAGAGGTTCGCGGGCCGCTCGGCGAGGCGCCGCATCAAATACGGATACCACTGGGATCCGAATGGAACGGCGATCCGCATGGGTATGCCGCGCTCGACCATCGATGCTTGAAGCCGTGGCCGGACCCCATATAACATCTGAAATTCGTATGTCCCTTCGCGGATTGCGTTGCGCTGGATAAAGTCGAGCGAATGTTCGACGATCGACGCATCGTGCGTGGCGATGGCGGTGAAGCCGCCTTCCGTGAGCGAGCGTTCGATCAATCGGACGAAATTGCGGTCGACGTCTGGCTTCTTGGGAAATGCGACGGCCGGCGGCTCGAGATATGCTCCTTTGACTAGGCGCAAATTCGGCCGGAGCGGCAGCAACGCGCTCAGGTCTGCCTCTGATCGATAGAGATACGCCTGCAGCACGGTGCCGACATTCGAGTGACCTTGTGCTCGCAAGCGACGGTACACTTCGAGGGTAGCGTCGGCATAGCTTGACTGCTCCATGTCGATGCGGAGAAAATTGCTGCGCTCCGCCGCGCGGCCGGCGAGAGAAGCGACATTTTCGAACGCGAGGGCAGGGTCGATCACAAGACCGAGGTGCGTCAACTTGAGGGCGACATTCGCGTCGGCGCCCGCGCTCGAGAACCGGTCGAAGACGTTGCGGTATTCTTGCGTCACCGCACGAGCGTCGGCCGCGCCGCGGACGTCTTCACCGAGCAGTCCCGCTGCGACGCGGAATCCGCGCGCGTTCATCGTCTGAACCACGCGCATGAAGTCGTCGAGCGTCTCGCCCGCCACGAACCGTTCCGAACCAAACCGGCGGCCGTGCTTGGTGACGAATCGCTGGAGCTTTCGATTGCCCGCGGCGGCGAGCAGCGCCGAACGCATGAGGTCAGCCACGCGACGCCCTTTGGCGGGAGAACAGTTGGTGCCCTCGGAGGGAATCGAACCCCCGACTTTCGCGTTCGAAGCGCGACGTTCTGATCCGCTGAACTACGAGGGCGTCAACGGATTCTTTCACGAAAACTCGGCGGGTAGCCTACCGGGTGCGTACGTCCGTGAAAGATCAGGATGCATTCGAGCCACGACCAGCCGCTGTACGGATTTCGCGATCGCGCCGAGGCGGGATCACTGTTAGCGGAGTCCCTCGGACACCATGCGTCACGCGACGACACGGTCGTCTTGGGTATGTCGCGCGGCGGCGTACCGGTGGCATTCGAGATCGCGACGCGGCTCCACGCCGCGCTTGACATCATCATCGTGCTCAAGCTCAGCGCTGCGCGCTGCCCGGAACTCGCGCTCGGCGCCGTCGCCGGCGATGGTTCGCTCGTCCTCAACGACGAACTCGTCCGCAGGCTCGGCATTTCAGCGGCTGCGATGGACATCGCCATCGACGAGAAGCGCGCGTCGCTCGCCGCTCGGGCACGGTCGTTGCGTGGCGACCGCCGGCCGATCGATGTGACCGGAACGAACGTCATCATCGTGGACGATGGCCTGGCGACGGGCGCGAGCATGCGCGCTGCCGTCGCGGCCGTACGCGAGCAACAGCCGGCGAACGTGGTCGCCGCGGTGCCCGTCGCGTCGCAGGAGGCTGCGGATTCCGTCAGCGGCCTCGTCGACGAATTCGTCTGCATCAGTTGTCCGGCGTCGTTCATCAGCGTCGGAAATTGGTATCGTTCGTTCGCACAAGTGGGCGACGAAGACGTGCGCGGTCTTCTCGAACGCGCGTCGCGACTGCGCGCTGCGGAGAACGGCGGCCGGCGCGCGTGATCTACGATGTGGTGGTCGTCGGTCTCGGCGTGATGGGCAGCTCGATCGCAGCGAGTTGCGCGCGCCGCGGCCGCACGGTGCTTGGGATCGAACGATTCTGGCCGGTCCACGATCGCGGCGCCTCGCACGGCAAGACGCGGCTTATCCGGCAAGCGTATTTCGAGCACGTCGCGTACGTACCGCTCGTCCTCCGTTCGTACGCGCTGTGGCGCGAGCTCGAAGCGCGGTCCGGCGAACATCTCATGACGATCACCGGGCTGTTGCTTGCGGGCAAAGAGTCGACAAAGGTCATCGCCGGCTCACGCCGGAGCGCCGAACAACACGGACTACCGGTCGAGTACCTGACCGCATCGGACATCGCCCGGCGCTTTCCGATGACACGTCCGCACGCCGACGAAGTCGGGGTCTTCGAACGCGAAGGGGGCGTGATCTTTCCGGAGTTGGCCGTGCACGCGTTGCTCCGCGTCGCGGCCGATGCCGGCGCGCAGATGCGATTCGGCGTGCGCGTGACCGACTGGCACCGTACAGGAACCGGCGGATTACGCGTCGCGATCGATGACGGCACGGCTGTCGAGGCCAAGCAGGTCGTGCTTTCCGTCGGGCCATGGCTCGAAAGCATGACCGCGCAAACGGGCATACCGCTCAAAGTGCAGCGCAACGTGCAGGCGTGGTTCGCGCCGCGCACGCCCGAATTCACAGCGGACCGATTCCCGGCATTTCTCCTCGATCGCGAGGGGTTTCCCAACATCATCTACGGGTTCCCGGATCTTGGTGACGGCGTGAAGGCTGCATTTCACTCGCGCGGCAGTTTCACGAAGCCGGATCAGTTGGAACGCGGCATCTCGGAAGACGATATCGTGCCCATCCAGACGGCGCTCGCGGGTTGGTTGCCCGACGCCGGACAGACCTTTCTCAACGCCAAGGCCTGCATGTATACGCTAACGCCGGACGAGCATTTCGCGATCGGGCGCCATCCGGCGGACGCGGACGTGATCGTGGCCGGCGGTTTTTCCGGTCATGGCTTCAAGTTCGCGCCGGTCGTGGGCGAAATCGTATCGGAGCTCTTGTTCGACGGTTCCTCGCGATTCGACATCGCGTTCTTATCCCCGGATCGCTTCTCGCACGCGATTTGAATCGGTCGCTGTGTCGCCTCCAACAGGCGATGGGCTCGGTTCAGGTGTTGCTTGCGTGTAGCCGGTGGGTACGTCGAAGTATGACGCATCGTATGGCAGATTCGTCACCGACGTCGTTTCGATCCATGCGATGCCGGGCGTTTCTAAGACCGGATCCTGATAGTGCGACGGCGATGCGGCAGACGACGGCGACGCGCTCGGGGACGGCGATGCAGCAGGCGGTCCGGAAAAATCCATTTCAGACCACTGGACGCTTCGGAGCGGAATCCTGATCGCGGAGGACGCTGCCGCCAACTGCGGTACGGACGCGAGGCCCGGCTGCTGCGGTATCGCGGCGCATGCATTGGCCATTGGAATGTCGGCAAACCAATAGTCGGTCTTCGCCGAGCCAAAACCCGTGACCGTCGGCGTGGTGACCAATTCGTGCCGGGAGACCAATCCTGCGATCGTCTCGGTTCCATCGTCGGGCTGGGGTTGGACGACCTGCTGACTGAGGTCTTGGGTATCGGCCGTGAAGGGTCCAAAACCTGAACCTTGATCGGCGTCATTGAGCGAATCGCTGAACGACCTGCTCGTATAGACTTTCGCGACGTTGTCCAGCACGATGATCTGCTGTTTGTCGCACTGGATGATCGTGGAGATCGTGCCGACGTCCGTCCGCGAGCGCGTCGGCGATACGGTGGTCGTCGCCTCGAATTCGGCGACGATCTTGACGTTCGGTTTGGGATGGATATTGATAGGGATGCTGGTCAATTTCGCGGCGACCTTGTTGGCGATCATGTTCGCAATGGCGCCGAGGATCGGATTTGCGTGCGACAGGGCTGACCGCAGCACGTTTGAGAGGAAGTTTCCGAACTGCGCCCTGATCTGCGAGCCGAGCATCTGGGCTGCGGTTTGCGTGATCGTGCTCGACTTGAGCTCGTTGCGATATTGCACTTGCACGTACTGGACGGCTTGCGGCGTTGCAGACGCTGTCATCGCAGCCGCCGGTGTTGCCGGCCCGACCGGCAGAGCCGGCGCCGGCGTCGAAAGTGCGGCCGCAACGGCAAACGCCAAACAGATCGACATCAGCAATCCCCCGGAAGTACGGCAATCCGCTACCGCACGCAAGAATCCTTCGCAGGCCGTGGAAAGCGGCCGAACTTTGCAGTAGGGCGAGCATCGCTGGCCCGGAGAAGAGTGAACGATGTCTCAGCAGACGCGCATGCCCGCCGTCTATGTCGGCCACGGCAGCCCTATGAACGCGATCACCGATACGCCGTTCAGCCGGGCGTGGCGAACCCTCGGGGCGTCGCTTCCCCGTCCCCGCAGTATCGCCGTGATCTCCGCGCACTGGTTCGTTTCCGGGACCGCGGTCACCGCGATGCCCAAGCCGACGACGATTCATGATTTCGGCGCGTTTCCAAAAGCGCTCTTTGACGCGCAGTATCCTGCTCCCGGAGACCCGGCGCTCGCGGCCGAGATCGCCAAAATCCTTGCGCCGACGCCGGTGCGGCTGGACACATCGTGGGGTTTGGATCACGGCGCATGGTCGGTGCTCATGCACGCATTTCCGAAGGCGGACATTCCGGTTGTGGAGATCTCGATCGATGCGGAGCTCGCTCCTCTCGGCCACTTCGATCTAGGCCGGCGCCTCGCGCCGCTCCGCGATCGGGGCGTGCTCGTCGTCGCGTGCGGCAACGTCGTGCACAATCTTCAGTATCTCGACTTCGCGGCGACAAAGCCTTTGGATTGGGCCGTCCGCTTCGACGACTTCGTCAAGACAGCCCTCGAAAAACGCGACGATCAAGCGCTGATCGGCTACCGGTCGCATGCGGACGCGCGGCTCGCCGCACCCGACGACGATCATTACTTCCCGCTGCTCTACGCCGCCGGCATCCGTCATGACGATGACGCGCTGCGATTCGTTGTCGAAGGTTTTGATGCCGGATCGATCTCGATGCGCGCGTTCACGCTTTCGTAGTAATCCAAAAAATGGCCGACCATAAAGGTCGGCACTACAGAATTGGCAACGCGCGATCTACGTGCCGGCGGGTTTGGTCAGGGGCGTTTCCACGTAGTTCTCGTAGAGCAATCCTTCGGCGATCTCCATCGATTCTGCGAGGAGATGGTGGTCCAGTGCGAGCCGAGCGCAGCTCGAGCTCGATGCGCGCAACGCGTCCATCGCCGTGCTGATCGATGTGCGCGTCTCAAATGCATACCACGATGCGCACCCAAGGTCGCCGGGCGCGACGCCGCTGGCAATCGCTGCGCCGTACGCCGGCAGAACGATCCCCGGCAGCCGATAGCTCACGGCCGCACGATACGCTTCAAATCGCTCCGGTGACGAATAGAGGTCCAGCATGGTGATCTGTTCGGAAAGCTGCGCGGTCTGCGCGGCGTACATCTCGTCGGAAGCGCGCGAGGCGGTGACGTGAGCGGACGCAGCGGCTGCAGCGAGTTGCAGCAAGATCGCAGGGACGCGCGGCCCGGCCTTCGGATCCGGCGTGGACGCCGGCAGTCCGTTTGGACCATAGTCCCCGTTGCCGTTCGCGCCGGATTGCATGCCGATCAACGTGCTTTCCAACTGAGCGAGCGCCGCTCTGCTGACCGCCACCGAATCTGCAAGTGCGACCGATGACGCCGAAAGATTCGCCGTCATCGACGGGTAGAAGCCGAGCAGACTCGCATTCATCGGCGTCAGCGGCTGCGGATCTTGCAGCGGGGTCGAAAGGTCATGCAGCGCGTCCTTATTGCCGGCGACAAGCCCCGGTGCGGACCCCAGCACATCGCTCGTGAGATTGCCGACGGCGGAGAGATCGCGGTTCAGCGTCACCAAGACCGGCGGCGGGCCGCCGGAACCGGAGCCGCCGCCACCCGCGGCATTTGAGACCTGTTGCAGCTGCTGCTCGACCGTGGTGAGGTCTTGCAGACCGGCCTGCGCTTGTTTTTTCACATCGGCGAGCGTCGTGTCCGTCGTATGCTGCGCTGCGGTCAGCGCGGCGGCCGCTGCAATACGCTTTGGGTCGGTGGCGGGAATGGCCGGCGCGTAATCCCGGCTATCCGGCGCCGCGAGCGCACCCGCTTCGCGCAAAGCATAATTGAGCTGCTGTTTGTGGTCGTCGACCGTCGCGCTCGGATCGGTGGCCGCGACCTTCGCCAACATCTCGCGCGCGTAGGAATATCTGCCTTCCAACTGGTCGTGGACAGCGCGCGCGAGGAGGGCGCTTGACGAGACGCGATCCAACTCCTGATAGCCGAGCAGATGCGCCACGCGATCGCCTGGAACGGGGTGATCGAGAAACGCCTTATCGGCGCGTCCGGTCGGCCCGGGATCTTGCGCGCCGAGCCCATACATGACATCGACGGCAGCATGCGGGTCAAAGCCCGCCTTCGTCATGATCCCAAGACCATAGTGGTCCGCTTGCAGTTCGTCGACGCGTGAGAACTTGTCGGTCGCAAGTTCTCCGCCGATGCTTCCGAGGATGGCAGCCGGCCCGGAGACGATGGAGAGGATGCCTTCGAGAATCGCAAGGATGGCGTTTGTGTTGTCGCTCTTCGTCACGTGGTGCAATTCGACGTGACCCATCTCGTGGCCGAGCGTCGCCGCGAGTTGATCGTCCGACGTCACGAAATTGAGCAGCCCCATATTGACGTGCACGAAGCCGCCTTTGATCGCGAATGCGTTGATGCTCTCGTCCTGGATGATCGTGAATTGATACGGAATATCTTTGCGGATGCGCAATGGGACAAGTCTGTCGGTGACGCTTGCGACCCACGACGTGAGGAACGGATCTTTGATGACCACGCTCTCCGAGTCGATCTGCGCGTTCTCGGACTTGCCTTCAGCGATCTCTTTCGATGTGGACAGCGCAAGCGCCGGCGATTGGGCAAGCGGAAGCCAGAGCGCAAGCGCGAGCGCGCCGAATCGGAGCGAACGCCGGGAAACCGTGGTCATCGTGGACACATCATACCGCTTCAACGTTGGATTTGGCTGAGAGGTCGCGCTTGACCCGCTTGCCCTGCTTGGCCGATGATAGTCACCGGCGCTACACGTCCGGTGCGAGGAGACGCGGATACGCCGCGATAATGGCCGCGCATGACGGACCGCTATTTCGAAGACTTCGCCGTCGGCGACGCGTTTGAGACCGGATCCTTGCACGTCAGCGAAGCGGATATCATCGAATTCGCTCGATCGTTTGATCCGCAGCCCTGGCACGTCGATCCGCGCGCGGCGGCGTCGAGCCCCTTCAACGGTCTGGTTGCGAGCGGCTGGCACACCGCTGCCGTCACCATGCGCTTGATCGTGGACAGCGGCGTCTTGCGCGCCACCGGCATCTTAGGTCTCGGCGTCGACGGCTTGCGCTGGCCGAAGGCCGTGCGGCCAGGCACGACGCTGCGCGTTGGCGTTGCGGTCGCCGCGATCGAGCCGCCGGCGCCGGGCAAACGCGCGGGCACGATTCGGTTTCATCTGACGACGCGCGATCAACACGACGATGCGGTGCAGAGCGCGGTCGCGATTTTGCGGGTTCGCACCCGCCCGTGACGCTACGGCGCGAATGACCCGATCGTCGCCGTGTCCGATGGTTGGATCTCCGCATACCAGAGGTTTCCATCGGGCCCGACCGTGATGGCGTCCGGCCACGCGCTGAGAATCGGAAGGCGGTATTCCTTCATCCGGCCTGCAGTCGTGACGCGGACGAGCGACCCGTGGGTGAAGTCGGCGACCCAGAGGTTGCCGTCCGGGCCGGCGGTGATAGCGGTCGCACCACTGTCGCTGTACGGCATCGGATAGCGCACGACGTCAAATTCTCGCGTGACCGCCGCGACGAAATTGCCGTCGCAGATCCAGGTCCGGCCGTCAGGCCCGGCAGCCATCGGACCCGGAATATACGACGGTCCTCCGATCGGCTGCTCGATCAGACCTCGCGGCGGCCGGACGGTGCCGGCCAGGCTCGGATTGCCCGCAGCGTCAAACCACATGCGGCCGTCGCCGCCTGCAGCGATCTTCACCGCATCCGATCCGATGCTCTGATAGATCGCGTCGGTCTTACCGTTGGTATCGAATTGCACGATGTCGGGGCTTCCGCCGAAAGACGTGATCCAGAGATGCCGGCTTGGTCCGCTCGCGATCGATTCCGGCAGACCGCCACCCGGCACCGGATAATGCATGACCCCGCCGGCCATGGTCACCGCGCCGATATCGTATGGCCGCTTGTATGGATTGGTGAACCATATCCGGCCGTCGGGCCCGGGGGCGACGTCGTACGTCCCCTTTCCGATGAGTACGAATGAGAGCGCGCCGTCGGTTGTGATACGGCCGACACCGAGATCGATCGGCGGATGATTCGTGAAATATGGATACGTGGAAAACCAGAGCGCGCCGTCGGCCCCAGGCACGATCGCCGACGGGTACGCGCCGAGCGGTAAGATGTACGACTTCAAGAAATGGGGCCGGTCAGGCGGCCGCACGATGGCGGGCATTGCGAAGTTCAGCGCGGCGCCGGCGAACAGTGCGAAGACCATGATTTCATCCCCCGATGCGATGACGCCGAAGTTCGCCTCTGCGCGTACGAAAAACTTCGTCCCTTCCGCCCGGCGAAAGCCGTGGCACCGGCAGGATTTCGGCTAACGAAAACGGTTAACTGTCGCGTCTCGTCACGCTCACACGAGGAGGTGCACATGCCCGTCAAAGCCACTGATCGTGCAAAGCGCATCAAGTCTTTGCACAAAGAGGAGATCGCGCTCAAGAATCATGCAGAAAAAGTAGCCGCGAAGCGCCGAGCGTTGCCGCCCGGTCCGGTCGTCGAGAAAGATTACGTCTTCCACGAAGGGTCCCGCGCGGTCAAGCTCTCGCAGCTGTTCGGGCGCGGACAAAACGAGCTGCTCCTCTATCATTTCATGTACGCTCCGAAAGATAAGAAGCCGTGCCCGATGTGCAACATGTGGGCGGACGGCTACAACGCGATCGCGCCGCACGTCAGCGACCGCGCGAAGTTCGTCTTGGTCGCAAAAGCGCCGGCGGAGAAGTTCACAAAGTGGGGCAAAAGCCGCGGCTGGAACAACATCAGACTGCTGTCCAGCTATGGCACGACGTTCAACCGCGATTTCAATGCTGAAGACGAAGACGGCGATCAGATGCCGCTGATCAGCGTGTTCACCCGCGACAAGAAAGGCGTGATCCGCCATTTCTACCAGAAATGCGCGATGTTGGATTCGAAGAACTTTCGCGGCATCGATCTGCTCTCGCCGGTCTGGAATCTCTTCGATTTGCTGCCGAGCGGTCGAGGCGATTGGCTCCCGAAGTATGAGTATCGCTAGGCCAGGGGTTCGCCGGCCCGTTCGATCCGGAACATAAAACAGCCGCGCGTACGGCTGCGCGCGTGAACGTAGGCAACGCTTGGATTTGCGAGGAGCGCTTGTGCCGTACGTTCGGCGCTGCCCGCGTCTGCGACGACCTGCGAATCTTGGATGTTGTCATACGCATCGTACGGCCGCAACACGAGCGGCCGCTCGATGAAATCGGCTGGGAAACCTCCGCCAGGTGCATGGCGCTCGCAGCCATCTGCGTGCACGAAGACGGGACCCACTTCCTGATACGGCCCTGGATTGGCAAACGGCCTGTATGAAAAGAGCAGGAGGCGCTCGCCGCTGCGCGCGTAGCGGAGGCAATGCCGGCACGGGCCGCTGCCGTCTGCGATGAGTGGTGCAAGCGTATTGCCGTATTCGTCGCGCAGCGTGCTTCGAGTGCGCGCCGCGTCGGCGGTGGGCATCGCGATGATTTTGAGAGCGTTCATGCGCGCATTGTAGCGCGATGGTGCACGAGCCGCTATCCGGATCTTGCGCCGAGGGCTTCGCGGGCGTGGGAGCAAACGACGTCCGGTGCTCGCCCAAGAATACGATTTTTTGAGCAACTGGCGCTTTGAAGACGCGACACTCACCGAAGTCGCCGACATCCTCGAAGACACGGCGTCGCTGCCGCAGTGGTGGCCGCAATTGTTCAAGTCCGTACGGATCGTCCAATCTGGATCCGGTCATAGTCTTGGGCAAGTCGCGGAGTGCGCGTGCCGCGCTCTCCTTCCATATACACTGCGATTCCGGTATACCGTGACGGAGGAGCGCTATCCCAACGGCTCGACCATCGATTCGACGGGCGACCTTGTCGGGCGCGGGATCTGGCGCTTGAGCTCTCGCGAGGACGGCGTCGACGTCGCATACTCGTGGCGAGTCCGGCTGGAGAAAATGTGGCTGCGGCTGTTCTCACCGGTCTTCCGGCCGCTCTTGGCCTGGAGCCATACGTGGTCGATGGCGCGAGGAGAAGAAGGGCTGGGACGAGAGATACTTCGCCGGCGAGGAATCGTACGCGAAACGCGCGACGAGCATACCGCGAGAGGAACGTGATCGATGAGCGCTCTCTTCCATGGATTCGACCATATCGATGTCCGGGTCACGTCGCTCCCGGCGGTCGAACCGTTTTATGACGCTTTGCTCGCCGAATTAGGCCTGCCACGCAAGCGTCGTTCGCATGTCGACGCGGACGGCGAATGGCGAGAAGCAAGCGATGAGCGGCCGTACAACGTCGCCGAGTACTACGAAGAGACCGCCCCTGGAAAGGTCGCGTTCTTCATCGGCATCATCGAAGACCGGACGATGCGCCCCACAAAAACGCGCATCGCGTTTCGGCTGCCGTCGCGCGCCGTGCTCGACCGGCTGAGCGGCCGGCTGCGCGAACTCGGCGCTCGTCATGTCGAGCCATCCGAAGACATGGAGGGCTATCCGGCGGTGTTCTTCGAGGATGCGGTCGGCACAAAACTCGAGCTATGCGCGCGGCACACGCCCGCTGACGGATATTGACGGTTGGCATGAAGCTCGCGCCGTTCAAGCTCGAACGTTACTTCGCGCGCTACGAATTCGTCGCGCCGCATCTCCTGTGCCCGTCCGATTGCGAACCGCTCTCACTCGACGAATTGCTGCAACTCGAGAAAGGAGCGCGGGAAAGTCTGTCGGCGTTGCGGCTCGGCTACGTCGAAGCGACCGGGGGGCCGGCCGTGCGAGCGGGCGTCGCGGCGCTGTTCGAACGTGCGCAGGCCGACGACGTGCTGCTCCATGCAGGCAGCTCTGAGGCGATCTTCACCTTCATGAATTGCGCGTTGCAAGCCGGCGACCACGTGATCGTGCAGCATCCCTGCTACCAGTCGCACTACGAAGTGGCGAGAAGCATCGGCTGCGACGTCACGCTCTGGACCGGCGACGAGCGAAACGGTTGGGAGCTCGACGTGGACGTTCTCAAGGCGGCGCTGCGGGCGAACACCAAGGCGGTCATGCTGACCGTGCCGCACAATCCGACCGGATACCTCATGGCGCGCTCGACGATGGATGCCGTGATCGCGCTGCTCCGACCTCGCGGCATCGTGCTGTTCGCGGATGAGATCTTCCGCTTCATCGAGCAGGACCAGGCAGCGCGTCTCCCTGGCGCCGTCGACGTCTACGAATATGCGGTTTCCGTGGGCGGTCTGTCGAAGACGTTTGGTTTGCCCGGCGTACGCGTGGGCTGGGCCGTGAGCCGCGATCGCGCACTGCTCGAGCGTATGGCTGCACTCAAGGACTACTTGAGCCTCTGCAACGGTGCGGCGGACGAGTTTCTCGCCGGCATCGCGCTGCGCAATCGCGCCGCGCTCCACCGGCGGAGCCTCGAGATCATCACCGCGAATCTCTCGATCTTCGACGCTTTTCTCGAGCGTCATGACGCGCTGTTCCGCTGGCATCGGCCGCGCGGCGGCAGCGTCGGGTTCATCCGTTATAGCGGCGCTGAAGGCACGGCGAGATTTTGCGACGACGTCGTGCGCCGCTCCGGTGTGCTGCTGCTGCCGAGCGCGGAGCTGGAATTCGGCGATACTCATTTTCGTGTCGGCTTCGGCCGGCGCACCATGCCCGAGGCGGTGAGCCGCTTCGACGCGTACCTCGAATCCACCGACAGCGTCTAGGCATGCCTGAATCGAAACCGTTCGGCCGCGGCGGCCCGCTCGTATCGCGCATAGGTCAAGGCACGTGGCCCGTGCCCGATCCAGCGGCGCTGCGGCGCGGCATCGAACTTGGGCTGACCCACATCGATACGGCCGAGATGTACGGCGACGGCCGCTCAGAAGAAATGGTGGCCAAAGCCATTGCGGGCGTCGCGCGCGAATCGCTCTTCGTCGTCTCAAAGGTGCTGCCGCAAAACGCGCACGCGAAGGGTGTCGCCCTTGCCTGCGAACGCTCGTTGCGCCGGCTCCGGTTGGAGTACTTGGACTGCTATCTCTTGCATTGGCGCGGCGCAGTGCCGCTTCATGAGACGATGGGCGCGCTCGAGCGGTTGTTGGATGACGGCAAAATCCGGTCGCTCGGTGTCAGCAATCTCGACCCGTGGGATCTGCGCGAAGCCGCAAGTACGTTGCGAAATCACAGAATCGCCTGCGATCAAGTGCTGTACAACCTGGATGAACGAACACCGGAGGACCACGAAGTGCCATGGGCGCGCGAATATGGTTGCGCGGTCGTCGCCTACACGCCGCTCGGCCAGCCTGTGCTCGATCCGCGCGACAAGAAGTTCGCCGTTCTCAGTGAGATCGCTCGGCAGCGCAACGTGACGCCGCATGCCGTCGCATTGAGTTTTCTCACCAGCGACCCGCTTGTGTTCGCCATACCGAAGGCTGCGCGCTTGGAACATGTCGAGGCGAATGCCGCCGCGCTTCGGCTCGAGTTGAGCGCCGATGAGATCGCCGCGATCGATGCTGCGCATCCGAATCGCGAGCGAACCGGTCCGCTGCCCACGAATTGAAAGCGCGTCGCGATCGCACGCTAGTGCTGGGCGTGCGGTGGGTTTGGAATAACAGGCGTCGCGTGTGGAACGGGCCGGCCTACAGGGCCGCCGCCGCTCACGCCGGCTGGGCCGCCCGTATGCGACGACATCGGAGCGAGCAGTTGGTTTGCGATGAGCGCCGCGAGCAAGCCGATGAGCTGGAGCATGTATGCCTCCGGTTGGCTCTGTTCTTACACGCGTCGCGAATCCCCTGACGGGCGTTGAAAATTGAGTCGAAGGATTCAACCCGGCTCAGACGCGAGTCTGAGCTTGCAGAGGCGCGCTGTTGACGCGAAGCCACTAATCTCGGCATATGAGGCGCAATAATGCACAATGGGCTCAGATGTCCGTCGATGCAGAGGTTCGTGCATTCCTCGCTGCGAACGCCGCGACGTTCGAGCGCTCGTTCTCCTTCGTCTCGTTTGGAGTCATCGTGAAAGCAATTGTCGGTATTCTCGCGCTCTGCGCGCTTCTCGGCTCCGGTCTGACTGCGCTTGCAGACGACAACGCCTCATCGGCGAAGCCATCACCGCTTCCGGTGCCGACGTCGAGGGATACGATGACGCACGCGAGCGTCGCGATCGGCGGCAGGCAGATCCCATATACCGCCACGGCCGGCACCATCGTGCTCGTCGACGAAAAAAGCAAGCCGACGTGCAGCATGTTCTACACCGCCTTCACGGCGGACGGCGGTGTCGATCTGAACCGGCGCCCGGTCACGTTTTTCTACAACGGCGGCCCCGGGTCGTCCAGCGTCTGGCTGCGCATGGGATCGTTCGCGCCGAAGCGCGTGCTCTCAAGCGAAGCGCAGCACACGCCGCCTTCGCCGTACCGGCTTGTCGACAACGGCTATAGCTTGCTGGACAAGTCGGATCTCGTGTTCGTCGACGCGCCCGGGACCGGCTTCAGCCGCATCGTCGGGCTCGCCAAACCGGAAGATTTCTACGGCGTCGACCAAGACGCGCGCGCGTTCAAGCAATTCGTCGAGCGCTACGTGAGCAAGAACAAGCGCTGGAATTCTCCGAAATTTCTGTTCGGGGAATCGTACGGCACCACGCGTTCGGCAGTGCTCGTCAACTTGTTGCAGCAAGACGGGATGGACTTCAACGGTGTGGTCTTGCTCTCGAGCGCCTTGAACTATGCGACCTTTTTCGGCGGCGATGGCCTGGACACCGAGTACATCGGCTACTTGCCCACCGAAGCGGCCATCGCGTGGTATCACGGGAGGATCCCGAACCGTCCCCCTGACCTGGCCGCGTTCCTTCGCGACGTGCGCCAGTTCGCGCTCGGCGACTATGCGCGCGCATTGCTCAAGGGCAACGCATTAAGCGACGCCGAACGCGCCGATATCGCGCGGAAGCTGTCCGCGTACACCGGCGTCAGCGAACAATTCTATCGTCACGCGGATCTGCGCGTCGAGCCGGGCGAGTTCGAAAAAGAGCTGCTGCGCGACAAGTACCGGATCACCGGCCGGCTTGACGGCCGCTTCCTCGGCATCGACGGCAAGGCCATCGGCGACTCGCCCGATTACGACCCCGCCGACACCGCGTTCGCGTCGGCCTATGTCTCCGCATTCAACATGTACGTGCGCGACGAGCTCGGGTACAAGAGCGATCTGTTCTACAAGCCGACGAATTACGGCGAGATCAGCCCAGCGTGGGATTTTCACCACAACATCGACGGCAATCAGATCCCGTGGCCGGATGTCGTCCAAGACCTGCACGACGCCATGACGCAGAACCCCGAGCTGCGGGTCTTTTCGGCCAACGGCTACTTCGACATGGCCACGCCGTTCTTCGCAACGGAGTACACGCTCGATCACATGGCGCTCGACCCGTCGCTGCGCGGGCACATCTCGTACGGCTTCTACGGATCGGGGCACATGGTCTATCTGCACGCGGCCGCGCTCGCGCAATTCAAATCGGATCTCGCGCGCTGGTACGATTCGGTGCTGCACTCATGATTATGCGCGCACTATCCGCGCTGGGAGTATCCATGAAATCGGTTCTTGCGATCTTCGCCCTCTGTGCCGTGTTCGGTGTTGCCGCACCGGTGCGAGCCGACGATGCGTCGGGCGGTCCGGCGGCGGCGTCTGCAACCAGGGATTCTTCGGTCCACGATACGCTGACGCTCGCCGGCAAGGCTATGCCGTACACCGCGACGGCCGGCACCATCACGTTGCGCAGTGCGAGCGGAGCGCCGGCCTGCAGCATGTTCTATGTCGCGTACACCGCGGACGGCATCGTCAATGCGAGCACGAGGCCGGTCACGTTCTTCTATAACGGCGGACCGGGGTCGTCCACCGTGTGGTTGCGGATGGCATCGTTCGGGCCGAAGCGCGTGCTCGAGGCGAACGCGCAGGCCACCGCGCCCGCGCCGTACAGCCTTGTCGACAACGAATACAGCCTGCTCGACAAGACCGATATGGTCTTCGTCGATGCGCCCGGAACCGGCTTCAGCAGATTGATCGGCGATTCCAAGCCGGAACAGTTCTACGGCGTCGATCAAGACGGACGCGCGTTCAGACAATTCGTCCAGCGCTACATCACCCAGAACAACCGGTGGAACTCGCCGAAATTCCTGTTCGGCGAATCCTACGGCACGACGCGCTCGGCCGTGCTCGTGAACATGCTCCAGCAAGCGGGCATGGATTTCAACGGCGTCGTGCTCTTGTCGTCGGCGCTGAACTTCGGCACCGAATTCATCGACGGCGATGGACTCGACAACGCGTACATCGGCTATCTGCCCACGGAAGCTGCGGTCGCGTGGTACCACGACAAGCTGCCGCACAAGCCGGCCAGCCTCTCGGGCTTTCTCCAGCAGGTGCAATCCTTCGCCATGAATGAATACGCCGACGCATTGCTCAAAGGCGCGAAGCTCCCGGCGAGCGAGCGCGACGACGTCGTGAGAAAGCTGCACGAATACACCGGCGTCAGCGAACTCTTCTACCGGCATGCGGATCTTCGCGTCGAGCCGGGCGAGTTCGAGAAAGAGCTCCTGCGCGACCAATATCGCACGACGGGCCGGCTGGATGCGCGCTACGTCGGCATCGACGGCAAGGCGATCGGCGATTTTCCCGACTACGATCCAGGCAGCACGGGTTCCGCGTCGGCCGAAGTGTCGGCATTCAACGACTACGTACGCACGACGCTGAAATATCAGACCGATCTCATCTACGACCCGCTTGACATCAGCGTCAATCAGAAATGGGACCTCACGCACAGCGTCGACGGCAATCAATTCCCTCTTCCCGACGTCGTCCAGGATCTGCACGACGCCATGACGCAGAACCCGCATCTTCTCGTTTTTTCAGCGAACGGGTATTACGACATGGCGACGCCATACTTCGCGACGGTGTACACGCTCAATCACATGGCGCTCGATCCTTCGTTGCGGGGCCACATCACCTACGGCTTTTATGAGTCCGGACACATGGTCTACATGAACGTCTCAGCGCTGGCACAATTCAAGTCCGACCTTGCGCGCTGGTACGACCAAGCATTATCCCATTAGACCCATCGGCCCGTGCCGTAAGTCGCCTCCACTTGCGCGAGCGAAGGGAACCTTCGTCTCGCAAACGTACCACGTCTGAATCCAGTGCTTGGAAAGAGGAGCGACTTCAGCGTGTATCTGAAAACGATCGGCTTTTTCGCCGCGTGTGCGGTGTTTATCGTCATGGTCGCGCCGGCATCGGCCGCGCCGGCCCTCATCAAAGTAAGCCATGATCCATTCCACAATTCCGCGAGCCAGCACAAGACCGAAGTAGAACCGGATACGGCCGCCTACGGCAACACGATTGTCAGCGTATTCCAGACGGGCCGCGTGTACGGCGGTGGCGGCGCAGACATCGGCTGGGCGACATCGCAAGACGCGGGCGTCACCTGGAAGCACGGTTTCTTGCCGGGCATCACGAAGGCGGAGAATCCGGCGAACAAGTACGACGCGGTGAGCGATCCGGCGGCCGCCTACGACGTGAAGCATGGCGTTTGGCTCGTGGCAACGCTGCCGATATCCAACACGCGGCCGTCGTATCCGGCAGTGCTCATCAGCAGATCGACGGACGGCGTCCATTGGCTGAAGCCGGTCGGCATCGCGCCGCGAACGCAATCGACGGACAAGAATTGGGTCACCTGCGACGACACGCCGACCAGTCCGTACTATGGCAACTGCTACGCCGAGTGGGATGAACCTTTCGGCGGCGACCTCATCATGATGAGCACATCGCACAACGGTGGCGCCACATGGTCGCATGCAGTCACGACCGCGAATGGTGACGCCGGCCTTGGCGGTCAGCCATTGGTCCAACCCAACGGCACGGTCATCGTGCCGATCGAGGGCGGTAACGGCATCATCGCGTTTCAATCCACCAACGGCGGCCAGTCGTGGACCGGCGCCGTGAACGTCGCGACGGTGTTTTGGAACGGCGATCCCGGCGGCGTTCGCGCGAGCCCGATCCCATCGGCGTCGATGGACGCTTCCGGACGGATCTACGTCGCATGGGAAGATTGCCGGTTCCGCAACAATTGCAGCTCGAATGACATCGTCTACACGTCGTCGACGGATGGCGTGAATTGGACGCAGGTCGCGCGCGTGCCGATCGATGCGGAAACCTCCTCCGTCGACCACTTCGATCCCGGTTTCGGCATCCAGCCCGGCACGGCCGGTTCGACCGCCAATATCGGCGTGACGTTCTATTTCTTCTCGAACGTCAATTGCAACACGTCGACCTGTCAGCTCGGCGTTGGATTCATCTCATCGCATGATGGCGGCACGAGTTGGAATCCGGCGATCGTGCTCGCGGGACCCATGAACTTGAACTGGCTCCCGCAAAGCCAGAACGGGCTCATGGTCGGAGACTACATCTCGACGACGTTCATCGGCACGAACGCGTGGAGCGTATTCGCGGTCGCCAATGCGCCGGCGGGCGGCGTTTTCGACGAAGCGATGTATGCGCCGAGCGGCGGCCTCATGATTCCGAAATTCGGACCGCAGGTGACGGCGGCGTTCGATGTCGCGCATCTGAATCCGCGATTCATCCATCATTGGCGCCCGCTGCCGCCGAAGTCGAAGAAGGCGTCGAAGGCATCGATCGAACACGACTAACCTAATAATGTGGGGCCGACTTTTATGGTCGGCCTCGTTTTAATGTAGGGGCCGACTTTTATGGTCGGCCTTTTTCTTACAGGAGCCGATCGATGCTCGTCGGGCCGACCGTAAAGGTCGGCCCCTACATCCGAACCCGCGCGGCTGCGGCGCGATAGCCCGCCTGGTACATCTCGAAGGCCTTGACTTCGTCCGGTGTCGGCGCCGTATCGGCGCTTTCCACGAGCCCGGTCAGATTCTGCAAGGCGCCGTCGAGATACCACAGACTCGAAAAATCCTCCGACGGCAGCCCAAGAGAATTGTCGGGCGAGCCAGGTTGCGGGCCTCCGATGATCGCGTCGAGCTTGTGCCGCTTTGCGTCGGTCGGCGACAAACCCGTGCGAAGCGCTTTCGCCCGGGCCGCTGTCTGCGCGACCAGGACGCGGAGCGATTCGATCTCGCGCGCGAGCCGGAACTGCAAGGCAAGATCAGCGCCGGAGACCTTAACGCGCGGATCGGCAATGACGTTGAGCGGCTGCGAATAGGTCCGGCCGGCGGCCATGAGCTGCACGGTATACCGGCCGGGCGGCGCGAGAACTCCGTCGTCACCCCCAGGTCCGAACGGCGGGTCGCCCAAGATCGCAGGCGCGGCGTAGGCGAAATCCCACAGGTATCGGTGCATTCCCGGTGTGGCCTGAGGCGGCTGCATCGGATTCGCCCAGAACGATGGGAAGTCCAGTGAGTCTGCGGACACGGACTTCGCTCGATCGCTGCTCGAGTAGCGCCGAACGACCGATCCGGTGGCATCGCAGACTTGGAGCGTGACCGGCGTGGACTGCGCGCTCGATCCGATGAAGTAATCGATATATGCGCCCACCGGCCGGTTCTGCCCGGCCGGTTCCTCCGGCGGCAGACGCTCCGCTGGATCGCCGTGTGGTCGTACGCGGATCGCAGTCTCCGGAGCGAACAAGCGAGTTCGACCGGCGGCCGTGCGCGGCGACAATTGATATAGCGGCGATAGATCGTCGAGCACCCAAAAACCGCGGCCATGCGTGGCGATCGCGAGCGATCCGCGCCGAATCGCAAGATCCCGCACGGGCGTCACCGGAAGGTTGAGTTGCAGCGGCTGCCACGCGGCGCCGTCGGTGAATGACACATACACGCCGAGCTCCGTCCCCGCGTAGAGCAAATGCGGCCGGGCGGGGTCTTCGCGCACCGCATTCACAAACGCACCGGCGGGAATGCCGTTCGCGATGAAGGTCCACGATTTGCCGCCGTCACGCGTGCGATAGATATACGGGCGCACATCATCGAGCCGGTGGCGGTCCACCGCAACATAGGCGGTCGACGCGTCGAAAGCCGACGCCTCGATGATGCCCACCTTGCTCCATGGGCCAAGCGCAGCCGGCGTAACGTCTCGCCAGTGCGCGCCCTCGTCGTTCGTGAGCCAGATCTTGCCGTCGTCGGTGCCGGCCCAGATCTCACGGCCTTTGATCGGCGACGGGGCGATGGTGTAGACCACGCCGCGCCGCGGTCCGATGCCGAGATTGTCGGCGGCGGTCGGAGGATCGAGCGAAGCCGGAACGCCGGGGTTGGGCCGCGTCAAGTCCGGGCTGATCGCGCGCCATGTCGCGCCGCCGTCGGCGGAGCGGAAGATGACTTGCCGGCCGTAGTACAGCACCCGCGGATCGGTCTGTGAAAAGACGAGCGGCAAGGTCCATTCGCTCCGAAATAGCGTTGGATAGGTGATGGTCGGATCGAGCGACTGAAGCTGATGGTTGCTGAGCGTCTCTTTGGTGACGTTGTCGCCGAAGACGACATCTTGATGCAACGGGTCGGGTGCGATCGAGCCGCTCTCGCCGCCTGCGACGATCGCCGTCCAGTCGAACATGGTGAGTCCGAGCGCGTCGGATTGCGATGCGGCAAGGGCAGATCCGTTGTCTTGCTGCGCGCCAAAGAGGTCGAACGGATAGCGGTCGTCCGTGGCGACGTGGTAGAACTGGCCAGTCGGTTGATTGAACCACGAACTCCAGGTCGCACCGCCGTTCAGCGAGATGCTCGCGCCTTGATCGCTGCCGAGTATGATGCGGTTCGAATCGGTCGGGTCGATCCACGGTTGATGGAAGTCGTCTCCGTCCGGCGACCCTTTGATCGCAGTGAAATGAGCGCCGCCATCCGTCGAACGATAGAACGCCGTATCCGAGACGTAGATCGTGTCGGCGTTCTTCGGATCAGCTGCCAATTTGCAGAAGTACCAGCCGCGTCCCCAGAGGCGACGGTCTGCGTTTTGCAGGCGCCAGTTCGCGCCGCCGTCGTCGGAGCGGTACAGCCCGCCGGCGGTCGCATCGACGATCGCATACACCCGCTTAGGATCGCCTGGCGTCGTCGAGAGACCGATTCTTCCGAGGCCCGCGCTGGGGAAGCCGTGTCCAGAGATTTGTTGCCACGTGCTGCCGCCGTCATGCGAGACGTAGAGCCCCGTGCCTGGGCCGCTTGAGGGCGGATAAACGCTCCACGGCGGCCTGCGCGTCTGCCAAAGCGCTGCAAAAACCGTATGCGGGTCGCTCGCGTCGTAGGCGAGGTCGATCGCGCCGGTATTCGCATCTTTGTAAAGCACCTTCTGCCACGTCGTGCCGCCGTCGGTCGTGCGGAAGACGCCGCGGTCTTCGTTCGGTCCGTACGCGTGGCCGAGCGCGGCGACGAGCGCGACGTTTGGATTGGTCGGGTCGACGATGATCCGTCCGATCTGCCTCGTATCGCGCAGACCGACGTGCTGCCACGTCGCGCCCGCGTCCATCGACTTATAGACGCCGTCGCCGTAGGTGATGTCAGAGCGCATGTCGGCCTCGCCGGTGCCGACGTAGATGATGCGCGGATCGGACGGCGCAAGCGCGATGGCACCGATCGACGCGATCGACTGATTGTCGAAAATCGGTTTCCAGGTTCGGCCGGCATCGTTCGTGCTCCACACGCCGCCGGCCACCGCGCCGAAATAGAACTGCGTCGGATTGCCCGGCACGCCGGTCACGGCGAGCGCGCGGCCTCCGCGGAACGGACCGATGAGCCGCCAATGCAGGTCGGCGAAAAGACTCGGATCGACGATTCCGGCGGATGCGACCGGCGCGGCCGCTGCGCCGACGCCGATCCAAGCGGAAATAGCGATAGCGGCGCACGCACAAACTGCGGTGCGACGGAGCGTATTCGTCATCATGGCAATTGAAGTTACTTGAGCGTTGCGGCGTGCCCTTCCGCGGCGTCCGGAGGAGTGTCGTGCCGATAATCGTCATCGGCCGGCCGACCATGTCGTGCCGATGTTTATCATCGGCCGGCCGACCGTAAAGGTCGGCACTACAAAGGTCGGCACTATAAAGGGTCAAAGGCGGCCGCATGACCGACATCGTGATGAGGCCGATTCGGCCGGACGAGCTCGGGCTTGCGGCGGCGTTGCGCGAACGCATGACGCGCGAAATCCAAGGCGGCGACACCACCGCACTCGATCCGCACATGCGCGACCGCTTTGTCGAATTCTATCGCACCCGCCTCGCATCGGGAACGTCGGCGACGTTTGTCGCCGAGCGCAATGGCGTGCTGTGCGCTCTGGCCTCGGTCTACAAACTCGTGAATCATCGAAGCGAGATCTTCAAACAACTCTCGGCGTACGTCAGCAACGTCTACGTCGATCCGGAACTGCGAAGACTCGGCGTGGGGACGGCGCTGACACAGATGTGCATCGACTGGGCACGCGCGAACGGCTGCGTCGTGGTGCGATTGCGATCGTCTGCGATGGGCCGTCACGTGTACGCGGCGATGGGATTCGAGCCATCCGACGAGATGGAATTTCCGCTGTAGTCGTCGTCTCGCGCGGCCACCGTTACGAAGATTAACTCTTCTTAACCCTGCGGGTATGAACGCGTCGGCGCGGCGAATGGTCGCACCGTACTCGAACTCTGGCGCGATTTCTCCAAAGGAGGCGAAAGTGGCGATCGTTCCTGCATTTCCGCCGCAAAAAGTCATCATCGAAAGCGGCTTCGACTACCTTGGCGCGGACGTGGACCGTCGCAGGATCTACGCCGCACATTCCGGCAGCGGCGCACTGACCGTCGTCAACGCGGATACCGGCGCCGTGCTCGGACAGGTGGACGTCGGGTTGCTGCACGGTGTCGCCGTCAATCCCGACAACGGCCATGTCTACACGGGCGATAGCGAAAAACGCATGGTGGTCGACGTCGATCCGTCGGGCATGAGCGTCGGGCCGAGCGTCGCCGTGACGGGCCTTCTCGACGCGGTGGTCTACGACGCCAAATATCATCATATCTATGCGGACGAAGACGACGGCACCCGTATCTTTGTGGTCGATTCGCGAACGATGAAGCTGGTCGGCACGGTCGCGCTGCCTGGCCATAAGCCTGAATATATGGCCATAGATCCTCGCACGCACAACCTCTATCAGAACATCGCGAACATCTCCGAGTTCGTCGTCGTCAACCCGGACACGCTCCGCGTCGTGCAGACTGTCAAGACTCCGGAAATCGTCAGCAACCACGGCCTTGCGCTCGACGGCGAGCGTGGTCACGTCTACATCGCCGGCAG
This sequence comes from Candidatus Eremiobacteraceae bacterium, assembly GCA_036561585.1. Taxonomy (GTDB): domain Bacteria; phylum Vulcanimicrobiota; class Vulcanimicrobiia; order Eremiobacterales; family Eremiobacteraceae; genus JABCYQ01. Next base: position 26,455 of record DATBOZ010000078.1, on the reverse strand, counting down.
AAACGGCGTGCTCTCGGTGTACGACTTGAACGGAACCCACGTGAGCAGCGTGAAATTCGGACGCCGCTCGGACCAGTGCATGGACGACCCCGTGCGCCACAATGTCGCCTGCGCCGGCGACAGCTATATCACCGTCTTCCACGACGGCGGTGCAGCGGGCGTGAGCCTCATCGGAGAGCGAAAAATCGACCCGGACGTGCACACGCTCACGTTTGACACCAAGACCGGCTGCATCTGGACGGCGTGGGCTGCAAAAGACGGCGACTACGTTCAGGGCTTTCAGATCACGCCCTGACGAGCAGCGTCCTTAACCCGTCTTAATGAGACGATGATAGCCGCTTAACCATAGGCCTCCATACTCAAACGTAGATCATTCGGAGTTTGAATGGAGGCCTCGTCATGTCCAACAGCTTCGCCGGAATTATTATCACCGCATTGCTTCTCAGCGCCGCGCCGGCGATTGCGGGCGCCGACCCAGCGCCCGCTGCGCCCGCCGCCTCCGGACCGGTGGCGACGACGCGCAGCGTTTCGGGAGCGGTCGTCGATTCCACGTCGGGTTTACCGCTTGCAAACGTCAAGCTCGTCACGTCGGGTCCGACCGCGGCCTCCACCGTCACCGGTGCCGACGGCCGGTTCACGTTCGCCACGCTTGCGGTCGGAGAATATTCGATCGTCGCGACCCGCGCCGGATACGAGACGACCGCGTCGGAGATCTTCATCGTCGACGGAAGCGACTTGCGCGGCTTGACGCTCGCGATCAATCGCACCCAGGGTGGCAATAGCGGCGCCCGCATTCTCGGTGTCACGACGATTCGCGCCTCGCAGTCGTTGCAAAAGGCCGCCACGATTTCGCACACCGTTTCGGCGCAGTCGCTGCAGCAGCAGGGCTACTTCCGCGCAGCGGACTACCTGCAGCAGTTGCCTGGGCTCCAGGGCGGCAATCCGTCGCAGCCTGGCGACGACGTGTCGCTGAACATCCGCGGTATCGGCACCCTCGAGACGCTCACGATGATCGACGGCCATCCGATGGGCCCGCGCGGCGACTACAACTATGAACTTTCGCCGGTTTTCGGATTGCGCGCGATCAACGTCTTTTATGGCTCAGGGAGCAATCTGTATGGGGTGAACGCGATTGGCGGCGTCGTGAACATGGAGACGCTTGCACCGACCAGGACGCCGGAAACGACGTTTAGCCAATCGTACGGCACTTTCTATAAACTCTCGTCGGCGGTTCAAAGCACCGGCACGTTTGGCAATGGGAAGCTCGGCTACGCGTTCGCCTATGGCACGCAAGGGCTCGATGGCCCCTTCAATCACGATGTCTTCTATCAGGCATCCGCGTCGTTCGATCAATATGCGACCAATCCGGCGACTCGCTTGCTTGGCACCTATCAAGATGACAATAGCTTCGTCAATAAAAGCGGTCTGATGAAGCTCGTCTACGATCTGAACAGCAATACTCATCTCACCGCAGCCTATCTGGGCAGCAACGAGTGGGACGACAAGACCGCTAACGGTGATAACGATTTTCTTCCCTATCAAGTGGAGCTAGCGTCAGGCTTGTCCAATCTGGCCAACGCGATTTCTTCGGGCACGGACGCGTGCAATATCGCAAATCCAAATGCATTCACGGTCAACCTCAATAACGGCGGCGGAACACCCGGTAAGGATCGCCTCGGAAATCCAGATGGCGGCTCGCAATGCCAGACCCCACAGTCCTTTGCGCAGGCAAACTACGGCTATCAAGGCGCCGGACCGGCCTGGCAAGCGTACCACAGCAACGACTATCACGTACGCTTAGACACCAAGCTCGGACCCGGCGACTTCGTGGTCGATACTTTTTCGAACTTCTACTTCCACGACTACGACCGAACATTCGGCCGGCCGGACCAATGCAAGTCGGACGCGAACGGGAATCCGGTATATCCGTGCACGACGCCGAACCCATCGTGGCATGTCGACCAGGACATCAACACCGGGGCGACGGTCTCGGATGATTTCAACGGCCCCGCTAACGACCTTGGTTTGGGATTCTTCTATGAAAACACGGCGTCGCTCTATCGACAATACAACGGCGCACCTCCGTCAGCAGTGGTCACGGCGCCGGTCACACACGACACCGCATTTTTCTTGCGCGACGCATATCACAAGCCCGACAGCAGGCTGACCACCTACGTGAACGCATGGATGAAGCATTCGACCATTACGAACACGTCGTACTTCGACCCGCGGATCGCGTTAGTTTGGTCGAACACGAACGACGTCTGGCGGATTGCGGGCGGCGAGACGTCGACGCAGCCGACGCCGGCAGAGTTGGATCAACCGATCGCTGCTAGCGCACTTGGTGCGTTCACCGGCGGCGGCGTCTCGTGCACGTCGCTTAACTCGATCGGCAACGTTCCGTCTGCGGCGCTAAAGCCGGAGCGCGCGTCGGACATGGAGGTGAGCTACGGACACCGTTTCGGCGGCGATTCGATAGCGCAGCTCAGCCTGTACAATACAAACCTTTTCAATCAGATCTATGGTGTGACCGTGCCGTTGTCGGCTGTGCCGGCTCTGGGGTTTGATCCGTCGCCGTATGCGAATGCCGTCGCGCAGACGTGCGGGATCACGTCGCAGCAGGCGCTCGCGCTGCTCGGCCTCACCGGAAACTTGAATATTGGTCACACGTTCGCGCGCGGCGTCGAATTGACCGGGCGGCAGCATCTCGTCGGCAGAATGTCGCTGGACTACACCTACGACACGCAGTCCGCCGTCCTTCAGTCTCAGGAACCCGCGCTCATCGATCCGGCTCACGGCGGCAATCTGATCTTCATCCCGGGATCGCAGCTCCCCAATGTACCGCTTCACAAATATTCATACGCGTTCGACTATTCGTTTGGCAAGGGAATCGACGCGCGGCTGTCCACGTATCACTTGTCCGAGAACAACGTGAACAATCTACCCGCCTACGGATACTCCGACTTCGATCTGTCGGCTCCGGCCGGCGCGAACGAGCTCGTGAGCGTGAACGTCAATAACGTGTTCGAAAGTCACGCTGACTACAGGAACATGGTAGCGTTAGGGTATCCGTACGCGCTCAATCACTTCGCCAGTGCGGCGAACGGCGACTACGCGCTTTACACCGGCTCGGCGACCACGGAGCGTTTCAACCTGCCGTTCCGGACACTCGAGCTTACGTACCAAGTCAAGACGAAGTGACCGGAAGCTGGCGGCGGTGGCGCGTCAGCGGAGTGCCGCCGTCAGCACCGTGATCGATGCAGGCTGGAGCACGTACGTGGCACCCATGCCGCCCGGTTGGGACGATACCGCAGCCGGGCCGTCCGGCGAGGCGCTACCGTTTGTTGCAGTCGCTGTCGGCGATGGTTTTCCAGCGGCCGCTTTCGCGGATCTCCGTCGTATCGGTAAAGCGCCGGTCGGTGAATTTGACCAAGATATCGCGCAGATCGGCTTGCATCGCGCCGCTGTGCACTTTTCCCGAGAGGACGATTGCGTTGCCAGCCCAGCCCGCCGAAGAGGCGAGCGCGCGCGAGCCGTCGTCTGCGAATGCCGATGTGACGATTCGGTTTGTCGACGGTTCGTAGCCGAAGAGCTCGAAGCTGCGGTAGTCGGGTCCGCTGACACGTTGGCCGAGCGCCCGCCCGCCGCCGATCACCGAATATTTCGAATCGATCGCAGCGCTGCGGGGTGCGAGGCGGCCGCTTGCGGCTCGCCACGATCTGCATTGCCATGACCCGACCATGAATTGGAACGGCGCAAGCGTCGGATTCAATCGCGCCTCGGCGCGCGCAGCATCGGGCGGCGCCGCCACCGCCAGCGAGAAGAAGATCCCAAACGAGAGAAGTGCGGCGTACGGTTTCATCGCCCGAACTCCCATCATGACGAACGTTCGGGGTACCATTGAACTTCGCGCGGGGCCATGCCTCGCGTTATGTCGCCTGAAAATGTCCCGGTACCGCCCGGTCAGGGCCCGATGAGGGCGCGCACCGCGCTGACGACGTCGTCGGGATCGTCGAGCGCTATATGATGACCGCTATTGCGGGCACGGAGCAGGGTGGTCCGCCTGCTCAACCGCACCGCATCACGCTGGATGTCTTGCCAAAGCATTTCGTAGCGCGTCGCCTCGCGCCCAGCCGCCGCAAACGTCTCCGGCATATCGTGCGCGAGCGCGATGATCGGCAGGTCGGGTGGAAGATTCGCTATCTCCGCCTGATCGAGCGTCGCATCCCACCAGTAGAGCTCCAGCATCGCCGCGATCACGTCGCGAGGGAGCGAATCGCTGAGTTCGCTCCGGACTTGGGGCGGCAGCTTGTGCAAGCCGAGGATGAGCTCAGGTCCTTGGATGCGTGCGATGATGCGTAACGCGCCGACCGCACCGAGGAGCACCAATGCGCCGAGGGTGAAGCCGAAGGCGGTGACCATACGTCGCATGACCTGGTGTGCTTCGTCGAAGATGGCGCCGTGGAGCGCGTCGACCATGAGCAGACCGGCGACATCGCGCGGGTGGCGCCACGTGAAGAGTCGCGAGATCAAGCCGCCATAGGAATGCGCCACCAAGATGTAGGGCGGAGGTAAACCAGCGTGCGCGAGGGCGAGATGCAGCTCGGCGGCGAGCTGCGCGCCCGACCGCGGGATCGGACCGAAATCGCTAAACCCATAACCCGCTCTGTCGTACGAGCACGTGCGCGCGAACTTCGCCACGCCTTCTTGCACGAGCGACCACAACACCGACGACCCGCCAAACCCCGCTTCGAAGACGACGGTCGGCCCCGGTCCGTCGCCTGCGATTCGCAGATGCAACCGGCGGCCGCCGATGTCGACGAGGCGTCCGGGTATCGGCCTTGCGCGGGATCGCAACCACGAGGCGATCGCTTCCGCAGCCACGGCGCCGGCGACGCCGCAGGCAATGCCGGCGGCGATGCGTTTGAACCGGCGCGACTGTCGACCCATCGGGTGTTCTTCGCCTACTGTCGCTCGGCGCCTATGCAACGCCCTGTAGTGCCGATGTTTATCATCGGCATTGCCGACCATAAAGGTCGGCACGACAGGGGAGCAGGTCCGTGTGGCCTGTGTCATATAACTCGGCGCTATGCGTTTGTTAACGGTCACCGCGCTATGCGTCTCGTCTTGTCTCGGTCTTGCTTTTGCGGGCGGCGTCGACCATGCTGCACGTGCGCAATCGCCGTCGACCGCGAACACCGCGAGCGGTCACGCGCATTCCTCGCCCGATCCGTTCGCCAACTTGAAATTCCGATCGATCGGACCCGCTGCGCCGGGAGGCAGGGTCACGTCGGTCGCCGGTGTGGCGGGTGATCTGAAGACGTATTATCTCGGTGCGTCCGGCGGCGGCGTGTGGAAGACAACGAACGGCGGCGTCACGTGGTCGCCGCTCTGGGACCGGCAACGCGTCCAATCGATCGGTGCGATCGCGATTTCTCCAAAGGATTCGAAGGTCGTCTGGGTCGGCAGCGGCGAGGCGAATCCGCGCAACGATGTGATGGCCGGCGACGGGGTGTACGTCACAAGAGATGGCGGCGCGACGTGGAAAAACGTCGGACTCGCAAAGACGCGGCATATCGCCCGGATTCTGATCGATCCACGCAACGCCGACCACGTGATCGTCGGCGCGCTCGGCGATCCGTTCAACGATTCAAAAGACCGCGGCGTGTACGTCACGGACGACGGCGGCAAAACGTGGAGAAACACGCTCTACGTCGGACCGCAGAGCGGCGTCTCCGACATGGCGATGGACCCACGCGATCCGGACGTCCTCTACGCGGGGATTTGGCAATTCCGGAGATTGCCATGGACCTTCACAAGCGGAGGGCCGCTCGACGGCCTCTATCGCTCGGGCAATGGCGGCAAGACCTGGAGCAAAATCAGCGGCGGCGGATTTCCCGCTGGAGCGCTACTCGGGCGCATCGGCCTTGCTATCGCGCCGAGCGACAACAAGCGCGTGTACGCATTGATCCAGACCGCACACGGTTACCTATGGCGGTCGGACGACAGCGGCGCACACTGGCGACTCATGAACTCAAGCACGCTCATCGATCAGCGGCCGTTCTACTTCAGTCACATCGCGGTGGATCCAGCAAACGCGAATAAGGTCTGGTCGATCTCGGAAGCGATTTCCACGAGCAGCGACGGCGGCAAGACGTTCAAGAAGATCCCGGGCGCAAATGGACTACACCCCGACAACCACGCGATCTGGATCGCGCCGGACGACGGCAAACGGGTGATGATCGGCGATGACGGCGGCTATATCCTGACGCTCGATGGCGGCCAGAATTGGTCGTTTCCTCGCAACCTCGCCATCGGTCAGGCGTATCACGTCGCAGCGGACGATCAAATGCCATACGGCATTTGCGCCGGTTACCAAGATAACGGCTCGTTTTGCGGACCGTCGAACAGCCTGGATCCCGACGGCATTCTCAACGGCAAGTGGATCGACGTCTTGGGCGGCGACGGGATGTGGTCGGTGCCCGATCCATCGGACTCGAACTATGTGTGGAGCGATCTTCAGAACGGCGTCCTGAGCATCTTCAACAAGCAGACCGAAGAGGCGTACGACGCATCGCCATTCGAGGGCGATATCTACGCGTTCGATCTCGACAAGAAGCAATACCGGTTCAATTGGTTTTCCCCGATCGCATTTGCGCCGTGGGATCCGCACACTGCGTGGTTCGGCGGCAACGTGATCTTTCAAACGCAGGATCGTGGGCTGACGTGGCAGGTCATCAGCCCGGACCTCACCCGCAATGTCAAATCACATCAACAGATCCCCGGCGGCGCGATCACGCACGACGTGACCGGCGCGGAGTACGCCGACACCGTCATCGACATCGAGGGATCGCCGGTCGCGAACGGGGAGATTTGGGCCGGCACTGACGACGGCTTGATCCAGCTCACCCGCGATGGGGGAACGCACTGGACGAACGTCACGCCTGCAGGCCTGCCACCTTGGGGCTACGTCACCACGGTCGCACCGTCACCGTTTGACGCCGGGACCGCGTATGCGGTGATCGACCGGCACCTCATCGGCGACAACGCTGCTTACCTCTTCAAAACCGCGAACTACGGCGCGACCTGGACATCGCTTGCGACCGGATTGCCGCACGATCAATGGATGAAGACGATCCGGGCGGACCCGGTGAACTCGCAGCTGCTCTACGCCGGCATGGAACGCTCGATGTGGATCTCGTTCGACGGCGGTGCGCGCTGGCGCTCGCTCCAGCTCAATCTGCCTTCGTCGTCGGTGCGCGATCTTCGATTTCCATCGCGAGCCGACGACCTCATCGTCGCGACCCACGGCCGCGCGCTGTGGATCTTCGACGACTTGCGTCCGCTGCAAGAATGGGAAACGGCGAGAGCGGCGGGCTTCTATCTCTTCGAACCACAACCGGCGTATGAGTTCTCCTACTTCGAACATGAAGAAGGCGCGTACGCCGAGTACGCGGGCGACAATCCGGCCAACGGCGCACCGATCTCATTCTACCAATCGAGACCTGCGCCCGGCGGAGGACCAGTGCTCGAGATTTTGGATACAAGCGGACGAGTCGTGCGCAGGATCGCCGGCGTGCACGATGTCGACGGAAAGAAAACTCCATGGATTCCAAACCGCGTCGGCATCGAGCGAGTGGTCTGGGATTTCGGCGAAAACCCGCCCGTCAAGTGGTTGAGCGCACCAGCGCCGAACCAAGGATTCGATTCGGGCGCCGGCGTTGTGCCGGGTCTGTATACGGTTCGCCTGACGCTCGGAGCGCGCGTTTTCACGACGACGCTGAACGTCAAGCCCGATCCGCGCGCGTCGTGGACGCAGGATGACTATCAAAAGGAACACGATTACGCCGCGTTCGCGTACGCGCAATTCGATGCGATCGACCGGTGGCTGAACGATCTCGATACGACGCGTGCGCGCATCGCTCGCGCGCTTCCGGCGCTGATCAAACGTGACGGTCCGGATGCGCAGGCCGTCGTAGGCGCTCGCGCCGCGATCGAAGCGGGCGCCCGCCTGGAATCGGCACTGTCGTCCAATCCGCAAAACGATGAGGATACGTTCATCTTCGCGCCGGGCCTGCGCGAACGGCTTTACGATCTCTTCGGGCCGCTCGGGGCAGGTCCGCCGCTCAAGCCCGCATACGACCTCAAAGACCGGCTGACCGTCGAGATGAGCGCGGCGCACGCCGCCTACGACGCGTGGCGCGCACAAGCGGATAAGGTACCGCTGCGCTGACGTCCGACGATGCCGCTCATCTCAGAACCGATACAACCCGAAGCCGGTACCGCGGATATCGCCGCAATGTCGCGCGGCGAGCCGGGACTACCGCGTTCGTTCACGTGGCGCGAAACTCGCTATCAGATAGCGTCGGTCGAAGGGACGCACCGCTCGATGGGGCGCGACCGGGGAGACGTCTACGTGCGCAAGCACTTCTTCGATATCGTCACGACGTGCGGCAAGCGGATGACGTTGTACTTCGAACGCAATCCCACGAACAAAACCGCGCGCAAACACCGCTGGTGGCTGTACTCGATCGAACCTTGACCGTCAGAACGCGAACGGCGGGCGCAGCTCTTGCGCCGCGCACGACGTGTCGAGTCCGCGACCGTCAGCGGCGGTGACGAACGCGCTCACCAGCTTCTGTCCGCACGGCGAGTTCGACGCGTGCGCTTGATGCGGGAAGATCACGTCGATCGCGTGCGGGAGAAAGCGTTGTACGCGCGCGACCTGGTCGGGCGGTGTGGCCGGGTCTAGCCCGCCCGTCAAGATGAGCACGGGTGCGTTCGAACGCACCGGAGCGAAAAACGAAGGATCGACGGCGCGGTGCGGCCAGACGTCGCACGCCGCTATCTCTTGACGCACGCGAGCGTCGCCGAAGAAGGACCCGCGCGTCGCGCCGGAGATCGTATCCGGGTCGATGGCATCCACGTCTTCCGGGCACTCGACCGACATCGCCATACCTGAATACAGCAACGACCGGCCGCCGCGGTCATTCGCGATCGCGTCCGCGGACGGACCAAAATCGCCGCGCGCGGCCGCGTGGATCAGCTTCAAGAGGTCGCTCGCCGTGCCGGTGTCGTTCAATCCGTCGCGCACGGATGCGACCCACATGGGCAGATCGATCTGGACGGGCGATTTCAAGCTCGTTTGCGGATCGGTCACTTGGGCGGTCACCGGCCCCTTGGCGAGCTGCGAGAGCACCGATGCGAATTCGGACCGGATATTCGGCACTGCGGCGTGACACGCCGCATCGACGCTGCAGTCGGCGAACAATGCATCCAGCGAATGCTGTGCCGCTTTCGCATACGGCAACGGAATCCGCGCGTCCAGCGCGGCCACGCCGACGAGCACCGCGCTGCGCACGCGATCCGCGTGCCGCCGCATGTACACGAGTGCGGCCGTCGATCCGTACGAGCTGCCCAGAAGATCCACGCGATCGTAGCCGAGCGCAGCGCGGACGTCGTCGAGATCATCGGCGGCGTTTTCGGTGGAGTATTGGGAGAGGTCGGCGATGGCGTTGAGCCGCTCGCCGCATCTCTCGTAGATATCCGTCGGCCACTCGGGCGCGAAAAAACGAGCCGGACCGGATCCCGGATAGAGATCGCATTGCAGCGGCCGCGATCCGCCGGTGCCGCGCTGGTCTACCAAGACGACATCGCGGGTGTCGCGCGCCGTTCCGGCGATCGTCGCAAACGCCACGCCGTTCGCGTCGGCAGTTGGTTGGCCCGGTCCGCCCGCGATCTCGAAAATCGCGTCGCTCTGTTTTGCACCGCCCGTCGCCGCCAAGACCATCACGTTCAGGCCAATCGTCTTCCCGGCGGGCTGCGATCGATTTTCGGGTACGACGACGATGCCGCACCGGGTACCCTTGGGCGCGTTGAGCTGTTCTTCGCATGAATGCCGGTAAAATGTCGGCGCGGCTGAAGACGGCGCGGTCGCGGCGACCGAGGCGGCTGCAGCGAGCGCTGCAGCAAGAATCAGCGCGTCAGATCGCAAGGAGATGAGTCAAATCGGATCAGTGCTGGTTCTTGTATCCGTACTGTGCGAACTGCTGGCTGTCATCGGCTGCGACACCGAGGCCGGCACAGTACGCCACCGAGTCGGAGTTTTGGGCGAGTTGCGGAAGGTTCTGGAGCGTGACGCTGTCGTGACCGCCAAGATCGTGGATCTCAAAGGATGCGTTGCCGTTCGTGCACGTGCCGGCACCCGGCATATAGGTGTATGCCTGTCCGTCGACGGGATCGACGAGATTGGTCGGGTCGACATACGGATTGCCCGCGCCGCCGAACATCTGCAACGTGATCGGCCCAGGTGAGCTGGGATATGTTCCATTATTGTCGGTCGCAAATTCTTCGACCGCCGTCGCGAGCGCGCGTTCGTTTGCTTCGCAGGCCGCCGAACCGGCTTGGGCCCGCGCATGCATGAAATTCGCCATGAGTATCATCGCAAGGATTGCGATGACGGCGACCACGATCAATAACTCGGGCAACGAAAATGCCCGGTTGCGATAGATGTTGCCGCCGAACTTCATGGCTTCACGTCCTGCAAAAGAAATGCGCAATGTATCCGCATTCCTACGGTGTGAGAGATGTGACCCGTATCAATGCCGTAGTGTTACACGCAGCACTCGGTTTCACATTGTATCAAAATATGGGACAGCCATACGAGTTGCCGAAATGCATCGCGCCGCGAGGCCCCGACCGCGCCGTGCGGCGAAACGAGCGAGCTTCGCCGGGACACATATGAATGCGGAAGTCCGGGAGGATGCAGCGCGATGAGCGCACCTGGGGCGGCTACGGCCGCCCTGCCTGAAGAGAGCTTGCGACGTGCGGTCTCCACATGGGGATCGTATTCGTGGGGTTATGCCGACGTCGGCGCCGACATCTACGTGGCGCTCGGCCTCGTGGTGGGCGCCGCCATGGGTGCCGCGAACATCGCGTTCGCGTTCGCCGGCATCGTCTACGTCTGCATCGGTCTCGCGTACACCGAGCTCGCGGCCGCCTACCCAGTAGCGGGGGGCGGGCAGTTCTTCGTCACTCGTGCGCTCGGCGATTTCATGGGGTTCGTCGCCGGGTGGGCGGTGCTGCTCGATTTCACCATCGATATCAGCTTGTTCGCGTGGTTCACGATCGGTTACCTCAGCGTCGCTGTGCCGTGGCTGAGCGAGCACCCGCTGTTGAAATTCATCGCAGTGCTCGGGGTCACCGCGTTCCTCACCATCATCAATGTGGTCGGCGTGCGCCATTCATCGCGCATCAATGAATTGGTCGCCGGCGTCGACGTGGTCAACGAGACGCTGATCCTCGTCGCCGGATTCGTGCTCGCGTGGCAGCCGGCGCTGCTCGAGCAGACCATGCGGCTGCACTGGCCGAGCACCGACAACCTGCTGCTCGGCATCTCGCTCGCCATCATCTCATTTGTGGGACTCGAGAGCATATCACAAGCGGCGGAAGAGACGTATCGTCCGTCCACGATCTTGCCGCGTACGTCGATGGCGCTGATCCTCACGATCCTGATCTTCGCGATCGGCTACTCGAATCTCGTGCTCGGTATGCCCGACGTGGTGCACGGCGGTGTCGCAACGCCGCTCTACCAGTACCTGGGCAGCCCCGACCACAACGACAAAGCGGTGGCCGTTCTCGTCGGCTTCATTCCGTACATCGGATGGATCTTCAAGCTGTACGTGCCGTTTCTCGGCGCGTTCCTCGTCATGATCTCGAGCAACTCCGGCGTCTTCGGCGCATCGCGGATCGCGTACGCGATGGGCACGACCGGCCTGCTGCCGGCGGCGTTTAAGATGACGAACCCGAAGACCAAGACGCCGGTCGTCTCCATTCTCGTGTTTTCCGGCGTCGCGCTGGTCGAACTCATCGCCGCGTTTTTCCAGGGCGACCAGGCGTTGAACTTCCTCGCGGATCTCTACGCGTTCGGTGCGGCGCTTTCGTACACGCTCGTCTTCGTCGCGCTGATCACGTTGCGGTTCACCGATACCGCCGCACCGCGTCCGTTCCGCATGCCCCTTAATTTCGGCGCGACGATCTTCGGCCGCAAGGGCTCGATCTCTCTGGCGTCGATCGTCGGCCTGCTGGGCATCGGCGCGATCCTGGTGTTCATCATCCTCACGCATCCCATCGGCCGGATCGCCGGGCCGCTCTGGGTCGTTTCGGGAATCGTCGGCTACGCGATCTACCGGCGCAGTCACGGGCGGCCGGTTTTCGGTAGCGTTGCTCGCGATTGGGTGCAACATCACGAAGAAACGCTCGCGCACGCGGGCGAACTCGAAATGCTCGACGAGTATCGGGCCGCGATCAAGCAGCTGTAGGAAGCGTCGATCGGGATGACGGTCGACCGCTCGATTTTCGCCGAACGCGGATTCGCCTATTACTTCAGCGGCCAAGCGCTGAGCTATCTCGGCGACGGGATGCGGACGCTTGCGATTCCGCTGCTCGTCTTTCACCTCACCGGATCGGCGCTCTCGACGGGCGTGACCTACGCACTTGAGATCTTGCCGTTCGCACTTGTCGGACTCGTGGGTGGGTCGCTTGCGGACCGGACGGATCGCCGCCGGCTCATGATCGGCTGTGACTTCACGCGCTTTGCGGTCATGGCGCTGTTCTCGATCGAATACTGGCGCGGCGCTCTGACGCTTCCCATGCTCTACGCCGGAATCGTCGTGCTCGCTGCAGCGGCTGCGATCTTTATGGGAGGACAGGCGTCAAGCATACCGTTTCTGGTCGGCAAGGCGCGATCGTCGCGCGCCGTCGCCGCGCTTGTCGCGGCCGAGCAGACGTCGAATTTCATCACGCCGCCGATCGGCGGCGCGATCTTCGCCGTGGCCGGCGCCTTGCCGGCCCTTGTCGTCAACGCGTGTACCTACTTCGTGTCGCAGATCTCGCTGCTTGCCGTGCCCACGCTTGGACCCGAAGCTCCGGGTGCGTGGCCCAAGATTGCGGTCATCGTTCGCGACATCCGCGACGGGTTTCGTTTTTTGGTCGCCGACGCTGCGATGACCGCTGTGACGCTGGCTAGTTTCGGATTGAACTTTTTCGGCATGATGGGCTTTGCCATCACGATCCCCTTTTTGAAGACGGAGCTGGGCGCCGGCGACGCGCTGGTCGGCCTCACGTACGGCGGCATCGCAGTCGGATCGGTCTTGGGGGCGCTCGTCGCTGGGCGATTCGGGCCGCACCTCCATTTCGGCAAGACGTTGTGTGTGGCGTATCTCTTGGACGCGGTCCTGTTCTTGCCGGTGCTGATCGCGCACAATGTGTTGACCGTGATCGTGTTCTATAGTCTCGCGAGCATGGCCGGATCGTTCCAGGTCACGCAGATCGTCGGCTGGCGGCTGCGTATCGTGCCCGACGAGAAGATCGGTTCCGTTTTCGGCGCGGTGCGTCTCGTGGCGCTGATCGGGATCGTGCCCGGCGCGATCATCGGCGGGTATCTTGCGCAGCTCAACGGACCGCGATTCGCCATGTACGTCTCCGGTATCGGATTCTTGCTCTTCGCTGTGTTCATGGTGTTCGCGCGCGCCGTCCGCGAAGAGAACCGCTAGGATCTCTGTGGGGCCGACCTTCAGGGTCGGCCTCCGTTTTAATTTTGTAGGGGCCGACCTTTATGGTCGGTCTCACACGATCACAGGCAACCTTGGATGATCGCACTGAGCGCTTCGAGATTCCAGTTGCCCATCTGATAGTGTCGCAACCGGTGACCGCGGTCGTAGATGTAATACGCCGGCGGCCATTCGTTTCCAAAGCGCGTGGCGAGAATGCCGTCGACGTCCATCGCGCATGGGTGCGCCGGACCCACGTGCAGATCGCATTCGCGCTCGGCATCGGCAAGCGATGTGACGGTGTCTTGGCGCGGCTGATACGCGCCGACCACGACAAGTCCGGTCGGCGAATACGCCGTATGCAGCCGGCGCACCGCGGGCATACCTTCGTGGCATAACGGACAACCGCTTGAGAAAAAGTGCACGAGCACCGGCTTGCCGGCCAGTTCGCCTTCGCGCGGCGCCGGCGCGTTACGCCAATGCGCGACACCGTCGAGCGAGGGGAGCGATGAATTGAGTTGGGGCATAGGGAGTCCCTTATTCAACGATGGATAGTCGAGCGGTCGCGGAATTCAAGCATTGGTGATCGTTCCCCGGTGTGTTACCTCGACCGCTGACAGGAGAAGCACGCAACGCCGATAAGACGCGTTCAAAGACGGCTGCGAAGGGAAACCGATGACCGCAGAAGAGACCCGGCTTATCGAAACGCGCGGACGGCGCGCGCATTGGTATCGCTGGGGTCCCTACGTCAGCGAGCGCCAATGGGGAACGGTCCGCGAGGACTATAGCGCCGACGGCGACGCGTGGGAGTATCTGCCGCACGATCATGCGCGATCGCGCGCATACCGCTGGGGCGAAGACGGGATCGCCGGGATATCCGACAATCATCAGCGGCTCTGTTTTGCTGTCTCCCTCTGGAACGGCGCCGACCACATCCTCAAGGAGCGGCTGTTCGGCCTGTCGGGCCCGCAAGGCAACCACGGGGAGGACGTTAAGGAGCGTTACTTCCACCTCGACAATACACCCTCGCACGCGTACATGGAATATCTGTACGTTTATCCGCAACGCGCGTTTCCGTATGACGACCTCGTCGCAGAAAATGCCCGGCGCGGCAAGGGCGACGACGAGTACGAGATCGACGACACGCACATCTTCGATGGCGACCGGTTCTTCGAAGTCAACGTTCGCTATGCGAAGGCCGGACCCGAAGACGTGCTCATCCGGATCGCCGTCAAGAATCGGGGGCCGGAACGGGCTGTGCTCCACGTGCTGCCGACGCTGTGGTTCCGCAACACCTGGTCATGGAAGCCGGGCGCGATGAAGCCCCTGCTCGGCGAGATCGAAAACGGGGTCGTTGAAACGACGCATCCCACGCTCGACCGGCACTACTTCTATTGCAAAGATCCGCGCGCGATGCTCTTCACCGACAACGAGACCAACGCCGAACGTTTGTGGGGCGTGCCGAACGCGTCGCCCTACGTCAAGGACGCGTTTCACGAGTACGTCGTCAACGGCCGCGATGAGGCCGTGAACACGCAACGCAACGGCACCAAGTGCGCTGCGCACTACATCCTGGATCTCGGTCCAGGGGAAGAGCGCGTGCTGCGATTGCGGCTCACGGATCAAAGCGAAGTGTCCGCCCCGTTCGATAGTCGTTTCGACGAGATGTTCGACACTCGGCTTCGCGAAGCGGACGAATTCTACGCGCGCATCAATCCGTTCGAGACGTCCGCGCAACATCGTTTGCTCCAACGGCGCGCATTCGCCGGTCTGCTCTGGTCCAAGCAATACTATCGCTACATCGTGAAGGATTGGTTGGACGGCGACCCCGGCCAGCCGCCGCCGCCCGTGGAGCGGAAGCGAGGTCGAAACCACGAGTGGCTACACGTGCACACCGATGACATTCTCGCGATGCCGGACAAATGGGAATATCCGTGGTTCGCGTCGTGGGATCTGGCATTTCACGTGGTGCCGCTCGCGATGATCGATCCGGAATTCGCGAAGCGGCAGTTGGTGCTGCTCACGCGCGAGTGGTACATGCACCCCAGTGGTCAATTGCCGGCATACGAGTGGGCGTTCGGCGATGCGAATCCGCCGGTGCACGCCTGGGCGGCGTTACGCGTCTTTCAGATCGAACGCAAGATGCGCGGTGCCGGCGACCGGCTTTTTCTCGAACGCGTTTTTCAAAAGCTGTTGATGAACTTCACGTGGTGGCTCAACCGGAAGGACGCCGACGACAACGACGTGTTCCAAGGCGGCTTTCTCGGACTCGACAACATCGGCGTGTTCGATCGATCCGCAGAATTGCCGACGGGCGGCCATATCGACCAGGCGGACGGGACGAGTTGGATGGCGATGTATGCGCTCAACATGCTCGCGATCGCGCTCGAACTTGCCCCCGACAATCGCGCCTACGAAGACATCGCGACCAAGTTCTTCGAGCATTTTCTGCGCATCGCGGATGCGATGAACCACGTCAGCGAGAGCGATGTCGGATTGTGGGATGAAGAAGACGGCTTTTACTACGACGTCTTGCATCTCCCGGACGGCCGCCTCGAGCGGCTCGCAGTGCGCTCGATCGTGGGCCTGATCCCGCTGTTCGCCGTGCAGATCCTTGAGCCCGAAATCCTGACAGCGCTGCCCGATTTCACTCGCAAAATGGAATGGTTCATCAGTCATCGTCCGGATCTGCGCGAGAACGTCGCTTGCATGGAGACGGCAGGGGTCGGCGCCCGGCGCCTTCTCGCGATCTGCGGACGCGATCGCTTACGGCGTCTGCTCTCGCGCGCATTGGACGAAACGGAGTTCTTGAGCGACGGCGGGGTGCGCTCGCTTTCGAAGCAGCATCTCCATCAGCCGTTCGTCTTGGACGTCGACGGGATGGAACACCGGGTGGAGTACGAACCGGCCGAATCGCGTACGGGCGTGTTCGGCGGCAATTCGAACTGGCGTGGCCCGGTGTGGTTTCCGGTGAATTACCTGCTCATCGAGGCGCTGCAGAAATTCGACTACTACTTCGGCGACGGTTTCACGATCGAGTGCCCGACCGGCTCCGGCCGGACGATGAATCTGTGGCACGTCGCCGCGGAACTGTCGCGACGGCTTGTGACGCTCTGCGATCGGCCGGTAGCCGGCTGGCCCGGAAAGACGCTGTTCTTCGAGTACTTCGACGGCGACACCGGCCGCGGGCTCGGCGCGAGTCAGCAGACCGGATGGACCGCCATCGTCGCCAAGTTGCTGCAGCAAGCGGCCGAGTATCGCAATAAAGTGCCCGATCGTGATGCTTGAACGATTGGAAGGCTCCCGATGAAGGCTGATACGGCCGACGCCATCATAATCGGAAGCGGCCAGGGCGGCGTGCCGCTCGCCGTCGATCTCGCAAATGAAGGCAAGCGCGTCGTCCTCTTCGAGCGAGGGCGATTGGGCGGGTCATGCGTCAACTACGGCTGCACGCCGTCGAAGGCGTTCTTGGCCGCAGCGCACGGCGCTGGCAGGGCGCGTCTCACTGCGAAGCTCGGTGTGCACGCAGTGGTCACGGTCGACTTCGGCGCGGTGATGGATCGCGTTCGCAGCATTCGCGACAAGTTCACGGCGAGCGTCGATAAACGGCTGCGCGACGCCGGCGTAGAAATCGTCAAGGCGCAGGCTTCTTTTTCCGGTCCGCGCACGGTCACGGGCGGAAATGTCTCGATCTCCGCGCCCGTCGTCGTCATCAACACCGGCACGACGGCGACGGTGCCTGCGATCCCGGGTCTCGCCGGTACGCCCTACCTCACCAATGCGAGCTTCTTCGACCTGACCAAGAGGCCCGAGCAGCTTCTCGTGCTCGGCGGCGGGTACATCGGACTAGAGCTTGGCCAGGGGATGTCGCGCTGCGGATCGCACGTCGATATCATCGACAGCAACCCGAGAGTGTTATCGCGCGAGGAGTCCGATGCTTCGGCCGAGCTGCAGAAAGGTCTGACGCAAGACGGAATCAGCGTCCACCTCGGGCGGCGCACGGTCGGCGTCGCGCACGACGGCCGCACGTTTTCGCTCACGCTGGATAACGGCGAAACGCTGCAAGGCGATGCTCTGCTCGTCGCGGTTGGTCGCACACCCAACACCGCTGCGCTGAATTGCGCGGTAGGCGGCATTGCGGTCGACGATCGATCGTACATCGCGATCGGCGAAACGTTTCATACGTCAGCTGAAGGCGTCTTCGCCATCGGCGACATCGCCGGACAACCGGCGTTCACCCACGTGTCGTGGGAAGATTACCGGCGGTTGAAAGCCATATTGCGCGGCGAACCGCGGACGCGAGCCGACCGCGTGCTCGCGTATACCACTTTCACCGAACCTCAGGTCGCACGGGCCGGCATAACTCTCGACGAGGCGAAAAAACACGGCCTGCGCGCGCGAGCGGTGACGCTTCCGATGTCGTCGATCGCGCGGGCGGTCGAGTGGGGGCACGACCTCGGATTTTATCGATTGGTCGTCGACGACGACACCGAAAAAATGCTCGGCGCGACATTCGTCGGCTACGAGGCCGGCGAACTCATCCACGTGATCGTCGCACACATGGAGGCCGGATCGTCTTGGCGCCTCCTCGATCGCTCGGTGCACATCCACCCGACGTACGGCGAGGCATTGCCAAGCCTCGCGCGTCTGCTCAATTGATCGTGAGGAACGCCGACGGCATGAACAGATATATCGTGGCCATCGTCTTGCTCGCCGCAATAGCCGCCGTGACCGAGCCGGCTGCGGCATCTCCCGGCGGCAACGCACGCGTGCGCGCGGCAGCCGGCGCGAACCTGACGAGTTTTGCGAGCCGCATCGACAGCATCGCCGCCCGGCCTGCGTTTGCGCACGCGCGGATCGGCGTCGAGTTCTTCGACCTCGATGCGAACCGGCCGATTTTCTCTCGCAACGGCGCCGAACTGTTCGTCGCCGCGTCGACCACAAAGCTCGTGACCGAGGCGGCGACGCTGCATGCGCTCGGCCCGACTTTCCGGTTCCACACGCGCGTGTACCGTACCGGACCGGTCGACAGCAACGGTGTGCTGCAAGGGCAACTCGTCGTCGTGCCGTCGGGCGATCCAAATCTCTCGGGGCGGACGCTCGCGAATGGCACGTACGCATTCAACGATGAGGATCATAGCTACGGCGGAGCGCCGGTGCAAGGTGACCCGCTCGCCGCGGTCGAGGATCTCGCGTCGCAAATCGCCGCACACGGCGTCAAAAGTGTCACGGGCGACGTAATCGTGCAGATGGGTCTGTTCAAGCAAGGCGATGTCGAGGGAGGGACCGGCATGGTCATCTCGCCGGTCTGTTTGAACGACAACATCGTCGACATCTCCGTGAATCCGGGTTCCGCACCCGGTTCGCCGGCAGCGATCGCCGTCTCGCCGGCAACTTCTTATCTCACCGTCGTCAACAAAGCCGTGACCGGAACTTCGTCGTCGGCGAACACCATCGACGAGAGCGCCGACGCCGCAAATCCCAACGGAACGCACACGCTGACGATCACCGGATCCGTGCCCGCCGGAGCTAAAACGTCGTGGACGCCGTACGGCGTACCGCAGCCAGACCAATATCTTCGCTTTGCGCTGACCGATGCGTTGCGCTCACGCGGCGTGAGCGTGCTGAACGGCATCGACAAGCTTTCGGGCGGATCGTCGTTCGCGGTGTACTCCGCCTCCGACCGGTTCGCGGACGAAGACCTCGTCGGCGATCACACGTCACTGCCTCTCGCGCAAGACGTCCGCATCACGCTCAAGGTCAGTCAGAACCTGCACGCGGCCACGATGCCATACCTGTTGGGCGCGCTCGTCACTGGTGCGCATACGGATTCAGACAGAGCAGGCTTCGGCATTGAACGAGCGTGGCTCGCACAAGCGGGCTTGGATCTCGGTGGCGCCGCACAGTCGGATGGCGAGGGAAGCAATGCCTATTTCTCGCCCGACTTCATGGTGCATCTGCTCGCATACGAACGCCGGCAGCCGGAGTTCTGGGCATTTCACGCGGGGCTTCCGTTGCTCGGGCGTGACGGCACGTTGGCGGGTATCGCGCGGACGACGCCTGCGGCCGGCCACGTCGTGGCCAAGACCGGCACATGGGAAGAAGAAGATTACTTGAACCGCCGCTGGATGGTGCGCGCCAAAGGACTTGCAGGCTATTTCACGTCACGCTCGGGCAGACATATCGCGTTTGCCGTGTACCTCAACGACCTCACCGTGCCGACCGCGGACGACGTCACGAATATCGCGGGTCAGACGTGCGGCGAGGTGGCCGCGCTCGGGTATCAATACCTCTAGGCGGGTACGGTCCTAATCCCGGGTGAAACGTTTGGCATGGTCGACTTCGGCCGCGACCGCTTCACGCAGCTCGAAGCCGCTGAGCGCGACGAGTGGTTGGTCTGCAACGGTCTTGGCGGTTTCGCATCCGGAACGATCGCAGGTTCGCTCACGCGCCGCTATCACGGTTTGCTCTTCGCCGCGTTGCGTCCGCCAGGCGGCCGAACGCTCCTCGTCGCGACATTCGACGAGACTGCGACGATCGGCGAGCGCGCGTTTCGTCTGAGCACCATCCGGTGGTCGGGCGGCGCGGTGGATCCCGCCGGGTACTCGAACATCGACCGGTTCCGCCTCGACGGCAGCGTTCCGGTGTGGACGTTCGCGTTGGAAGACGCGCGCTTGGAAAAGCGCGTCTTCATGGAGCCTGGCGCCAATACGACGTACGTGACGTACACCGTCCTCGCTTCGGCGGCGCCCGTGCGGTTGCATATCAAGGCGCTTGCGGATTATCGCGACTATCACGGCGCCACGCACGCCGGGTCGATCGCGATGCGCACCGAACCGGTCGAGCGCGGCGTGCGCATCACCGCCTTCGACGGTGCGACGCCGTATTGTCTCGCCGCCGATCGCGGATCGTGCTCGCAGGTCGGCATCTGGTACAATAACTTCGACTTGCCGGAGGAACGCGCGCGCGGGCTCGAAGATCGTGAGGATCACTATTGTGTCGCCGCGTTCGATCTCGCTCTCGCGGCCGGCGAATCAGGTACGATCGCCGCGAGCACTGCGGTGCTCGACGCCATCGATGCGAAGGCGGCGTGGCAGCGCCGCAGGGCGCACGATTTGGGCGTGATCGGCGGCTTTCGCGAAGCCGCAGGCGATGCCGCGCCAGCATACATCGAACAGCTCGCACTCGCGGCCGACCAGTTCGTCGTCCGCCGCGGCCTTGCGCACGATGCAGGCTACTCGATCGTCGCAGGGTATCACTGGTTCGGCGAATGGGGCCGAGACACGATGATCGCGCTTCCCGGATTGCTCCTCGCGACGGGCCGCAACGGTGAAGCGCGCGCCGTCCTGCAGACGTGGTCCCAGTTCGTCGATAACGGCATGTTGCCGAACGAAATTCCCGCGGACGGCCAAGACCCGACGTACAACGCCGTCGACTCGAGCCTGTGGTTCGTCGAAGCGCTGCGTCAATACGTGCAACGGACGGGCGACGACGCGACGCTGCGCGCGCTCTTTCCCGTGTTGCGCGAAATCGTCGGCCGGTACCGCGAGGGGACGCGTTACGGAATCCACGCGGACTCCGCCGACGGTCTGTTGTTCGCAGGCGTTGCGGGCGTCCAGCTGACGTGGATGGATGCGAAAGTCGGTGACTTCGTCGTGACGCCGCGGATCGGCAAACCGGTCGAAGTCAACGCGCTCTGGTGCAACGCACTCATGTCTGTGAGCCGTCTTGCCGCCCGCATCGGAGAAAATGCCGATACGTATTCCGCTTGGGCGGTGACCGCACGGCGCGGGTTCGCGCGCTTTTGGAACGGCAGTAAGGGCTATTGTTTCGACGTCATAGACGGTCCGGATGGCGACGAGAGCGCGCTTCGCCCGAATCAGCTCATCGCGGCCGCTCTGACGGATACTCCGTTGTCGCCGCAGCAAATTCGCGCCATCGTCGATGCATGCGGTCCGCTTGTCGTCCCTTGCGCGCTGCGATCGCTCGCGCCGGCCGAACCGGGCTATTGCGGCAAGTACGCCGGGCCTCAAGTCCAGCGCGATGCCGCATACCATCAAGGGACAGCTTGGGCGTGGCTGACCGGATCGTACGCAATTGCGCATCTTCGCGCTTACGGCGATCCCCGCGCCGCGCTCGATCTGCTCGCGCCCTTCGAAGTGCACCTGCGTGAGGCCGGGCTCGGCACGGCGAGCGAGATCTTCGACGGCGACGTGCCGCACGCGCCGCGCGGGTGCATCGCGCAGGCGTGGTCGGTCGCTGAAGTGTTGCGGGCTTACCGGCTGATCGCAAAGCGCACATAGGCCGCTGCTACTAATTATCTAGTTGACACCGGGGCTCATCGGCGCTATAGTGATTCCATGAATCCCGCACTCGCACTCGCCTTCATAATCGTTGCGACGAACTGGGGCGGCCCGGCGCCGACCGCAGCGTACATCGCCGACCGCCACGTCGCCGCGATCGGCGGCCACGACCGAATATTCGCCCTACATTCGATCTCGTACTCAGGCGTGTATCGGGAAAGCGGCATCTCGCTCGTCGCCTCGCAGACATACCTGCGGCCCTACTACGAAGTGGTGGATCCGCATCTGCAACCGGTGATCAAGGAAGGGTTTGACGGCCGGCCTTGGGAGTATTACGGTGCATTCGGCGTGGTGCTGCGGACGGCTGGAGCTCCGGGAATGGCCACGACCCATGCGTCCGAATTCGATGACTCGCTCGTGGACTATGCGGCGAAGGGCGAACAAATCGCACTGGCCGGTGAGACGAGCGTTGGGGGCCGGGCTTCTTTTGATGTGCTCGTCACGCTTCGCGACGGCTTTCAAAAGCACGTATACGTCGACGAGCGGACATACCTTATCACCGGCACGCGGCAAACCGCAAAAGTGCATGCGTTCGGCAACCGTATCACGAGCGAGTCCGTCTGCGGCGGTTACCGGCGTGCCGCCGGCGTGCTTCTGCCCACGACATTCCGGGAGATCGACCTTGTCACCGGACGAGAACTCAACCGCCTGACGTGGACGCAGATCCAGGTCAATGCGCCGCTGCCGGTTTCACTGTTCTCACCGCCTCGATTCGTCCGGTCGCCGCTTTCGGCGCTGCTCGAAGATCTCTACGCACATCGAGACGACACATTCTTGGAACGCGGACGGTACGAAGCGTTTCGCCGCCGGCATCCGTCGGTCAACACTGAGGCGGGTATCGAGTTCATCGGTTACCAGATCTTGAAGACGGGTGTCGGCCAATCCGCGGTAGTGTTGCTCGCCGCGAACGTCCACGACTATCCGCGTTCCGCCGACGCGCAGTTCGGTCTGGGTCGCGCGTATCGCGTCGCCGGCCGGGAGCAACTCGCCGTGGCGGCGTTCCGCCGCGCGTTGCAGCTTCGCCCAAGCGACGTCCGGGCGCGAGCGGCGTTACGGCAGACCTAGAAGCGCGTACGCGCGGTGCGCGCGAGAAGCTCTGAGATCGAGAGCCAACCGTCTAGAGCGTAGCGGGACCAGCACGGGTGCGGACAGAATCTTGCCGCGCTTGTCGAGCGGAAGAATTGAAGGCGCCGTGCAGCCTGCCGCCAACGACCCGAATCTCTTTCGGATCCATCTGCTTGGCCGTCCTCGCTTTTTGGCGGACGGCCAACCGTTCAAGTTCCGCGGCCCGGCGAAGGCGCTCAATTTCCTGGCGTATCTCCTGCTGCATCGCGGCTCGCACGTCACGCGCGAATCGCTCGCGTTCACGCTCTTTCCTGACGACGCGGAAGAAGTTGCGCGTGCAAATCTCCGGCGTACCCTCTACGTGACCAATCGCGCGCTCCCCGCCCAGCTCCAGGTTCGTTGGATCGAAGCGGACGACGAAGTCATTCAATGGAATGCTGCAGCGCCCGCGTGGATCGATGTCGCGGAGTTCGAACGGCTGGCGCTGACGCGCGAGGGCGAGGCGGATGCGGTCGACCTCTACGGCGGCGAGCTCTTGGCCGGGCATTACGACGATTGGCTGTTCCCGTTTCGCGAGCGGTGCCGTCAGACGTTCGTCAGCGCGCTGTACTCCCTTATCCACGCGGCTCGCCGCGCGCGCGACTTCCGCCGCGCCGTATTGTATGCGAACCGGTTGCTCGCCGACGATCCGTTCCGCGAAGATGTCGTGCGTCAACTCCTCTCCGCGCTCTACGACTCCGGCGACGGCGCGGGCGCAGTCAACGCCTTCGAGATCTTTCGCAAACGGCTCCATGACGAACTCCAAGTCGAACCCATGCGCGAAACAGTCGCACTGATCGAGCGCATCCGCAGCGGCGGTACGGGAGATCGAAGCGCGGATGATTCGCCGGCGGGCGGGGACGAACGCCGCACCGAGCCCGGCGGTCTGACGGTCGGGCGCGACGCCGAAATCGAGCAGCTTCGCGAGTATTGGAGCCGGGCGGCGCGCGGTCGCGGGCGGCTTGTCTTCGTCGCGGGCGAAGCCGGCATCGGCAAGACGCGCTTGGTGACCGAACTCGCGCTCGCCGCCGAGCTCGAAGGCGCGCGCGTGCTGTGGGGGGTGACGACGGCACCCGAAACCGCGCCGTTTCAAGGATTATCCGACGCGTTGCGTTCGGCGCTGGCGCTCGTCGCCGCTGCGGACGTCGACCCGGTGCGTCTCGCCGCGATCTCTCGCATCGTCCCCGATCTTCGCGTTCATCGGCCGGATCTACCCGCATTGGATGCGCTGGAACCGGAAGCGGATCTGCTGCGGCTCTTCGATGCACTTGCCGAGCTCGTACGCGCGCTTTCGCGTCCGCGCCCGCTCCTCCTCATCGTCGAGGACGGTCATTGGGCTGGGAGAGCGTCGGCAATCGCCTTGGAACATATCGCTCGCGCTTGCACCGATGCCGCGGCGCTCATGGTCTGCACCTTCCGGACCGAGACGGCCGACGCAGCTCATCCACTAAGAGCAGTGCGCAAGCGCCTGCAGCAGGACCGGCTTTCAAATTTCATCGCGGTCGGCCGATTGACGGAGGCGGATATCCGGCGGCTCGTCGCCGATCGGCCGGTGCTCGCGCCGCGCGTCGAAGCGCTCGTGCCGCTGCTGCACGCGCGGAGCGCGGGCAATCCGTTGTTCTTAGTCGAGGCGATGCGCGACCTCGACGACGGAATAGAGCCATCTGCGTCAGCCCCGGACGGCGTCAGAGATCTGATCCACGCGCGATTTGCGCGACTCTCACCGGACGGCCGCGCATTGGCCGAGACCTGCGCTGCCATCGGCGATGCGTTCGACGTCGACGTCCTTCGCGAGGTGAGCGGTTGGGACGAAAGCGTGCTCCTGGATTGTCTCGGCGAATTGCAAGACCGGACGTTGATACGCGACGGAGGTGGACGGAGCCGCTACGATTACGTGTTCACCCACGCGTTGGTGCGCGAGACCATCTACGAGGGAAGTGACCCGGAGCGGACGCGCAGAAAGCATCACCGTATCGCTCGCGTCCTCGAAGCCGCGCACGGCGCGCGCGTCGGCGATGCGGCCGGCGAAATCGCCCGGCATTACGATCGCGGCGGCAGCAAGGATCGAGCGGCGAGTTTCTATCGGATCGCGGCCGCCGCAGCATTCGACGTCGCTGCGCTCGACGAGGCTTTGTCGTTCGCGCTCTCCGGATTGGCGATGGCGGATGATGCCCGGTTGCGACTGCCGTTGCTGCAGATCATCGACGACGTTCGCGCCCGACGAGGCGAACACGCGATGCGCGGCGCGGATATCGATCGCATCGTCGTGCTGGCGCGCGCTCTCGCCGAGCCCGCCGCGCTCTTCGAGGCGCTCGAACGCCGCCTTCGTCATGCGCTGGCGGTGGACGATCGCGCGACGGCAGGGGCCGCGCTTGCGCAGCTCGCCGAAGTCGAAGCGAGACTCGACGAGCCCGCGTTTCGCGCTCGATCGCTGCTCTGTTCCGCAGAGCTGCAGGCCGCCGCGGGCGACTACGCGGCTTCGCGCGGGGACGCCCACCGTGCGCTCGATCTCGCCGAAGCGGCCGGCGACAACGCCTTGCAGCTGGCCTGCGTCTCGAAGATCGTGGAAGCGGCGGCCCAACAAGACAGCCTCGAAGAGCTGCGTGCGATTCTCGACCGGTTCAACGCGCTCTCGGCCGGTGCGAAGCCGGCGGCATTGGTGGGCGTGACGGCGGCGGCGGCAAATGCCGCGCACGCGCTGATGGCATATCGCGAATGCAAGGCACTCCAATGGAAGCGTCTGAATGCCGCGCGCTCGGTCGGAGACAGAATCGGCGAAGCAGCTGCGCTGCGCGGCCTTGGGGCCGCTGCAAACGAGTTGTTCGAGATCGAGGAAGCGCGAGAATTCTACCGCCAGTCGCTTGAGATCTATCGTCTGCTCGGCCACCGCCGGGAACAGGCGGTCGTTGCGCACGATCAAGCGTTGCTCGATCTGAAGACGGGCAAGCTCGTGGCAGCGATCGACGAATTCGCGGTCCTCGAGAAGACGTTCGCGACATTGGGGTACGCGCGTGGTGAAGGCTATGCGGCGATGAATCTCAGCGCTGCGGCCACTTTTCTGGGTCGCGCGGATCTGGCGGCCGCCGCCGCACGACGTTGTCTTGCGATCGCAGAGCGCGAGCGATTGTCCGCGGTCCGATGTTCGGCGCTCACGAACCTCGGAGTCGCCGAACGGATGCGCGGCGATCTCCCGAAGGCGGTGGAACATCTCGAGGAAGCGTGCCGGCTTGCACGGGCGTTGGGACTTGAGACCGAGGTCCTCGACGTCCTCGCCGAACTCGCGGAGACGAAGATGAAGATCGGCGATCGCGACGGCGCGATCGAGGCCGCGCGCGAAGTCGTCGCACTTCGGCATCACATCGACGACGAATTCCGCTTCCCTGAAACTGCGCTATTCCACACCGCACAAGTCTTTCGCGCCTGCGGCGAAGCCGGAAT
>DATBOZ010000077.1:0-5895 GCA_036561585.1 Candidatus Eremiobacteraceae bacterium | reverse complement strand
TGAACAGTCTGACCTACCAAGAATGGTCGCCGTTCTCGGGCGGGCAATGGGCATACAATCCGGGTCCGCGTCACGACGTGCCGGTCATCGAGATCGCCGGCGGTCTGCAAAACCGGGTTCTGGCGCAGATGTTCCAACCGGCGATGCTGCAGCGGCTCGAGGCGATGCCGTTGAAAGCCGCTCCCGGTCAGACGATGAACACCGCGGACTTGTTCGACTGGGCTCAGCGCTCTGTGTTCGGCGACCTCGTCGGCGGGAGCGTCGGCGCGCTGCCTGCGGTGCGGCGCAACCTGCAGGCGTCGTATACCGGAATGCTGATCCACCTCGCGATCGCGCCCGTGCTCGGAACACCGGCCGGCGCACAGGCGTTGGCGCGTGCCAAGCTCGTCGACCTCGGGTCGACACTGCGCGGCGTCCGCGTGTCCGGATCGATGGACGAAGAGAGCCGCGCGCATCTCGCGATGCTGCAGACGCGCGTGAGCCAAGCTCTCAACGCACAGGTGGTCGTCCCCGCGAAATAGCGAATGTAGTGCCGACCTTTATGGGCGGCCCGGCGAGCATCGCTCGCCCAAAAAACAGGGGCCGACCATAAAGGTCGGCCCCTACATCCGAAAATTAACCTACGAGCTGCGCTTTGAGATCCTGCGCCGCACCGGGCTGCGTGACGATGAGCATCGTGTCGCCCGCGCGTACTTCGGTGTCGCCATCGGGCACCAGAACATCGCCGGCGCGTTCGACTGCGACGATGACCGCGTGTTTGGGCAGCTGCAATTGAGAAAGGCGCTTATCGCCGGCCGGTGATGTGGCCGGGATGGAGAGACGCACGAGTTCCAGATTCCCGCCTTTGAACGTCATCAGCGGCGATACATCGCGCACGTTGACTTCCTGTTGTACGATCTTCATCACGACTTCGGTGCCGGAGACGACCGAATCGATCCCGAGCTCCTCGAAGATCTGCTTGTTCTTCGGGTTGTTGACGCGAGCGATCGTCCGCGGTTTGTGGAATTTCTTCTTGGTCACGAGGCAGATGACGAGATTGTCCTCATCATCGCCCGTATCGGCGATGACGACGTCGGCGCGGTTCACGCCCGCCTCTTCGAGCACGAGCGGATCGCAGCCGTCGCCGACCTGCGCTATCTCGCGCTCCAGGAATTGCGAAAGGCGCTGCGCTTTCCGCTCGTCTTTTTCGATGACGATGACTTCGTGCTGCTGCTCGAGCAACGCTTTCGCGAGGTAGGTGCCAAGTTTTCCCCCGCCGACGACGATGATGAACACTTAGCCTGCCTTGGCCAATGTGGCTTCGATCATCTTGCGATATTCATCGAGATATTCGGGTTGGACCGATGCCACGACGCGATCGCCGGCTTCGAGCCGCATCTCGGGGGTCGGGATGCGCGATGCGCCGTCGCGCCGGATGACGATGCACACCTGCGTCTTGCCGCTCACGGCAAGGTCGGAGACGAGCTTGCCATGCGCTGCGTCGCCGACGACGAACTCGATGATCTCGACGTCGGGACGCTCGTAGGGCAACACGCGGAATGCGTGCTCCTCGAGCGCGTCGGCCATCAACCGCGCGCCGACCGTTGTCGGACAGATCGTCGAGATACCGAAGTCGCGGTACATCGACGACCGCTCGGGGTCGTAGATGCGCGCCACCACGTGATTGATCTTGAAATGCTGCTGCGCGATGAGCGCCGCCATGATATTGCGGTTATCGCCTTGCGTGACGGCGGCAAAACCGTCTGCACGATCCGCGCCCGCCCGCTTCAACACGTCGACGTCGATGCCGGTGCCCAACACGAGGCTGCCCGGAAAATCGCGACCGAGCCGGCGGAACGCGGTCGAGTTTTCGTCGACGACGGAGACAGCGTGACCAGCGCGCGCGAGACGTTTGGCCAGCGTCGATCCGACGCGGCCGCAGCCGACTATGAGGTACCGCATGAAATACTTGCTCCGAGCATCTCGAATTCACTTCGCGCGAAACGTAAGACCGGAGTTCGGGATTTCGCACGCGAATCCCCCGGCCGACAGCGTGCAACGCAAGGAGGCACCTGGATACCGCTCGAACGAATGCCGGTCGGCACCGGTCGGGGCGTAGCTCAGCTTGGTAGAGCGCTCGGTTCGGGATCGAGAGGTCCGCAGGTTCAAATCCTGTCGCCCCGATGCCGAACAGCTCAAAAGGGCGGCGATGTTCTCCCAATACGGTTCTTCGGCACGCGCCGTGATAAAGCTCGCTGAACAAGAGTGCCGCAACGCGAATCACTATTTCTTGGGCACCGAGCATTTGCTGCTCGCCATGGCTATCGATCCGCCTGCCGACGTCGCGCGCTACTTCCGCGAAGCGCAGTTCGACGCATATGACGTCAAGCGCGCGCTCCGCGACGCGATGGATGACGCCGTAGACCATCCCTGGGATGGAATCCTCATCACGCCGCGTGTTCGGCGCGTGTTAGAATCGGCGTGCGCGAAAGTGGGTAGACCAGAAGACGTGCAGCCAAGCGATATCATCGATGCGATCGTCGCCGACGGCGGTGGCGTCGCCGCGCGCGTGCTCGCGGGTCTGCGCCGGCCGGAGAGCGTGAGCTAAGTGCATATCCTCCATGCGGCGACGCAATGGGTGATGGACCTCATCCGCCACTCCGGCTATTACGGCATCACGCTCGGCATGACGCTGCAAGCCATCGGCGTGCCGCTGCCGAGCGAAGTGATGATGTCGTTCGGCGGATACCTCGCATACACGCACGAGCTTTCGTTTATTCCCGTAATCGTCTGCGGCACCGGTGGCGACACCATCGGCGCGGTGATCGCATACGTCATCGGGTTCTACGGCGGCAGACCGCTCGTCGAGCGCTTCGGCAAGCTGGTCTTCGTCCGCGAACGCGAACTCGCACACGCGCATGATTGGATCGTCCGGTTCGGCGCCCGCGCCGTCTTCGTGTGCAAGCTGCTGCCCGGCGTGCGGGCAGTAGCGTCGCTGCCGGCCGGCGTTGTGCGTATGCCGTTCGGTAGATTCATCGCGTTCACGTTCCTCGCGTCCGCGATCTGGTGCACCGGATTCGCCTACGCCGGGCTCGTCCTGGGCCGCAATTGGGATTCGCTGGACCGGTTCTTCGGCCGGTTCGCCATCATCCTGATGGTGCTGGTCGTCATCGGCATCGGGGTGTGGATTTGGTCGCACCTGCGCGCTCGGGCGCAACGGGCGGCCGCCGCAAAAAGCTAAGCCGGCCCGAGGTCGCCGCGGCCCCGCCGCGAATCAATAGTAGACACCTATGACTTCAGAACGATTGCCGCAACTCGTCCGCGAGGCGCTCGATCGCCTGCCCGCGGAGCCGGGCGTGTATCAGATGCTCGACGCAGCCGGTGCCGTGCTTTACGTGGGCAAGGCGGTGGAGCTGCGGTCGCGCGTACGCTCGTATTTCCAACCTGGTCGAGTGAAGCATGCGCGCACCGACGCCATGGTCGAGCAAGTCGCCGATATCCGCACGATCATCGTCGCGAACGAGACCGAGGCGCTGCTGCTGGAATCCAATCTCATCAAGCAGCATCGCCCGCCGTTCAACGTCCGCCTCAAGGACGACAAGTCGTATCCTTTCCTCAAACTGACGCTCGGTGAGACGTTTCCGCGGGTGATCTTCACGCGCAAACTCGTCGACGACGGCGGCCGGTATTTCGGTCCGTACACCGACGCGGCCGCGTTGCGCGAACTTATCGAGATCATCCGGCGCGCATTTCCTCTCAGGACGTGCACCGGTGAAATCGGCGTCACCTATCGCAGGCCGTGTCTGCAGTACCACATCAAACGCTGCATGGCGCCGTGCGCGTTCTTGCAGACGAAAGAAGAGTACGACGCGCTCGTCGCGGACGTCACGCTTTTCTTGGAAGGCCGCTACGAGGTGCTCGTCGGCCGGCTCGAACGCGAGATGGAGAAGGCCGCCGAAGATCTCGCGTACGAACAGGCCGCGCGATTGCGCGATCGTATCGCGTTGATCAAGCGGGTCACCACGCGCCAGGAGGTTGTGTGGCGCAGCCGCATCGACATGGACATCGTCGGCGGCGCGCACGGGCAAGGCGTGTCGTGCATGGAGGTGTTCTTCGTCCGCGCGGGCTTGCTCGTCGGCCAAGAACGCTTCATCGTGGAGGGGACCGAAGGGCGCGCACCCGAGGAAGTGATGGCGGAATTCGTCCAGCAGTACTACGCGCGCGCGCCACACGTGCCGAAAGAGATCATGCTTGAGGCGCGCATTCCGGAACTTCGAGCGGTGGAACGCGCATTGTCGGGCAAACGTGGCAATCGCGTTCGCATCCTCGCGCCGGAGCGAGGACCGCGCGCCGAATACCTCCGCAAAGTCCGGCGCAACGCTGAACAACATCTCGCCGACTATCTGACCAAGACCGCCGTCGCCGACGAGCGCGCGAGCGCGGCACTGTCGGAACTCGCGTCCGCGCTCGATCTGCCGGGTCCGCCGCATCGCATCGAGTGTTTCGATATCTCGCACGTGCAAGGCACCGATGTGGTGGGATCGATGGTCGTCTTCGAAGACGGACGTCCTCGCAAAGCCGACTATCGGCGCTTCAAGATTCAGGGCGCCGAGCGGAATGACGATTTCGCCAACATGGCGCAGATGTTGCGTCGCCGCCTACGTTATTTGTCCCAAGACGGCAGCCCCGGCAAGGTCGCCGGAAAGGAGAAGAAGTTCGACAAGCGCGCCGATCTGCTGTTGATCGATGGCGGGCGTGGGCAACTTGGCGCGGCGCTGGACGTGCTCCGCGAACTCGACCTCGTCGCTTTACCGGCCGCCGCCCTCGCCAAGCAGTTCGAAGAGCTCTATCTTCCGGGCGAAGCAGAACCCGTGTTGCTTGCACGCAACTCCCCGGCCATGCATCTCGTGCAGCGGATCCGCGACGAGGCCCATCGCTTCGCGGTGACGTATCATCGTAGTCTGCGCGGCAAACGGCAGACCGCATCGCCGCTCGATGCCGTACCCGGTGTCGGCGCGGCGCGCAAGAAAGCGCTGTTGCGCGCATTTGGTTCCGCATCGGGCGTGCGCCGCGCGACGGAAGCCCAACTCGCGGCCGTTCGCGGTGTCACCCCCGCTCTCGCAAACAAGATCAAGGAGGCGTTGAACGTCGAATGAACTTCTTGTTACGCGTCATCGTCAATGCGATCGCGCTCGGCGCGCTTTCGTATTGGCATTTTCAAGGGATCCACGCCGACACGTGGGTTGCGGTTCTCGTGGGTGGGCTCGTGCTGGGCGTCGCAAACGCCATCATAAAACCGATTCTCGTCGTACTCAGTTGCCCGCTCGTCATACTCACACTCGGCCTCTTCACACTGATCATCAACGGCGCGATCTTCTACTGGGTGCTGAAACTCGTGCCCGGCTTCTACGTGCCCGGGTTCTGGGCGGCGTTTTGGGGAGCCATCGCGATGTCCATCATCTCGTGGATCGTTTCGCTGATCTTTCACGATGAGAAGGAAGGGCGCCAAGCGAAGTAATCCCGTTCTGTGCGCCGAGCGCGTGTGCGCTCGGCGCGTAATTAGGGAAGAAAGATCATGCGTGCTTTCGTACGGTTAGCGGTAGTCGGGATTTGTCTCTCGCTTGCAACCGGCTCATGTTCCGTGGTGCCGCGAGCGACCGGCGGGGGTGATGGTTCGCTCACGGCGATACCGTCAATCCATCAGTTCCTCCTCGCTGCTCGGGGACGAGTCGTTTGGCGTGACGGACATTCGTACACGTCATTCGACATTCCAAACGGGATCGGAACCTTTGCGTACGCTATCGATGACGCGGGATACGTCGCCGGAACATTCATCGGAGGTCCTGGCGGCGACGAAGGTTTCTTGCGGGCGCCGAACGGCGCCGTAACGCTCATCGAACCTCCCGGTCTGTCGCC
>DATBOZ010000076.1:0-38123 GCA_036561585.1 Candidatus Eremiobacteraceae bacterium | reverse complement strand
CTGAAAGGATTCAAGGCAGAGCCGAGAGTTTCCGATTTTTGGAACGTGCGGGAATGGAGCAATTGACGTGATTATCCGCAGCCCCGAAACGGCGGAAGACTTGTTCGCGGTCGCTCCGCTCTTCGACGCGTATCGCGTATTTTACAAAGCCGCCTCCGACCCGGCAAGCGCCCGCAAATTCTTATTCGATCGCTGGCGGCTTCGCGAGTCGGTGCTCTTCATCGCTTATGACGGCGTCAAGCCGCAAGGATTTGTGCAGTTGTACCCGATTTTCGCATCGGTCGAGATGCGGCGTTTATGGCTCTTGAACGATCTGTTCGTCGCCGATGCCACGCGCAGAGCGGGCATCGGCCGCGCGCTGATGCGACGCGCCGAACAGCATGCGCGCGAAACCAGCGCGATAGGTTTGACGTTGAGCACCGCGCTGGAGAACGCGCGTGCGCAGCAGCTGTACGAAACCGAACGGTACGTGCGCGACTCCGTGTTTTGCGTCTACAACCGCATCCTGTAGCCTCTCCCTGACGGACGGGAAGGTTCGCCGGGTGCGTGAGCGGGAACATCGAATCCATGGCGCAGGTCACGCGATATGCTGCGCGCCGTTATCGTTGGGCGGAGCCGGCGCGGCTGCCGGCGCGGAAAATGGAGGAGACGTTGCGCGCTCGCATCTTTGCATCGGTTGTCGCGCTATTCGCGCTGTCGTGCGCACATGCCGCGCGCGGTGCAGACAGTGCATCGACGGCC
The DNA here is from genome assembly GCA_036561585.1 of Candidatus Eremiobacteraceae bacterium. Lineage (GTDB taxonomy): Bacteria > Vulcanimicrobiota > Vulcanimicrobiia > Eremiobacterales > Eremiobacteraceae > JABCYQ01. The sequence goes on along the minus strand of DATBOZ010000076.1, from coordinate 37,382 downwards.
CCGCAATTCGCACAATCCGCATTTGGCGAAATGCGTTGGCGCTTGATCGGGCCGTTCCGCGGCGGCCGAACTGTCGGGCTCGCGGGCATACCTTCGCAGCCGAGCGTGTTTTACATCGGCGTGAATGACGGCGGTGTATGGAAGACGACCGACTACGGCCAGACGTGGCAGCCGATCTTCGACGGCCAGCCGACAGGGTCGATCGGCACCATCGCGATCGCGCCATCGGATCCGAATATCATCTACGTCGGCAGCGGTGAGGGATTGCGGCGTCCGGACCTCTCGACCGGCGACGGCATTTACAAATCCACCGATGCGGGCAAGACGTGGGTGCATCTCGGCTTGCGCGACGGTCAGCAGATCGGATCGCTACTGGTGGACCCGACCAACCCCGACCGGGTGTTCGCGGCGGTGCTTGGCCATCCGTACGGTCCGAACGCCGAACGCGGCGTGTACCGGTCGCTCGACGGCGGGCTCAGTTGGAAAAAGGTGCTTTATAAGGATGAGAACACCGGCGCGATCGAACTTGAATTCGCGCCCGGCAACTCAGAAAAGATCTATGCCGACATGTGGGCCTCGCGGAATCTGCCGTGGGAGACCGGTGGCGATGTCGTCAACGGCGCGGCGGGCAGCGGCCTTTTCGTCTCCAGCGACGGCGGCGATTCGTGGCAACAACTGTCAAAGGGGCTGCCGGCCTGGCCGCAAGGACTCGGACGCATCGGATTTGATGTCGCGCCGACCGACCCGGATCGCATGTATGCGATGGTGGATTCGCTCGACGCGACCGGCGTCTACCGGTCCGACGACGCGGGCGTCTCGTGGCGGCGCGTCAATGCGGAATCCAGGATCAGCGGACGCGGGTCCGACTTCGCGTGGGTGCGCGTCGCGCCGAACAATCCGGATCAGATCTTCGTCTCCAACACCTCGACCTATCGTTCCGATGACGGCGGTCTCAGCTTCACCGCGATCAAGGGAGCGCCGGGCGGCGACGATTACCACGCGACATGGATCAACCCGTTGCATCCGGAGATCATCGCGTTGACGAGCGATCAGGGCGCGACCATCAGCGTGAACGGCGGCGCCACATGGAGTTCGTGGTATAACCAACCGACGGCGCAGTTCTATCACGTGATCACCGACAACCGCTTCCCGTACTGGGTGTACGGCGGGCAACAGGAAAGCGGCTCGGCCGGCGTCGCAAGCCGCGGCAACGACGGCCAGATCACGGAGCGAGAATGGCATCCCGTCGGCGCAGAAGAGTACGGTTACATCGCGCCGGATCCACTCGATCCGAACATCGTCTTTGGCGGTAAACTATCGCGCTTCAATTGGACGACCGGTCAAGTCCAAGACGTATCGCCGGTGGTGAGCGGCACGTCCTATCGCGTGCGGCGCACCGCGCCGGTCATCTTCTCGCCGACGAATCCGCATGCGCTCTATTTCGCAGCCAACGTGCTCTTCAAGACCGTGGACGGCGGGCATTCGTGGACGGTCGTAAGTCCGGATCTTTCGCGCCCCCACCCGGAGAAGGTAGCGGTTGTCGGGCCGTTCGCACCGGGTCCGCTCGCTCGCCGCGGCGTGATCTATTCGGTCGCGCTGTCGCCGCTGCAGGACGGCGTGATCTGGGCGGGTACCGACGATGGCCTGATCTGGCGAACCGCCGACGGCGGAAAGCATTGGTCCAACGTCACGCCGCCGGCGCTCATATCGTGGAGCAAAGTCGCACAGCTCGAAGCATCGCATTTCGATGCGCGCACCGCGTATGCGGCGGTCAACCGGTTCCGGTCGGACGATCTTCGTCCGTACATCTACCGGACGCGCGACGGCGGCAGGACGTGGCGCCTCGTGGTGAACGGGCTTCCGGACAACGCCGCTGCGAACACGGTGCGTGAGGATCCAGTCCGCAGAGGTTTGTTATACGCGGGCACGGAGCGCGCCGTCTACGTCTCGTTCGACGACGGCGACCGATGGCAGCCGCTGCAGCTGAATCTTCCGTCGACGTCCATGCGTGACCTGACGGTGCACGGCGACGATCTCGTCGTCGGCACGCACGGGCGCTCGTTTTGGATTCTCGACGACGTCACGCCGCTGCGCCAGCTGAGCACGGCGGTGATTGCATCGCCGGCATTTCTCTTCAGCCCGCAGACCGCGATCCGCATTCAGCGCGACCAATACTCCGACACACCCCTGCCGCCGGAAGTTCCCGCCGGACAGAATCCGCCCGACGGCGCGATTGTGGATTACTACTTGTCGGATCACGCGAGCGGCACGGTGACGCTTTCGATCTACAATTCTTCGAACCGCCTGGTGCGCCGCTACGCGAGCGACGAACGGCTGACCGTGCCGACACAGGGACTGCGCGTGCCCACCTATTGGGTGCGCGAACCGCAGCAGTTGTCGGCCATGCCCGGGATGCATCGCTTCGTGTGGGATATGCGCTATCCGACGCCCGATGCGACCTCATTCGACTACCCGATATCCGCGATCTTTCACGACACGCCGCCCGTGCCGCAGGGTCCGCTCGCGCTGCCCGGCACCTACACGGTCCGCATGACGTGGGGCGGCAAAACGTACGAGCGGCCGCTGATCGTGAAGATGGATCCGCGCGTGAAGACCTCGCAAGCCGGGCTGGCGGCGCAATACGCGCTCGCGCAATCGATCGCTTCGGCGATGCGCGCGGACTACGACGCGCTCAAGCGCGCGCGCGATAAGGCGCACGGCAATGCGAGCGCGGTCGCTGACGATCTCGATTCGCTCAACGGCGATCTTGCCGGACTGCTCACCGCAGTCGACGGCGCAGATGCGTGGCCCACGCGACAACAACTCGCTGCGTTCGCCGCGCTCGAGCAGCAGTTGACGGCAGATGAGAAGAAGGTCGACGCGCAGCCATGATCTTCGTGCAGGTGCTGTTGCTCGGCGTCGCCGCAGGCATGCGGACGTTGGTCGCGCCCGCGGCGGTGATGCTCGCGCTTCGCATTCCGGGTGCATGGATCGCTGCCGTGCTCGCGCTGTTCGAGATGTACGGCGACAAATCGCCGCAGGCGCCGCCGCGGACCGCGCCGCCGGCGCTGATCGCGCGGCTGCTTTTCGGAGCGCTGTCGGCGTTCGCGTTCGTGTTTGTCGGCGTTCACCGGCCGTGGTCGTCGCCGCAATTGCCGTGGGAAGCGGCCGGTCTTGGCGTCGCCGGCGCGCTTGCCGGCGCGTACGGGGGATTATACCTACGGGTTGAGCTCTCGCGCCCGGCTATGTTCCCGAGTCTCTTGGTTGCGCTCGTCGAGGATGCGGTGAGCATCGTCTTGGCATATGTCGCGGTGACGTTGTGACTGCCTCTGCTTTGCGGCATACAGCAGCGGCGTGAGCGCGCTCGCGTTTCACCCTTGACAGGAGCCTAACTTTGCGATACAAAGTAAGTATCCTGCACGTGCGAGGGGAGAAAGATGGCGTTCGCGACGATCTCGGATGCGCTGCGCGAGCTGCGCCGCGGAGCGATGATCATCGTCGCTGACGACGAGGATCGAGAAAATGAAAGCGATCTCACCATGGCAGCGGACGGCGTCTCCCCGCAGGCGCTAAACTTCATGCTCACGCATGCGCGCGGACTCATATGCGTTCCGATGGAGCGTTCCAGGCTGGATGATCTCGGCATTCCGCCGATGCCGAGCAACGCGTCCGATCCCTCCGGCCCCGCGTTTGCCGTGTCGGTCGAAGCGCGCGGGCGTGTGACGACGGGGATCTCCGCAAGCGACCGGTGCGCGACGATCCGTGCGCTCGCCGACCGGACATCGCAAAGCGGCGATTTCATCTATCCAGGACATACGTTTCCGCTGCGCGCGCATCCGGGCGGCGTGCTCTGTCGCGCCGGGCACACCGAAGCCGCCGTTGCTCTGGCTCGTTACGCCGGCTGCACGCCCGCCGGCGTCGTCTGCGAAATCCTCGATGCAGAAGGCACGCCGATGCGCCGCCGATCCCTCGAGCGGTTCGGCCGCGCGCACGCGTTGCTGACCGCGAGCATCGCGGATCTTCAGCTGTTCGCGCGCAGGTCTGCGCCCATCTATCGAAAGGTTGCGGCGCAAGCGGCGGGCAAATGAAATCGCATGACCGGGAACGCGCCGCGATCGTCCAATCCGCCGTCCAGCACTGCGTTCGAATGGTTGATGGGGGTCTTGGCCGCGCTGCTGATCGGCGGCCTGGACCTCGATATCTGGGCGCATAGTCACGGTCGCGTCGATCAAAGCTTCTTCACGCCGTGGCACGCGGTGCTTTACGGCGCCATGGCGCTCAACGGGATCGTGCTCGGCTTCGTCATGGCACGCAATGTGCTGCGCAACGGCTATCCGTGGCGGCGCGCGCTTCCCGTCGGCTATGGCCTCTCGCTCATCGGTGTGATCGCGTTCGCGATCGGCGGCGGGCTCGATCTCGCCTGGCACACGTTGTTCGGCATCGAAGCGGATATCGAAGCGCTGCTCAGCCCAACGCACCTGATCCTCGCGACGTCGGCTGCGCTCATCCTCACCGGCCCGCTGCGTTCCGCGGCCATCCGGCTCCCCGCTACGACCCCGCCACGATGGCGCGAACTCGGACCGGCGGTGCTCTCGGTCAGCGCTGTGTTCACACTGCTCGGGCTATTCTCGCAATTCGCGCATCCGCTCGTCACGGTGTTCGGTCTCAAGAGCACGGCGCCGCCGGTGCACAACGCGATCTATCGCACCCACATCGACGGCAGCGCGCAAACGCGGCTGACGATCGATCCCGCCGCCGACGACTGGGGCGCCGCCGTTTCGCCGAACGGCAAACGCATCGCCTATCGCAAATCAAATCCGGATACGGGCGTGAGCGATCTCTTCGTCGCGAACGTCGACGGAACGCGCGCGGTGCGCATCACGCACAGCGGACGCCACGACACGCAGCCGGCGTGGTCGCCCGACGGCAAGAATATCGTTTTCGTGTCGTCGCCTGCGGGAGCGTCGGGAGAATATTCGCTCGACGTCGTCGCGGCGAACGGCGGAAGCGTCCGCTTGTTGACCGCGGGCACCGCGACGCTCGACGGGCCGGCGTGGTCGCCGGACGGCGCGACGATCGCGTTCGGCTCACGCAAGAGCGAACGCGACTGGATCGCGTTCATGCCGTCCGCCGGAGGTCCGACGACGTGGCCGACCGCCGGAATCGACGGGAGCTGGCCGGCGTGGTCGCCCGACGGCAAGTCGCTCGCCTTCGTTCTTGATTTCAGCTCCGGCAGTTCGTCGATCTATGTGATGGATGCGGCCGGAGTAGCGGCGCGGCGTATCTCGCCGCTCACCGACGGCAACGACTACTATCCAGCGTGGTCGCCGGATGGTGCGTTTATCGCCTTCACGTCCAGCGACCACGTCGTTCCGCAAGTGCTGGTCATGCGCGCCGATGGATCGCGAGTCTCGGATGCGACGCGCAATCCTGGTCTGGATGCCGAAAAACCGAGTTGGACGCGCGCCGGGTTGCTGGTCTTTTCCGGCGCGGGCAACGCGCCACGCGATGAATCGCAGAGCCAAGGGTTTGGGATCGGCAGCATCCTATTGCAGACGCTCCTCACCATGGCATTCGTGTTGTTGCTCGTACGACGGTGGCGCCCGCCGTTCGGCGCGCTGACGTTCGTGCTGTTCTTCAATGCCCTCGCGATGGTGATCGTCAGCGATCAATACTTCTTGCTGTGGGGCGTGCTTGCCGTAGGGATCAGCGCTGATATCGCGGTCGCGCTGCTCGGCGTACGTGCGTCCGACGGCGGCGCGTTTTACGCGTTCGCGTTTGGAACCGCGATGCTGATCACAGTCGCGTACGAGGCTTCGGTCGCTGTACACGCCGGCCTGGGCTGGCCGCCGAACATCATCCTCGGCGCTCCGGTGATGGCCGGTGTGGCGGGCCTGCTCCTCGCGTATGCCTTCCGGTCCCCCCTCGCCACCACTGGGTAGCCGGCTAATGTAGTAGGGCGAGCTTCGCTCGCCAAATTTTTTTCTCGGGGCGAGCGATGCTCGCCCTAGTACATGAGAGGGGCTAGCCGCCCGCGCCAAACGCGCCGATACCTCCAGGTATGGAGCGCAGGCGATTTCTGCTCACCGGAGTCTCGGCCGTTGCATGCTTTTCGCTGCCGTCGCTTGTGCGTGCGGCAGATCCGGATCGATGGATTCTCCGGCTCGAACGGCTCGATGACGGTGAGAAGATCACCGCCGCGTTCACTCGCGATGGCCGCACACTGTATTATCCTGGATACAAGCAGCTCTGTCGCGTGCTCCGCGACGATCACGTGCCCACCTACGAAGGTTGGGTGAAAATCCCGATCAAGACGATCGAAGTGCTGTGGGATCTGCAGCAGTATCTTGCACGGGCTGGCATCGCCGAACCCATCGTCGTCCATAGCGGCTACCGCACGCCGCAGACGAACGCGAACACCGAAGGCGCCGCATGGATGTCGCTGCACATGTTCGGCAAGGCGGTTGATTTTCACGTGCCGGGTGTCAGCTTGTACGATTTAGCAGCGATCTGCCGCGCCTGCCCCAGCGCGGGTGGCGTGGGCTACTATCCCGACGGATGGATACACGTCGACACAGGTCCGGTGCGGTCTTGGGTGGGTTAACGCCGAGCGTTGCTGCTTAGGCTGCCTCGTCGCGCTGTTGGAGTAAGCGCGCCTGCATGTCCGATGTGGGCAGTTTGATGTCTCGCGCGAGCCCGAGCGTCTGCAGGATCCTGATCAGAATCCACGTGTGATCGATCTCGTACCAACGCAGTCCGTGGCGAGCCGAGAACGGGAATGCGTGGTGGTTGTTGTGCCAGCCCTCGCCCCACGCGAGCAGCGCCACCCACCAGCAATTGGTCGACTTGTCGTCGGTCCGGAAAGTCTGATAGCCGTAACGGTGCGATGCGCTATTGACGAACCACGTCATGTGATAGACCACGACCAGCCGCACGAAGATTCCCCACACGAGCCACGGCAGGCCACCGGCAAGGAGCAGTCCAATTCCGAGCGCCACTTGCAGCCAAACTTCGTAGCGGTCGAGGAACCGGTAGAATGGGTCTTTCACCAGATCCGGCGCATATCGTTGCTGTTCGGCCTTTGTCGGCCGGGCGTCGTTCGGGCTGTAGAGCCATTGGAAGTGCGTCCAGATGAAGCCGCGATGCGCGTCGTGCGGATCGCCTTCTTTGTCGGTGTGCGCGTGATGGATGCGATGGGTGGACACCCATTCGATCGGGCCGCCCTGCAACGAGAGCGTGGCGATCACCGCGGACGTGTACTCAACCCATTTCGGCACCGTCAAGCTGCGGTGCGTGAGCAACCGGTGGTAGCACAATGAGATGCCGATGCCGCCCGTGACCCACCACAACGCGAACATCACGCCGAGCGCGGACCAACTGAACATGCCTGGGATAAAAACCGCTAACGCACCGAGATGGATGGCCCATAGGCCGATTCCGATTGGCCAATTCGTCGATTTCATTCGCACACTCCATTCATTATATCGGTTGGTTTGCCTGCCGGATTGAGGGGCACCGTTGTCTGACGCTGCGATGAACGCCGCACTGTTATTACGTAGCGCACGACTAGCCCTTGCATGCATCGTGCGCGAATTTCCGGTCGGTACCGCGCACATTGTGCGCTCGCGACGTGACGAGCGCACACATCGAGAGCTACATCCCGCGTTCTACGGATGTTTCGACTGGCACTCCGCCGTCGAGAACCACTGGCAACTCGTGCGGATCGCGCGGCTCTACCCCGACGTGCCGCTCGTCAATCGCATTCGTCGTGTGTTGTCCATCCATCTAATGCCCGCGGCGACGGGCCGCGAGGCCGTTTACCTCACCTCGCCAGGGCGCGCCGGTTTCGAGCGCCCGTATGGATTGGCGTGGATCTTGCAACTTGCGGCCGAGCTCCACGCGTGGGACACAGAGTTGGCGCGGCGGCTTTATGCCGCTATGCGCCCGCTTCATGAGGCCGCGGTCGCGTCGATCGCCGCATGGCTGCCGAAGGTGTCCCATCCCATTCGCTCGGGCGTGCACGCACAATCGGCGTTCGCGATGGGGCTCGCCTTGGACTATGCGCGAGAAGTGGGCAACCTGAATTTTTCCAGGTTGCTCGAAACCACCGCGCTCCGGTTTTATGCGCACGATCACAATGTGCCGATCGCCTACGAGCCGTCGGGTCATGATTTTCTTTCGCCCAGCCTCGGCGAAGCCGATCTGATGCGACGCGTCCTGTCTCCAAAAAAATTTGCAACGTGGTTGTCGCGGTTTCTCCCCGGTCGTATCACGCTGCAACCGGTAGAAGTCTCCGATCCGCGCGACGGCCACCTGGCGCATTTCGCCGGTTTGAATATGAGCCGCGCCTGGATGCTCGACGGAATCGCGTCGGGCTTGCCCAAGGACGATCTCCGCGTCAAACGGTTGCGTAGCCTCGGGCAGAAGCATCGAAAGGCTGGTCTGAAATCGCTCGCGTTGCGCGGATACATGACCACGCACTGGCTGGGTGCCTACGCCGTCTATTTGCTGACTCGTGGGGCACTACATTGGTATGATCCTGCACGCCGATCTTGACGCGTTCTACGCGGCCGTCGCCCAGCGAGACGACCCATCGCTGCGCGGCAAACCACTCGTCGTAAGCGGGCGCAGCAGGCGCGCGGTCGTGTTGACGGCGTCGTACGAAGCGCGGCCGTTCGGAGTGCGCAGCGCGATGCCGCTGTTCATGGCGCTCCAGAAATGTCCGCAGCTCGTGATCGTTCCGCCGGATTTCACGAAGTATCGCGAAGCCAGCCGCGCCATGTTCGGCATCTTGCGCGCGGAGTCAACGGTCGTGCAAGGATTGTCGCTGGATGAAGCGTTCTGCGACTTGGCAGAGCGGAGCCTCGATGAAGCACGTGCGGTCGCCGTGCGTATCAAAGCCGCCGTCCGCGAAGCGACGGGATTGACTATCTCAGTCGGCGTCGCCGCCGCGAAGATCGTCGCGAAGATCGCGAGCGACGACGGCAAGCCCGATGGTCTCGTCTGCGTCGAACCGGGAACTGAGGCGGCGTATCTCGCCGAAAAGCCGGTGAGTCGGCTCTGGGGCGTTGGTCCGAAAACCGAGGCGCGCTTACGCGCGGCCGGCATCGAGCGGATCGGTCAGCTCGCCGACCTCGACGACGAGCGATCGTTTGCATTGTTCGGCCGCTTCGGGCGCGAGATGCGCGACCTCGCCCGCGGCGTCGACCGCCGCCGCGTCTCCGATGATGAATCCGTGCGCTCGATCTCGAGCGAGGAGACATTCGAACACGATGTGACGGACATCCGAGCACTCGTCGCCGCAGTGCGCGCTCAGGCCGCCGAGTTGTCGGAGCGGCTCCGGCGACGCGGTATGCGCGCCACGACCGTCGGCGTGAAGCTGAAACTAGCAGACTTCAGCGTCCACGGCCGTCAGACAACGCTCTCCGAGCCAACGGACGATGCTCGAATCATCGCTGCGGCGGCGGCGTTTTGCGTGCGCACGGCCGGCCTCGACAATGCGCGCGTGCGACTCGTCGGGACCAAAGTCGCAGCGCTCAGCGTCGCGGGCGCGAAGCAGATCAGTCTGTTCGAACGTGCTGCGGATCACGCTCCCGCAGGGCAGCATGGCGATACCCTCTAACCCCTTAGACAGTCGAAAGGGGTCACGATGATCCTCAACAATGTCGAAGTGATGTTCGGCGGGCAAGCCGGCGACGGAAGCCTCACCACCGGCGATTTGATCGCCGGTGTGTTTAAGCATATGGGTCTCGAAGTCTACACGTATAAAGACTTCCCGTCACGGATCCGCGGCGGCCACACAAACTATGTCATCCGCGCGGGCGAGACGCCGAACTACGGCATGGCGGACTACGTGGATGGCCTCGTCGCGTTCGATCTCGAGGCGGTCGAAAAACATATCGACGAGATCCGGCCCGGCGGCTTCATCATCTTCGACAACTCGCACGACACGTTGACGGACGCCGTGCGTCGGCCGGGCGTTCACTATTACGAAGTGCCGCTTGCGAAGATCGCCAAAGAGGAGATCGGCCTCGAACTCGTCCGCAACACCGTTTCGTTGGGCGTCCTCAGCCGATTGATCGGGATGGACGAAGAGACCGTGTTCGGCGACGTGCGCGCAGTCTATCAGCGCAAAGGTGACAAAGTCGTCGACCTCAACATCCGCGCGATCCAAGCGGGCGAGAAATACGTCGACGATCACTTCGAGCGGCCGAGCGGTTATGGTTTGACGAAGGGCGTCGACGGCGACCGGCTCATCATGATGGGCAACGACGCGATCTCGTACGGCGCGCTCGTGGCGGGCTGCCGGTTCATGGCGGGCTATCCTATCACGCCGGCAACCGACGTGCTCGAATGGATGGCCAAGTACGCGCCCAAGTACGGCGGCGTCGTCGTGCAGGCCGAAGACGAGTTGTCGGCCATCAACATGGTCATCGGCGCAAGTTTCGCCGGCGTGCGCGCGATGACGTCCACCTCTGGTCCTGGCCAAGCACTGATGACCGAAGCGATCGGTCTCGCAGGCGTGCTGGAAATTCCGCTCGTCGTGATCGAGTGCGCGCGAGCCGGCCCGTCTACGGGCATGCCGACCAAGACCGAGCAAAGCAACCTCAACCATCTCATCTTCTCAGGGCACGGAGAGATCCCGCGCGTGGTCATCGCGCCTGGAACCGTCGAAGAATCGTTCTACCTGACCGCGACCGCATTCAACATCGCCGAGAAATATCAATTGCCGGTCTTCGTGCTGTCCGAACAAGCGCTATGCCAGAGCAAAGCGACGCTGCCATCGCTTGATGTCGCGTCGGTCACGGTGGATCGCGGAAAGCTCGAGCGCAACGGCCACTTGACCTTCGGCGAGTACCGGCGCTTCGCGTTCACCGAAGACGGCGTCTCGCCGCGCGCGGTGCCTGGCACGGAAGGCGGGATGTATTTGGCCGCGGGCTCCGAGCATAACGACCACGGCGTGATCACAGAAGACGCGCGCAACCGCGCTAAGATGATGGAAAAACGGATGCGCAAGCTCGAGACGATGCGGCCCGAGTTGCCGAAAGCGAATGTTCTGGGCGATCGATCGGCGCGCACGGCGATCATCGGCTACGGATCGAATCGAGGGCCGATCGCCGAGGCGCAGGATCGGCTTGCGCTTGCGGGGACGCCGACACGCTTCTTGCAAATGCGCACGCTGTGGCCGTTCCCGGAAGATGAAGTGCGCGATTTCATCGCCGGCGCGGATCATATCTTTGTCGTCGAGAACAATTTCACCGGTCAGTTGGAGCGCTTGATCCGCTACGTCGTCGGTCCGCTGCCGAATATGCACGCGGTTTTGAAATACAACGGCAAACCATTCAGACCGGTCGAGATCATCGATGCGGTCGCTTCCGTCGTGGCCGGTGCGGCCGCGCCCAGGCCCGTGGGAGCTTGATTCGAAATGGCAACGACACTCACCGCGAAAGATTTCGCCACCACGACCCCATCGTGGTGGTGCCCGGGCTGCGGCGACTTCGGCGTGATCGCGTCGTTGAAGCAGGCGGCGGCGGATATGGGCCTGCGGCCCAAAGACACCGCGTTCATTTCGGGCATCGGATGTTCCGGGAAGATCTCGGGATACTTCCATTCATATGCGTTCCACGGCGTCCACGGCCGGGCGCTGCCCGTCGCGACCGCGGTGAAACTTGCCAATAAAGATCTGACCGTGATCGCCGCCGGCGGCGATGGCGACGGCTATGCGATCGGCGCCGGACATTTCATGCACGCGGTGCGCCGCAATCCGGACGTCACCTATATCGTGATGGACAATCAGACCTACGGTCTGACCAAGGGCCAATCATCGCCGACGTCCGCGCTCGGCTATGTCACCGGCACGTCGCCGGGCGGCAATCCGGACGAACCGCTCAACGGTCTGGCGGTCGCGCTCGCGGCGGGCGGCACGTTCATCGCACGCGCTTTCTCCTCGGAACCGAAAGCGATGACCGAGATGATGAAAGCCGCGATCGCGCATCCGGGCTTTGCGATCGTCGAAGTGATGTCGCCATGCGTCACGTTCAACAAGATCAACACGTACAAATGGTTCAAAGAGAACGTCTATCATTTGAGCGACCTGCCCGACTACGATTCGAAAAACCGCGCGCAGGCGTTCGAGGTGCTGATGCAACCCGGAAAGATCCCGCTCGGCATCATCTATACGGAGATCCGTCCGACGCTGGAGTCGCTGACGATCAAAGATTCGCCCGCGATCGCTGGTTTGGACATCGAGACCGCGAATCCACGGTATGCCGCGATTCAAGAGGCGTATCGCTGACCTGAAACGAGTCGCCGCCGGACGAATCGACCAATTGGCCCTGCGCAAGTAATACCGGCGGATTCACGGCGGCGTGCAGTCGCGCGTGGCGAGCGCCGCGCAATCGACCGATACACTCATGGAACTCTCATCATTGCACGCTGATCGGCATCGCCGAGCGTTGGACGCGAAACATCGCCCCGCCGCTTGACGTTGATACAGCGTCATCATTCTTACGCAACACCACACAAAATTACCAACGATCTGAGGAGACCGAATGAAACAGCCCACCGCATTGCGCGCCGACAACCGCGCCTTCCACATGACGCTGGCCTTACTGGCCGGCTTGATCCTGACAGCGGCACAACCGGCCGCCGCCGCCACGTTTCACGTGTCGGTGAACGGTCAGAGCATCGCGCTGACGCAGCCCGCCACCGAGCGAGGCGGCCGCGTGTTCGTGCCGCTGCGCAGCATCTTCGAGAGCCTCGGCGCGGGCGTGGCGTACGACAACGGCACGATCAACGCGACGGCCGGCGATAAGACCGTGCAAGTGAAGATCGGCTCGAACCAAGCGATCGTCAACGGTCAACAGACGTACCTCGACGCTGCGCCGTACATCGTCGTCGGCACGACCATGGTCCCGTTGCGCTTCGTGTCCGAGGCGCTCGGCGCCGAAGTGAACTACGACAGCAATTCAGGCGCGATCGCGATCCTCGCTGCGAAGCCGCCGATCCAGAATGGATCGAGCATCAACGCGACGCTCTTGACCGACGTGAACACGAAATCCGCGTATGCGGGCCAACCGATCAAATTGACGGTGAAGGCGCCGTACCCGACCAACGGCGCGCTGTTGGCCGGCGCGACACTCTTCGGCAGCGTACTTGCCGTGCAATCGGCAAGCCAAGGCCGCGCCGCGAGCGTCGAGCTGACCGTGTCTTCCATCCAATTGGCCGGCAGCCAACTGCAACAGCCGATCATGGCGAAGATCGTGAAGATCGACGTCCGGCAGAAGTCGAACATCACCAACGAAGCGGGCGGCACCCTCGCGGGCATGCTCATCGGCAATTGGATCGGGAAAGCGGTCGGCACGCCGAAGGGGCAAGGCGGGCTCGTCGGTGCGGTCGGCGGCTATTTGCTCACGTCGAACAGCAAGCAGAATCTCGACGTCGCCGATGGCTCGTCCGTCTCGCTGCAGCTGTTGGATACACTGCTGCTGAAGTAGCTCGTTCACTGTAGGGCCGACCTTTACGGTCGGCCACGATATGAAATGTAATGCCGACCGTAAAGGTCGGCACTACAATAAAATGGGGCCGACCGTAAAGGTCGGCCTCTTCATTAGATGCCGCTGTCGCGGAGCCTGATGAGATCATCGATCGAGAGGTGGGTGTATCCATGCGCGGCGAGCCGCTTCACGTATGCGCCGTCGACGCCGTGATCGCGCAAGCGGATCAGGTCATCAGCAGCGATATTCGAGTAACCCGCGCTGCGGAGCTCGTTCACGTAGTCAGGATCGCAGCCATGATCGCTAAAACGTACGAGTTCTTCGAGCGACAAGCCCGTATAACCGACTTTCTGCAGACCCCGGATGAAGTCGGAGTCCACGCCGTGATCGCGGACGCGAACGGCGTCGTCTGCGCTGAGATTCTTGTAGCCGAGCGCCGCGAGCTCACGCAAGTACGAGCCGTCGACACCGTGATCGCGCAAGCGCACGAGGCTGTCGATGCTGTGGAACCGGTAGCCGAAACTGTTCATGTCCTTCAAGAAGGCCGTGTTGACGCCGTGTTCGCTCAGTCGCACCAGATCGCCGATGGTGGGCCGCGCATACCCTTCGGCGTTGAGCTCATCGATGAACGCGAGATCGACGTCGCCGAGCGCAAGACGCAGCGCCTGATCGCCGACCGGCCGGTCGATGCCGCGCTTCTCGAGTCCTGCGGCGAACGCCGGACTTGCCGCGAAATTGAAAGTCCCGCCGCCTTGGAAATGTGCGACCCATCCCTCGCAGACAAACGTGCCCGGATCGCGGATAAGACGGAACGTGACATGCGCGCCGCCGGAATTGAGCTGGTCTTGTGACAGCCCGGTGAGCGAATCCAGACGGATCGAATGCGACATCTCGAAATCGTCGTGCCCCGTGTCGCTCGAAGTGCTCGCCTTGAGCGTGAACTCGACGGAGTCGCGCTGATCCGATAGGGCGATCAGCCACTGGCCGGTATTCGGCAGATCCGCTTTGGCGTTTACGGCGCCGGCGATCGCGGCACCGAGGCACAGACTCGCCGCGAGCGCGCACTGAACCAGCCGCCGTTGCCGGCGGAATCGAAGATCGTTCATTTGAGGTTACTCCACTCCTGCGGATTTCATGCGGATGAGATCGTCGACGGAGAGCCCGCTCCCGCCGATGCCTTTGCTGCGCAGCATGCGCACGTAGTCTGCGTCGACGCCGACCGCCCGGAGCCGCATCAGGTTTTCGGGCGTCAGCTTATCGTAGCCGACTTGTGCGAACGAACGCACGTAGTCGGCGTCCACGCCGAGTGCGCGGAGCTGCATGAGCTGTTCAATGGATGGTTTGGTGTGTAGCACGGCGGTCATGTCGCGGATGTAGTTCGGATCGACGCCGAGCGAGCGCATCCGGACGACATCCTCGAGGCCCATCCGCGGATAGCCGCTCGATTGCAAGTGCGACAGATAATCGGCATCGACGCCGACGGACGCCATCCGCACGAGCATCTCGACGGCTGGGCGCGAGCCGCTATAGCGCACGGCGGCGGCGATGAGTCCGCCGTCCACGCCCACATTCTTCATGCGCACGAGATCGTCGACCGAAAGATTCCGGTAGCCCGCGGCCGCGAGTGCATCGAGGTAATCGGCGCCTGCGACGTTGCTGTCATGCGGGGCGTCGATCGCGGGGGCGAATGCGATGCCATGGCTGGCCATAAAGGTCGACGCGACGGAGGCCGCCACTCTCGCTCTTGTTGTGGCGATGACGTGTGCCGCGATGCGCGCCCGGCCGAACGCATAAGCCGGCGCTATTGTGGTGGCACGAGTCACGGCTGCGGCGACGGTGTCGGAAATCGTGCGGGCCGCGGTTGCAAAATGCGTGGCAGCACGGACAGCAGCTGCAGTGCGAGAAGCCAGCATCACGTGTGCGTGTGGGTGGGGGTGCACATGGCCGACCATAAAGGTCGGCCCCACAGAGGCGGTCTGCCCCACAGAGGCAGTCGGCACCACAATGTTCGTCGGGGCAGCAGGCTTGGCGGGCACTGAAACCGTGGCGGGAGCGGCTGTTGCCGGACCTGTGGTGGCGGCGATAACGGGCAGCTGCACGCGAGCGACCGCGATCGCCACGAGGGCTAGTCCGGCCAGTGCGTAGCGCGCCGCAGCGGCGATCGTCGTCGAACCGTTGTGGCCTCGTTCGAGCAGACGCTCGACGCGCACCAACAGTTGCTTGCGGTTGAAGAAGAAGCCCGGCGCCGGCAGCGCTCGAGCGCGACCGAATCCTTTGATCGCGATATGGGTGAGACACTTCGCATACTGGACGCGCTCGGCGAGCGGCTCCACGGCGAAGTCGTCGCACGCGATCTCGCGCTCGACATTGAGGCTCCGGCTGATCAAATGCACCGCCGGGTTGAGACACATGACCGCTTGCACGATCAGCTGCAACGCGTTGGCGACGTCGTCCCAGCGGCGGACATGCGCGTGTTCGTGACGCACGATGCGCTCGAGATCTTCGTGACTGAGCTCGGCCGCCAGGGTTGCAGGCAGCGCGATGGCGGGTTTGGCGAATCCGAGCACGCACGGCATGGTGAGATCCGTCGCGATGCCCACGACGACCGGACGTCGCGAATGCGCGATGAGCCGGTCCACGCCCGCGTCATCGAGCGGCGCGAGTTCGCGCTTGACGCGGCGCAAGCGAGCATAGGCAAGCGCGAGCCGGTAGAGCATCAGCGCGCTGAAGAAGAGCCATGTGAGGAAGATCGGCGTCGCGACGGCGCTCAGCATCGCGCCGGTTCGACCGAGCACCGTTGCGGCCAACGCTTGCAATCGCATCGCGGGGTCGGGCGCTTGCTCGACGGCGAAGCCGATCGTCGTGGTGGGAGGCTGCACGCTTTTCGCGCGATCCGCAGCGGGCGGCTTGGCGTACGAGTACGAAACTTCGCCCGTGCGGATGATCTTGAATTGGGCCGGTTGCGCGCTCACGGCGGATGCGGCCGGCGCAATGCGAGCGATTCCGAAATCGACGGCCGGGAGCACGGCGACCACCGCAAGCGCGGCGAACCACACCGCGTAGCGCGTTGCAGCGCTCGATCGTTGGAAGAAGCGGAGCGCGAGCGATGTGACCGCGACGATCGCGAGCCCCTGCCAGCACGCATTGAAGAGGGCGCCGACGGCCTGAGTGATCATGCTCTCTTCCTCGCTTCGGCGACGAGCGTTTCGATGCGCGCAAGTTCGGCCTTCGAAAGGCGGTCGTTTTGGATCAGGCTTTGCGTCAGCAATTCGGCGGAGTCGTCAAAGAATCTGCCAAGCAGATGGCGCAATGCCGTTCGCGAGGCCTCTTCGCGGGCCACGGCGGCCTCGTACACAAACGCGCGGCCGGAAGTGGTATGGCGCAGATAGCCTTTGTCTTCCAATATCCGCAGCGTCGTCTGCACGGTGTTGAACGCGAGCGGACGCGATTTCGGCAGCGCGTCGACGACGTCGGCAACGGTGGCACGACGCTTCGCCCAGACGATTTCCATGAGCTGCTGCTCGACTTCAGTCATGACGGCAGATTTGGGACGAGCCACTCGCGCCTCCATACCTAAGTAATTAGGTGATAGCGGTACTGTAGCACCTCGCGGCAGGCAAGTCAACTAAATTCTTAGGTTTTTAGGCTTGGCCTATTTTGCCGCATCCGCAAACGCGGCCCACGCTCGATAGTCCGCCATAACGGCGTCGTAGTGAGCGCGGACCTTGGTCTCCAGCCCGTAGTGCGTGGAGATCGGAGGACCCTGGGAACCGAACACGCCGAACAGCAAACCCTGGATCTCTTCGCGCAATGCACCCGGGCGGTTGACCGAATCCTCGTCGTTCTTGAAGCCGGCACTCAGCCGCCCTTCGAGCGCTGTGCCCGCGTCGACAAGCTCCTGCGCTTTGGCGATTTGGTCCGCCGGCGAACCGCTTTTGGTCATCGCGGCGATCATCATGCTCAAGCGCTTCTCCGTGGCGTCGAGGTGATCGAGTGCGAGATTGACTGGTCCGTACATCGCGTATACCGACGTGACGAAGTCATGACGACGCTGATAATCGGCCTGCGTCCACGTCAGACGTGGATCGGGCTTGACCACCAGCGGCTGTGTCGAGGTTCGCCCATCGAATCGGATGTGGACCGCGTACGTGCCCGGCACGACAGGCACACCCGTCGTCTCACGCCGGTCGTCTTTCGACGGCGCTGTCGTCCAAGCCGGCGGCGGGTCCCCCGCGAGATCCCATACGAAACGGTTGAAGCCTGCGAAGTTCGTGACGTCGGGTTCCGTCTTGTCTGTATCGCCGACAGGATGCGTGCCGGCGATGTGGCGGATGACGCGGCCGTGATGGTCGACGATGTCGATGACCGGCGAAGACGTCGCGGCCTTGGCTTGATAGAAGTAGATCGCGGCTCCGGCGGGCGGATTCGGCGCGCTGTACTCGGTGTAGAGACCCTCGAGCGTCGAGCCGCGCTGGAACGCGATCGCCGGCTGCGGCGCGAACACATACTCCCGCGACCCCTTCACCGCGTCGAACTGCTGTAGCGGGCGCATGTCGTCGAGCACCCACGCCGACCTTCCGTGCGTGCCGAGGACGAGCGCTCCGTCGCGCGTTTGGAAGCGGATGTCTTGCACCGAGACGGGCGGCAAGTTCAATTGCAGCGACTGCCAATGCCGGCCGCTGTTGAAGGAGACCCAGATCCCGAGTTCGGTGCCGGCATAGAGGATGTTGGGATCGACCGGATCCTGGCGTACGGTGCGCGCGAACTGATCGCCCGGAAGATCGCTTGCGATGGAACGCCACGACTTGCCGAAGTCGGTTGTGCTGTAGACGTACGGCGCGGTATCGCCGGAAAAATGCCGGTCGACGATCGCGAACGCGGTGCCGGCGGCAAACGCCGATGGATCGATCGTCTCCACGCGCCCGAGCGGCGGGATGTTCCGCGGCGTCACGTTTGTCCAATGGACACCGCCGTCGCGCGTGAGCTGGATCAGTCCATCGTCGGTACCGGCCCAGATCTCGCCGCGAGCGGCAGGCGAGCCTTCGATATCGAGGATGGTATCGTAGTATTCCGCGCCGGAGAGATCGCTCGTGATCGGTCCGCCCGGAATGACCTGATGCGATTTGTCGTTGAGCGTGAGGTCCGGACTGACCGGCGTCCAGTGATGGCCTTCGTCGTGCGACTGGAAGATCACGTTGCCGCCGTACCACACCGTCTTCGGATCCCACGGCGCAAACGCGATCGGCGAATCCCAGTTGAAGCGATATTGCGCTTTGGCGAAATCGAAGTTGCCAAACGAGCCGGGAACCGGTTCGACGTCGAAGCTTTCTCGATTCGTGCGGTTGAAGACGTGGACGACACCGTCTTCGAGGTCGGCCCAAACGAGATTAGGATTTGCCGGATCGGGCACGACCCACTCGCCGTCGCCGCCGATCACCGGCATCGCGTACGCGTTGGTGACGCCGCTGCGGTCGAGACTGTTCGACGGCCAGCACCAGCCGTTGTTGTCCTGAAAGCCGCCGCAGATGTTGTACGGCATGGCATCATCGAGTCCGATGTGGTAGATCTGGCCGATCGCAAAATTGCGCGAGTACGACCACGATGCGCCGCCATCGACGGAGAGCGCGTAGCCGCCGTCTTCGCCGAGCATGATCCGCTTCGGATTGTCCGGCGCGATCCAAATCGCGTGGTAATCCACGTGCACGTCGTTGGCGATGATCTTGAAGGTCTTGCCCGCGTCATTGCTTTCGGATGCCATCTCCGACACGGAGTAGATCCGGTCTGGGTTCGCCGGATCGACGGCGATATGGCTGAAGTAGAACGGGCGTTGATCGATGAGCGTGTTGTCGTTGATCATCGTCCACGTCACGCCACCGTCGTCCGAACGCCACAAGAATCCCGCCTTCGATTGGATCAACGCATAGACGCGCTTCGGATTGCTCGGCGCTATCGCAAGCGCGATGCGCCCGAGCGGGCCGTCCGGCAAACCGCTGCCGCTCAATCGCGTCCACGTGGCGCCGCCGTCGACGGATTTATAGAGTCCATCGTCGGGTCCGCCGCTGGAGAACGTCCACGGCAAGCGCCGGAATTGCCACGCGCCGGCGTAGACCGTCATCGGATTTTTCGGATCCATCGCGAGGTCGGAGATACCGCTTTGCGGTCCGGGGTACAGCGTCTGCTTCCACGACTTCCCGCCATCGGTGGTCTCATAGACGCCGCGATCGCTCGAATCGCGGAACACATCGCCAAGCGCGCCCACCAAGACGTGGTCCGGATTCGACGGATCGATCGCGATGCTCGAGATCTGCCGCGTGGCGTCGAGGCCGAGGTGCTGCCACGTCTTGCCGGCATCTGTCGATCTGTACACGCCGTTGCCGTAGGACACGTCGT
This sequence comes from Candidatus Eremiobacteraceae bacterium, assembly GCA_036561585.1. GTDB lineage: Bacteria > Vulcanimicrobiota > Vulcanimicrobiia > Eremiobacterales > Eremiobacteraceae > JABCYQ01. Next base: position 17,496 of record DATBOZ010000076.1, on the reverse strand, counting down.
TGCGCGGATTCGCCTCACCCGTTCCGACCCAGACGATATTCTCGTCGCTTGCGGCGACGGCCACGGCGCCGATCGCTGCGATACCCTCCTTGTCGAAGACCGGATCCCACGAGGCGCCGCCATTGATGCTTTTCCAGACGCCACCGCCTGCCGCGCCCACGTAGTAAAGGAAAGGATCGGACGCGCTGCCCGCGACCGCTGAGACGCGGCCGCCCGATGCGGCGGGTCCGACGGAACGCCACCGCAGGTGATCGAACGGGCCGCTGCTGCTCGGCGAAGGTGACGGCGCCGGCTGCGCCGCGATCTGTGGCGACGGCGATGCGCCGTCCGCGACGGCGAGCGCTGAAGTCGAGGTGAAGGATGCGAAAAAAACAAAAAAAGACGCGAGTACTGCGTGGGCGTGCATTGACGTACCTCCGGTGACGCAAGCGTTCTTAGTCCGGAGTTCTCGTCCTGCCCCGGCTATGGCCAGCGCAGCGCCATCGAATCGGTCGCCGGATCAGCGCCGGACGGCACGAGCGCAAACCCTTCTGCCTTCGCAGCCGGTATCGCGAAATATGCGGTGCCTTCGCCCGCATCGTCGGAGCTGAGCGAACCGAGCTTGACCTGCTTCCCGCCGCGCGTCTCCCACACGTCGAATTGATTCTCCGGCGCGAGCTGATCGGCGACGACGAACACCCAGGAGCCGTCGGCGGCCACGATGGCCTTCGCACTGCCCGCACCGCCCGCGCCGGTGAGCGGATGATGGACGAAGTGCGAGTGGACGAGTGAAGCGACCGGCGGGGGAGCGAGCGCTGAGTGACCGGCACGAAGCTGCAGATTCCATGCGAAGAGCGAGAGACTGGCTGCAGTCGCAAGGCCGGCGATACCGGGCCACAAGAGGTTGCGCCTCGATGTGCGCTTTGCCGGCGTAACCGGCCCCGCTGCGGCGTGTGCGCGCAACGGCTCCCCGCTTTCGCGCGACGGCGCATCCGATGCGAGCGCGCCGACGCCTTGCATGGCTTCTGCCACCAATACCGCACAGGTCGGACAGCGATCGGCGTGATCCATGAGCGATGCCGCGCTCTCCGGCGAAAGTTCGCCCAGACCAAAGGTATGGATGTCGTCAAGAGGATGATGCATCATGCTCCACCGCGGTTCATAAGGCGAGCCAGTCGTTGCAGCGCCATCTGCGCGCGCCGCTTGACCGTTCCAAGGGGCGCGCCGGTTCGCTCGGCGACTTGTGCGAGCGTCAGCCGGTCGAAGTAGGCGAGCTGGATCACGTCGCGCTGTTCCTTCGGCAAATCGTCGAGCGCAGCGACGACCGAAGCTGCCGCTTCGCCGGCCGTCACGACATCCGATGGATCGCGGCCATGCTCGGCCGGTGTCGCGGCGAAATCGCGTTTCTCGCGCAACCGGCGGCGCGTGTCCGCGCGGAGCAACGTCAGCGCCGCATTTCTCGTCACGACGACGAGCCAGGGGCTCAGGCCGGCAGCGCGGACGGTCATGCCGTCACGCCGGCGCCAGAGCGCGGCGAACGCGTCTTGCACCGCGTCTTCAGCAAGGGCGTCGTCGCGGAGCACGCGATAGGCGACACCACGACAGAGCGCTGCGTGGCGCTCGTATGCATCTGCGAGCGCAGAGGGGTCGCCTGCTCGCAATCGCGTGATGACGGAGTCGCCGCTATCGATCACCACTACCGCCTACTTCTGCTTAGCTCGCGAGCGATGCATCGGCCACCGCAATTGTGTGCGATCCACCGTGCACGGTCACGGTGCGAATCCCCAGGAGTTTGCCGAGTTCGCCGGCCGGAACGGCGAGCGGTCCAGGGTGCGGCGCAGTCCCCGGCTTCGGCTGCGGAAACGCCGTGCTTGCCGCAGTGTAGAACGTGATCTTGCCGTCGACCTTCGAGAGCACCTGATGGATATGCCCGTTGAGCACGGTGACGGTGTCGAAACGCCGGAGCTGGTCCATCAATTCCATCTGATCGTCGGTCGTCCAGCCCCAGTCCGGATAGACCGCGTACAACGGGATGTGGGCCATGATCACGATCGGCGTGTCCTGACGTTGTTTGGCAAGATCCGTGCGCGCCCATTCGAGTTGGTCGCGACCGAGAATGCCACCCTTCGTGATGTCGACGACATTGCTGAGCGCGAGCGCGTGCACGCCGGCGGCATCGAAACTGAACCAACGATTGCCTGAAGGGTGGCCAAACGTCTTGAAGAACTCGGCGCCGCCGTCATTGATGACGTCGTGTTCGCCGGGCACGGCGTAGAATGCGCCCGCCTTAATTGTGCCCAGCATTTGTTTGACGGTGTCGAGCTGATCGGGTTTGGACAGATGGGTGAGATCGCCGGTGTGGATCACGAACTCCGGCGGTTTGGGCAGCGCGTTGATCTTGTCGATGGCCTGCGAGAACGTTGCGATCACATCCTGATTGGCTTTGCCGTTGAAGCCGATGTGCGTGTCGCTGATCTGCACAAACGTGCGGTCGGGCAGCGGCATCGAGGAGGCAGCATCGTCCGCCAGCGCGCGCCCCACCATGCCAGCTCCCGAAAGCCCGTAGACCACGCCCGTGCCGCACCATGCCATGCACTCGAGGAATTCTTCGCGCTTCATTGCGGCTTCGCTGCCTCCGTGACGATGATCGTTCCCTTCATGAACGGATGCGCGGAGCAGTGATACGTGTATTTGCCCGGCTTGGTGAACGTATGGGTCCAGGCATCGCCATTGCCGAGCCCCTTGGAATCGAACGACTTGTCATCGGCCGTCACGGTATGGGGATCGTCGTCGCGATTCGTCCATGACACGGTCGTGCCGGCGGCGACGGTGATGACGGGCTTCTGAAACGCATAGTCTTTGATGGCGACGCTCGTGTGGGCGCTCATCGCCGAAAGCGCGACGCTGACCACAGCGGCCAAGATGAATCTCATCGGCATACTCCTCTTTCGTCTAGTGCCGACCATTATGGTCGGCCGATGCTGTCCGAGGTATGCCGCCGCACAAGCGGTGGTTCACAACAATAGAAAAAAACCGCGCGCGTCCGGCACCGGTACGCGAAGCGGTCTTAACTAATTACGTAGTCGCAGCGAGCATCAAAAATTCGGCGGTATCGCTCCCGTCAAATCCGAGTGCGAATACTTCTTCAGATCCGCACTCGAGATCTCATTGCACGTCTCGATGCTACTGTGCCAATCGCAGATCTGCACGCCGCGGAAATTCGCACCGTTCACCGATGCACCACGGAGATCGGCGCAGGCTTTCTCGTGCCGTGTTACGATGCCGTTCACGCTGTCGGTGTTGTAGCCGCAGAGTTTCGCGCCTTGCAGATTCGCGCCGTCCAATCGCGCATTGCGAAAGTTTGCACCTTCGAACTCGCCGGCGCTGAGTTGTGCGCCCGTGAGGTCGGCCGATGTGAAATCGGAGCCGTTCATGCGGACGCCCGACAGATCGACTTGGCGTAATGCCGCGCCACTGAGGTCGGCACCGTCCGCGGCGAGGCCGCGCACGTTCAACCCGGAAAACTGGAGCTTGCGAAGGTCTGCGCCCTCAAGCCGCAACCCTTGGATATGCGCGTGACGCAGGTTGACGTTTGTGAGGTCGCAGCCGTTAAGGCTGGCGTTGGTGAGATCGGTGCCGTCAAGCAGTGCGTTACCGAGATCGACGCCGTCGAGTTTGGCGCCCGCGAGATTTGCCCCGCGAAGATCGGCGTGCGAGAGGTCGGCGCCCTGGAGACGGACGCCGCGAAGGTCGAGGTTCCGCATATCGAGGCCGGCCATATCGCATCCTTGGCACGAGCTCAACCAGATCTTGGCTTGACCGGAGTGGAGCATGTCGTTGTCGATCGCGATGCCTTGAAGTTCGATGCCGCTGAGTTTCGCGCCGGACCAAGAAACGTGCTTGAGGTTTGCTCCCGAGAAGACCGCATCGGTGAGATCGGCATTGTCGAGACGCGCGCCGGTGAGATCGACACCTTCGAAGCGCGCACCGCGAAGGTTTGCCCCTCGGAGATCGACGTTTGACATGTCGTCGCCGCTCAAACGCACACCGTGAAGATCCGCGTTGCGCAAGTCTTTACCGCTCAGATCGCATCCTGCGCACGCCTGCAGCAGCGAACGGACGTCAAGGCCGCTGGCGTCAAGTGCGACGGTTTTCGGCGCGACTGCGGCGGGAAGTATCGCACTCACCCGCGCCGCGGGAACCGTAACTCCCGGCTGCGCCGGTTGTGCCGCGATTTTCGCGACCGAGTGTATTGCGGGAACGGCGTGCCGGACGGGGACCGCTTTCCGACTCTCTACCCACGTCGATGCGGTGCGGAGCGTTACCGGGATCACCGGCGTGGCCGGTGTGGCGGCGACAGCGAGCGTGATCGCGGGTGCCCGAACGACGCCGATGACCAGCAACGCGACGGCAAGCGGCACGATCGCGAGGAGCGCCGCGGGTCTGATGCGCGGGAGGATGTCACGGTCACCGTTCATGAGGTGTTCGATCCTTTCGACGATTTGCGCGCGCGTCACAAGCGCGGCGGGTACGAGCGATTTCGCCGCCGGCATGTGCGCGAATTGCGCGATCCGCCACAGGCACTCGGCATAGGAAGTGGCGCTCGCATATTCCGAGACGACCCAATCGTCGCAGGCGATCTCGCGTTCGAGATTGGCGCGGCCGGCGATATAACGCATCGCAGGATTGAACCAGAAGAGCCGTTCGGCCACGCGTTGGATGAATGCGGTCCAATCGTCGGCACGCCGGAGGTGCGAATATTCGTGCATGACGATCTTGTCGAGTTCGTCGGATTCAAGATTGGCGGGCCACGATGCGGGCACGAGGATCGATGGGTGGAAGAATCCGACCGCTGCAGGGACGTCAACTCCCTGCGAGACGCGCAGCGATACGTCGCGGCCGCCGGCGGGGCGCTCGGACCATCGCCGCAGTTTTGCCTCGGCCGCAGATTCGAACGGACGGCTGTCGCGTTTGACGGCCAATAACCGCACGAGGCTGAGCAAGACGCCGATGACGCCGGCAATCGATACGATGCCAACGATTGCGACGGCGGCGAGAATGAGATCTGAGGGATCGAACGGCGCGCGATGGGGGAGCGGTTGGCTCGCGACCGTAGAAATAGATTTTCCGCCCGTGTTCACCCTTGTGGTTGCGGCCGTACTGGCTTGCGTGCGAGCGATGGTCTTCGGCCAAGCCGTGCGTTGCACGTGCGTGCCGGCGCCATGGAACGTGGACGATGTGTTCGCGACGGACGGAGGCGCGCTCGTGGTCGATGCATGCGCGAGCGACCATCCGAAACCGGCGACCGGCACTGCCGCGATCGCGATAAGGGCTGCGTACCAGATCGCGTGCCGCGATGCCGCATTGACGCCTTTGAGCGCGCGTAAAACCAGCGCGAGCAGACACGCGAGGACCGCACCAAGCCATATGCCGTCGAGCAGCGCGTGGCCCAATGCGGTTGCGATCGAGGAAATCGATTGGAGTGCCGGCATGTCAGCGGTTCCTTTCGCCGTCGCGCGATTTGTCGATGAGCGTGCGAAGCCGGCGCAATTCGGCGTCGTCGACCGACTCCGATTCGAGCAGATTCAAGAGCAGCGCGCGCGGAGATCCATCGAAGAATTGTTGGAGGACATAGCCGACGACGTCTCGGCGCACGGCCTCGCGGTCGATGGCCGGAGCGTAGACGTACGCACGGCCCTCGGCGCGATGCCTGACGTACCCCTTGCGTTCGAGCGTTCGCAAGACGGTGAGCACGGTGGTGTACGCGAGCGCAGGCTTGCCGATGCCAGCGGCGGCGTCGGCCACCGTGGCCGAGCCAAGCCGCCACAGCGCGTCCATGACGCGATGTTCGGCTCCGGTGAGGGTTGGTGATGCATTGCGCGCCATGGGCCAAGCATACTCGCTTCGCAGGTACTTGTCAACTATGTAACTAGTAGAACGCGGCCGGGCTCGCCCTTGAGAGCATGGATTCCCCTGGATTGCGTCGATACTCTGGGATGTGTGGTACTGGGGCGGCCGCTACATTCCGTGGGTAGCCAGGCTGGTGTTCTTTTTTTGGGCCGGCTCGTACGGTGCGTGGCGGCTCTTCGGCCTGGGCTCGACTGCGGCGCTCCTGACCGGAGCAGTCGTCGTGCTGGCGGTGATTTCGGCGGGCGAAGTCGGTCAGTTCCGCTCGCGGCGCGAAGCGGTCCTCCGGCGCGAAGCCGATCCGCGGCAATTCGATGCGGTGAAGAGCGACGAAGCCGTGTCCTTCGAGGCCGCGCTCGCGGCATTAGGATTTTCGCGGCGCGGTGACTGCGTGTCGACCAAAGGCAGCGCGCTCGTGCGACGGCGCATCTTCGTCCATCGGCAGCGGCGAACGATCGTCGCGGTGTTGTTTCACACCTGCGCGTTGGTGCCGGCAGAAAAGGGCACGCCGAAAACCGCTCCGGCAGAGCGACCTGTCGGGCCGACGACGTTGTCCATGATCTCCTATGGCATGAATGGTTCGGTGGTGCGCTCGCGTGCGACGGCGCCAGGCGACAAACCGATGCGCCCGATCGCGCGGGAATTGGTCCAGGATTTTCCGTCCGCTTCACCGGCCGTACTCTTGGACGAGCACGCGCGTCGGATCGCCGAGATCGAAGCGCGCGACCGGACGCGCATGATCGAAGTCGACGAGTGGTCGGCGTTCGCGCTGGCGGACGCTTTGGACGATGCGTGGGCGCGCCGGATCGAGTCGTTCGGCTGGACGCCGACGGCCTATCGCATGCTCATCGCTGATTTCCGCTGGTTTCGCGACTTGCCGTTTCTCGCGCAGGCCGCAGCGGTGCTGGCTTTGATTTTCTTCGGCCCCGGCCTGTTCTATTTCGGCGGCGGTGCTTTCCGGAATCAGGCGCTGCAGACGCAGCAAATCGCCTTTACGCCGACCGCGCTCGGTGCGCACTTCGATGTCGCCCGACCGCCGGTGTACCCGGGAGCGGTGCAGCAACCCGGCGACCTCGGGCATATTTCTAGCGCGCAGTCCGGCGATATGACGGCCTATACGACGCCGGCGCCGATGGAATCCGTGCGCCGGTGGTATGAGGACCGCATGCCGGGCGATGCGATGGAACTGCTTGCGCAAGTCCAGGATCACGAGTTTATCCGGTTCACGGTCTCGCGTCCGAATGCGAACGCGATGATCGTCGTCTCCCAAGATCCCGCGGGCACGACCGACATCAACATCAACGTCCGGTAGTAGGGTGAGCAACGCTCACCCATTTCTATGGCGTCGACCTCCTCTGTAGTGCCGACCTTTAAGGTCGGCCAAATAGTCGAGCGATGCTCGCCTACGACAAAAGGCCGGCCGGCCGACCTTAAAGGTCGGCACTACAACGGGCAACGAAATCGACCGCGCTCGTTCATCTGAGGAGGCAGCCATGCGTCGTGCCGTTTTCGCTATTGTCGGCGTGCTAGCGTCGGCGTTCGTCGTTGGTCCGGCGAACGCGGCGAGTCTCGCCGGCGCCAGATCAGACCCGGCGTACCAGCAACTCCAGACGCTTGCGAAGGATCTGACCTACACATGGTCGCGCATCCATCCGCTTACCGCGACTGCTCTCGGCATCGCGGGCTTTGACGGCGACATCGATTCGGCGACGGAAGCGGCGCGTAACGATGACGTCGCTCTCATCGCCACGTGGCAAGGCCGGCTATCGAAAATCAAGGCGCAATACGGATCAGCCATGACGCTCGTCGAGCGCGACGATGTGAAGCTGCTCGATTCTCAACTTACCGCGCTCGCGCGACAGTACAGCGTCTATCAGGTGGACCGCAAGGATTATGCCGGGCCCGCCAATGCGGTGGTCGGCGGCATATTCACGCAGTTCCAACACATACCGGTCGCCGGCGCCAACGGTGCGACCGCCGCAACGACCGCACGGGCGTGGGCAGATATCACCTCGCGTTTGGAAAAGGCGCCTTCGTATATCCTTGCCGGTCAGGCGCTCGTCACGACGCCCGGTCACTTATACGGCGTCGTCGGCAGCCAGGAGCTGGCAGGTGTCGCGGACTTTTTCGATGGCCCACTCACCACCACAGCAAAAGCGCAGATGTCGGCTATCGAATTCAAACGCTTTGTCGCCGCGCGAGATAAGACCGTCGCCGTCATGGCTGCAACAAAGAAATACATCGATGCCCACGTCTCCTCGTGGCCTGAGAACTTCGCGATGGGCCGCGCGAACTACGATGCACTTTTGCACGACGAGCAGCTCCTGCCATACGACTCGACCGACGTCGCGCGTATGGGATACGACGAATTGAATCACGGCTGGGCCGTGCGCGTGTGGCTCGAGCACCTTTCGCAGATCACGCACACGCCGTTCGGCCCGGCCTCCGGCGGCGGCTTGGCGCCAAGCGGTCTCGCCCTGATTTCCTACTACCGCGATCGCATCGCCGACCTTCGCCGATATGTGACGGTGAATCAGGTCGTCACCGTACCCGCGTGGTTGGGTCAGATCAAAGTCGTGGAGACGCCGAAATTTTTGCAGCCGGTCTCGCCAGGCGCCTCGATGAATCCGCCGCGCCAATTCTCGCCGGAAACCGATGGCTACTATTTCATCACGCCGCCGACCTCGCTCGCCGAAGCGGCGAAAAATCTGGATCCGAATCAAGACTTCGATCGCGATCGTATCTGGTCGACCGGCGCGCACGAGGCGATGCCCGGACACTTTCTGCAGCTGTCCATCGCACGGCGTCATCCGGACTTCGTGCGCAAAATTCAATATAGCGGCGTGTTCGCCGAAGGTTGGGCGTTCTACGGCGAAGAGATGTTCGTGCAATTGGGTATGTACGGCGATGATTTGGACGGGCGCTATTACACCGCGCAATGGGAACGGGTGCGCGGGGCGCGCGCGATTGTGGATCCGATGTTGGCAACCGGGCAATGGACCTATCGTCAAGCAGCAGACTTCTTTTCCGAACAGACGGGATTCCCGAAAGGCGAGGCGGATGCGGCGGTGGCTGGCATCGCGCTGAATCCGGGCTATGTGATCTCGTACACCGTCGGGCGAAATCAGCTGGAGTCGCTGGAAACGCAGTACCGGGTGAAGATGGGTTCGCAAGCGTCGATGCTGGATTTCAACGACCGCCTTTTGTGCTACGGCACGACGCCGTTTGCGGTCGTCGGTCCGGAGCTGATGGCCGATCTGAGCAAGCCGCTCGCGCAAGTGCGCGCGGCCGCGAACTATTAGGTACGTTCGTCAACGGCCGGTCCCTTTGGCCGACCATAAAGGTCGGCACTACAGAGGTCGGCACGACAAGGCACGGGTGAACCTTTTGGGGCCGGCATCCGACACCTGATATATGGACGCACCGCACGCAGAAGAAGAGGCCAGATTCTGGCTCGCGCAGATCGCGCGCGGTGACCGGTCTGCGTTCGAGAAGCTCTTCCGCGCGTATGAAGTCAGGCTCTATCGTTACCTCTTATCGATGGTGCGAGAGAAACAGCACGCGGAAGAACTCGTCAACGATGTGATGGTGGAAGTCTGGCGCGGAGCGCCAAGATTCCGCAATGAATCTAAACCAGCGACGTGGCTGTTCGGCATCGCCTACCATAAGGCGATCGATGCACTGCGAAGACGAAAGGCTCCGACCGTGGAGCTTCGCGCGGTCGCGTCCGTCGCCGATCCGCGGCCAAATCCCGAGGAAGTCGCGATGGCCGAAATCTTGCGGCGCAATCTTGAAGCTGCGATGGGCACGTTATCACCAGAACATCGTGCGGTCGTCGAACTCGCGCTGACACACGGCTACTCCTATCATCAGATCTCCGACATCGCGGGCTGTCCGGTCAATACTGTGAAGACGAGAATGTTCCACGCCCGACGACACTTGCGCGAATATTTCGTGCGCCGCGGGCTGCACGGCGAGGCATCATGAATCATCGCACAATCAGCGAACTCCTGCCGTGGTATGTCAACGACACGTTGACGCTCGAGGAACGCACTGCGGTCGAATCCGAAATCGACGGCTGCGCCGAGTGCGCCGCCGACGTGGAAGAATTGACGTCGCTACGCGACTACATGCTTGAGAAGGATGCCGCTGTCGAAGGGCCGTCGGAGACGTTGCTCGCAAAAACGCTTGCGCGCATCGCGCGTGAGGAGCATGCGCCGCGAAGCATCGGGAAAATGTGGGCTTCGCTTGCGGGAGCCGGGTGGCTTCTGGCGGCATTGCCGGCCGTCGCTGCGGTCGCCATCGTCGCGCACGCGGCTTTCGGCCCGGGTGGGTGGTTCGCTGGACCGACAGCGATGGGCGGCGGCGCGACGGACGAAGTCTCCAACGTGCAATTTGAAGCGCCGGCCGGGCCGGTCGCCGTGAATTTGCCGGCCACGCGAGCGCGCTTCAAAGTCGACACGTTCGGTGCGCTCCCCGCGGCGAGCGGCAACGCAGCCGCGGATACGTCCGCACGGGCTGCGATCGCGCCGACCGCCGCGGCGCCGCAAATCATCCGTACCGGTTCCGTCAGCTTGCTGGTCGCCGATGTCGAGCGCGCGATCAACGCCACGCAAGTCGTCGCGCGTAGCCATGGTGGCAACGTGCTCTCGCTGTCGGATCAGACGCCGACGCAGCCCGGCGTTCGCCACACCGCGCAGATGCAGATCGGCGTGCCGCAGTACGAATTCGACGCCGCGATGTCCGCGCTGACGTCGGTCGGCGGCGTTCAGGCGCGTTCGGTTTCCGCGCAAGACGTCTCTGCACAGATCGTCGACGTGCAGGCGCGTTTGAACAATGCGCGTCGCACCGAAGCGGACTTGCTGAAAATCATGGACCGGCAAGGCAAGATAGAAGACGTCCTCGCGGCCGAGCAGCAGTTGGCGCAAGTGCGCGAGCAAGTCGAAGAACTGGATGGTCAGTTACAGGCCACGAAGCATCAAGTGGCGTATTCCACAATAGACGTCTCATTAACGGACGCGGCCGCGAAAACCACGACGGTCGCCCCCACCGGCGCCCAAAAACTCGGCGACGTATGGCAAGCGGCGCTCCGCTCGGTGGGTGGCTTCACGCTCGGCATCATTTCAAGTGTGCTTTGGCTCGTGGCGTACCTGCCATATATCGCGCTGGTCGCGGTGCTGGCAGCGGTGGGGTGGTATCGATTCGGCGGTCCCAAGAAGGACCTCTGAAACAATCAGCCGCCTCTATAGGTATCAGGGATATGTGGCTGACGAAATTCGCTCTTAAGCAACCGTCCATCGTCACGATGTTTTTCGCGGCGGTGGTCGTTTTTGGCCTCATCGGTTTCAAGATGATGGGCCAAAACATCAATCCGAATATCCAATTTCCCGGCGTTGAGATAGACGCGGCATATCCCGGGGCGAGCCCCGAGGAGATGGAACGCCTCGTCATCCGGCCGATCGAGGATCAGCTGCAAAACGTCCGGCACGTCGACCAGATCTTCGCGCGCTCCACTGAGGGAGCCGCGACGATCAGCGTCCAGTTCAAGCTCGGCACCGACATCAACGCGGGCGCGAACGACGTGCAGCAAGCGGTCAATCAGGCGCGCGGATTCCAACCGGCCGACTTGAACCCGCCGGAAATATTTCGAGCGGACACCGGCTCGCAATCCATCATGACGGAGGCCATCACCTCCGCCACGATGTCGTCGGTCGCGCTCTCCGATCTCGTGCAAAAGGAAGTCATCCCGAAGCTGCGCGCGATCAAAGGCGTAGGAGCGCTCAACGTCAGCGGCGACTTCACGCGTGAGATCCACGTCAACCCGGATCCGTCGCGTTTAGCCGGGGCGGGGGCGACGCTGCTCGACGTCAGCAGTGCGCTCGAGTCCGGAAATGTCTCGCTCCCAGGCGGGCGGCTCGAGCAAGGATCGACCGAAGCCACCGTTGGCGTTCGAGCGGACATAACGAACCCCGCCGATTTCGCCCAGCTTCCCATCAGCGTTCCCGGCGCTCCGCCGAACTCGCTGAAAGTCGGCGATGTGGCGACGGTCGTCGACACGCACGCGGAACAGCGCGTCATTTCCACGTTGAACCAGAAACCGACGATCATCCTCAACGTCTCGCACGATTCCGACGGCGACACCGCGTCCACGACACAACTTGTCCGCGCCGCGTTGGACGATCTGAAGACCCAATATCCAAAGGTCCATTTCGCCGAGATCCAGGCGGATCAGGACTTCTTGGGCCAAGCGATCGGCGGCGTGGGCACGAACCTGATCGAGGGCATCATCCTCACCGCGCTCGTGCTGTTGCTCTTCCTCCACGTGTGGCGCAGCGCCATCGTGGTCATGGTCGCCATCCCCACCTCGATCATGGCGACGTTCTTCGTGATGTGGATGCTCGGGTTCTCGATCGATCTGCTCTCGCTGATGGGGCTGTCACTGACGATCGGCATCCTTGTGGACGATTCGATAGTCGTCATCGAAAATATCACCAGGCATCGCGAGATGGGAAAACGGCCGGACGAAGCCGCGCTCGTGGGCCGCACCGAAATCGGCGGCGCAGCCATAGCGATCACCCTCGTCGATGTGGTCGTGTTCGCCCCGATCGCGTTCATGGGCGGCATCGTCGGAGAATTTCTCCGCGAGTACGGACTCGTGATCGTGACCGCGACCATGTTCTCGCTGCTCGTCTCCTTCACACTGACGCCGCTCTTGGCGGCGAAGTGGGCGGTCCTGCGCAAACCCAAGGAAAGCCCGATCGCTTTCGTGCGCGCGTTCACGGCGTGGTTCGACACGCTGCGCAAGGGTTATCACGATCGCGCCTTGCCCGCGGCGCTCGCCCGGCCTTGGTTGGTGATGGGTGGTTCGTTGCTGCTCGTGGTTCTTGCCATCGCCCTACCTGTCGCGAAGCTGATCCCGTTCGAGTTCCAGCCGAACACCGAATACGGAACGGCGAACGCAAACCTTCAGTATCCGATCGGCACCTCGCTCCCAGCGACGCAAGCCGGCACCGATCGTATCGCCTCGGTTTTCATGAAGAACCCACATGTGAAGGACGTCGTCGAGACCATCGGCGGCGACGGCACGTACACTTCGACGATTCAGATCGATCTGTTGCCGCAATACACGCATGAAGAGCACAAGCTCGTCGATCAGATCAACGGCATGAGCAACATGGTGCCGGGCGCCCTCTTGACCTCAGGCGGCGCGCAAAACGGCGGCGGTGCGGATATGGCGTATTCGTTGAGCGGTCCCATCGACGCGCTCGACGCTGCGGCGGCGAAACTCGCCGACTTCATCAAGCGCCAGCCGAACACCACCGGCGTCAACGCGACGAGCCAGATGACCGGACCGCGCCTCGAAGTGAAGATCGACCGCGCCCGCGCCACCATGCTCGGCATCTCCCCGTTGGCAGCGGCGAGCACCGCGCGCGCCGCGATCGGCGGCGTGATCGCGACGAAAGTGCGCAGCGATCAGGGCCTGGTCGACACGATCGTCCAGTTCGCGCCCGAAGTCCGCAACGTTGTGCACAATTTGGAGACCACGCCGGTCCGCTCCAATAGCGGTCAACTCGTGCCGCTCGCCGATGTCGCGTCGTTTAATTGGGTGAGCGAGCCGCCGGTGTTGCGCAGGCTGAACGGCGAGCGTATCGTGCGCGTGTTCGCGAACATGCTCCACAACGCGCCGATCGGCCCGGTCGACGCGGCCGTGCAAAAGGCGCTCAAGGACCCGAACTTCTTGCCGGCCGGCGTGCACGTGACGTCCGAAGGCGACGTACAATTTCTGCAGGACACGATGTCGAAGATCGGCATTGCGCTCCTGACGTCGTTTGCACTGATCTACATGCTGCTCGTCGTGTTGTACCGGAACTATCTGACGCCGATCGTGATCATGGTTTCCATACCGGTCGCACTAGTGGGCGCGCTCGGCATCTTGGCGGTGCTGAACGGACTGCACACGGTATTCCCGGACGCGTCGGCCTTCGCGGGGCAAACGCTCAATATATTCTCGATGCTCGGCATCGTGATGCTCATGGGTCTTGTCGCCAAGAACGGCATCCTGCTCGTGGACTACGCGAACACGCTGCACGAAACGAAGGGCCTCAGTCTGCGCGAAGCGATGATCGAGTCAGCAGCGATCCGGTTCCGCCCGATTGTCATGACCACGGCGTCGATGATCGCAGGCATGCTGCCGCTCGGGCTCGGCATCACCGAAGGCGCACAGTTCCGCCAGTCGATGGCCATGGTGATCATCGGCGGATTGTGCTCCTCGCTCTATCTCACGCTCTTCCTCGTGCCGGTCGTCTATACGCGGCTCGTAGGATTTGCAGAGCGCATGCGTGCGCGCGCCGATCAGCGCCGCCTCGCGTTGCTCGAACGCGACCCGGAGCTCGCCGAAGCGCTGTAACCTGGACCTTCTCTGTAGGGCCGACCTTTATGGTCGGCCTCGTTTTTTAGCCCGGCGAGCATCTATCGCCCGCCGGCGCGTCGACGACCGACCGGTCGTGGTCCGATGTGATGCAAATCATCGGCGTGGCCGACCGTAAAGGCCGGCACTGCAAGAGGTTCGACGGCGGACGTTTCTTGAAGTGGCACCTATGATCGCCGAGCGTTCGGATGAGGTCAAGCTCGCTGCGCTTATGGCCGGCGAGCCCTTACATTTTTCCCTCGAAGCCGACGAGCAAGAACGCCGTGTGCGGGCCGAGTGGATCGTGGAGGTCGTCCGCGTAGGATTGCCGCTCGATCTCGAAGGCGCCGTCATCACAGGTCCGCTCGACCTCGAAGGCCGATTCGTACCCGGCCCGTGGTCGATGAAGCGTTGCCGGATCGGCGACCTCAACCTTGCGGACGTACGATTCGCGAAATCTGCCGCTTTCACCGGATCCGAATTCGGTACCGGTCTGCTGCTCACTCGGACGCGTTTCGAAGCCGACTCGGTATTCGACGCCTGCGTCGCCAGGGGCTCGTTGCAGGTGCACGACGCGGTGTTTGCGGCGGCCGCATCGTGGCGTGGCGTGCATTGCGCAGGCGATGCGCGGTTCGCGACGACGACCTTCGGGGCGGATGTGGACTGCGGCGATGCCATCGTCGACGGCGCGCTGGGTTTTGAAATGACGGCGGTAGCGGGCGCGCTGCGCCTGTCCGGGTTGACCTGTGGCGCCGATTTCCGCATCAACGGCGGGACTATCGCAGGTGCGCTGCATTTGGGTGACGCGCGGTTCGCGCGCGACGTGCGCATCCACGGCGCGGACGTCACCGGCGCTCTTGTCGCAAACGGCGCTCGAATGTCCGGCACCGTGCACATCGACGAATCGCGCTTCGGACAGCTCGCGTGCTCGACGACCAACTTCGAGGGGTTGATGACCGTCAAGGACGTCCGCGTCGCCGGCGACGTGACGGGACTCGAGGCTGTGTTTGGCGGCGATTGCGAGTTCGCCGGCGTTGCGGTCGGCGGCGGCGTCACGTTCGATGGCACGCAATTCGGCGCGCGCTCTTCGTTCGCAGGCATAGACTGCGGGGGCGAGTTGTCGTGCGAGTCCGCCTCGTTCGGCGGCGCGGCGGACTTTTCGGGCATGCGGCTGGGCGGCGCCTTTGATTGCACGCGGGCGACCTTCGCGAACGACGCCACCGTCGGCAATGCGCACTGCGAAGCGTTTGTCGGCACCCGCGCGGAAGTCAGCGGGAAGATGCGCGCGTTCGGTCTGCACGCCGCGTCGGTGGCGTTGGATCACGCCGTTTTTTCGTCGGAATCGGATTTCAGCGGCGCGGTAGTGAACGGCGCGTTGGATGTCGAGGCAGCGACCTTCGCCGGTGAGGCAACGTTCGCCAATGCGGTGGTGCGGGCTGAACTTTCTGCGGGCGCCGCCTCTTTCGAGCGCGGTGCTTCGTTTGCGCACTTGAAGAGCGGCGACTCGTGGAACCTAGACCGCGCCACATTTCGCGGTGCGCTCAATGTCCGAGGTGCCCACGTGGGCGGCGATCTTTCGTGCACCGCTGTCGAGTTCGCAAGCGACGCGAACTTCTCGGGTGCGCGGGTGACCGGCAAAGGCTCGTTCGGCGCAGCGCGCTTTGCGGGAGAGGCGCATTTCAGAGATATCGAATTTTCGGCGGACACAACATTTGACAAAGCGTCGTTTGCCGGGACCGCGATCTTCGCGGGCGCGCGAATCAAGGGAAAGGCATCGTTCGCCGGCATCACGTTCAAGCAAGCGCTGGAAGCAGATGGCCTCGAGATCGGCGACGATGCCGCATTCGACGCGTGCACCTTCGCCGGCGGCGCGCACATGGCCGGTGCGCGCTTCGGCGGCCGTTCGTCGTTCGACGGCTCGACGTTCGGCGGCGCGGCCACGTTTGCGCGGTTGAGCGCCGCGCGGCGCTGCTCGTTCGACGCGGTCGCGTTCGCCGGCAGAGCCGATTTCGCCGGGGCGCGATTCATGGGTGACGCGCTGTTCCGGCGCGCGCGCTTCTTCGCGATGGTGCTCTTCGAAGGCGCGGCAGCGCTCGGATCGACCTCCTTCGCCGGGGCGCGCTTCGACGACGCAGTGAACTTTGGCGGCCTGCGATGCTCGGGCACGGGGTCGTTCGATGATGCGGTGTTCGCTCGCGATGCATCGTTTGACGGGATGCGAGCCGCAAGCACGATGGCATTCGCGCGCTCGACGTTTGGCGGAGAGGCAAGTTTTGCCGGATGCGAATTTGCGCGCGGCGCCGATTTTGCAGGCGCCCGCTTCGCACAACGACTCAATGTTGCATGGTCGGAATTTCCGTCGCTCGAAGTCGGGGGCGCTTCCGCAGGCGCTTCACGCGGGCAGGGCGAGCCATCGACGGTGGTCGCGCTACGCGGCGGACAGTTCGCGATCCTGACCAGTCGTGCGAGCCACGCAACGCATCCTGCATCGACGGCGGCGGGTTCGACGAGCAGGTCGCGCGCTACGGTTTCGCAGCGAGATCTCGCGGAGGCTTTCTACCGCCGGCGGAAGTACGAAGGGGACGCGTTGCAGCCTGCGCGGCATTCGCCGGCCTCGACGCTGTTTTGGGCCGACTGTTTGCGACTCGTCGGAGACCGGTCTCTGCGCTGGCTGACCGGCTACGGCGTCCGTCCGCTTCGCATACTGACGATCACCCTAGCCGCGCCGCTCGTCGCGTTTGGATTGTTCGTCGCGACGCCGGCCAACGCGCCGAGATGCACGCGCGCGACGTCGCCGGCAAGTGCAGCATATCTGACGTGGACCACGTACACGTCTGTCGACCGCTTCTTGGCTCAACCGCCACGCGCATCGGAGTGCGGCGTCGCCGGCACGGCGCTTCCGGCTGTGGACGTCGAGCGGGTTGACCGCCTCGCGGGTTTGCTTCTGCTGCCGCTCTTACTCCTCACCGTCACCGGCGTTTTGCGCGCGCTCCTCGGCTTCCGCCACTAAGTCTGTAGTGCCGTATGGTCGGCCGGGTTGTTTTGATTTTTGTAGTAGGGTGAGCAACGCTCACCCAAAAAAAAGTGGCCGACCATAAAGGTCGGCCCCACAGAGTCACCGCGGGGGAAGCGTGTCGGGGATGCGCAAGTTCGGCCGCTTGGAGAAGTCGGGAAGGTGCGGCGGATGTGCGGCGAGCGCCGCC
>DATBOZ010000075.1:0-4789 GCA_036561585.1 Candidatus Eremiobacteraceae bacterium | reverse complement strand
CACCGACAGTAACGATCAAGGAGCGGTGCCACTACGGCGCCGCTCCTTGGCTCTAACACGTGCGCCGACTTCAATCATCACTTTATCTATGCCAACACACCTAAACATCTTCGTAACTCCTCATCCGTTGGCGTCGGTTCTCCTGATCGACCTTGCAAGCCGTAGCATCGCCCGCCGAGTCGCCGGGCCGGGCTTTGCCCGACCGTGTTTTATGTCGCGCCACCGGCGCTCGCTTACGCCCAGGTCGCAGGCGTTCTGGGGCCCACTGCGGCCCCGCAGCAGCGCCAGCGCTGCGACATACAAGCGTTGTAGTTGCGCATTTTCCCACGATTCCGCCGACCGGCAACTTTTCACCAACTCACAATAAAAATATTCTCGAAGCGCCCGACCTCAGGGAGCGGCGGTTATGCCAAAGGCCTGAGAAAGATTTGGCCAGGTGCCGGACGTTGCGACTTGATTTCCGTTTTGATCGTAGACGGTGACGAAGTTAAACTGGAACCCTCCGCAAGATTGTTTGTCGATTCCCGTATTCGTGACATAGATGAGGCCGTCGTTGCGATCAAATGCGATTGCCGCCGGGCAGTCGACGTTTTGAAATGACCCGGCGCGCGTGACCTCGTTTCCGTTCTTGTCGTAGACGGTTATCGTGTTAAAGCCGAAATTTGCAACATACAGGAGTCCGTTGACTGAGTCAAACGCAATATCGATGGGATCGGCCACGTCGGGGAAATGACCCGAAGTCGTAATGAGGTTTCCGGCTTCGTCGTAGACGTTGACGGCGAACAGCGTCGCGCTTGGGACATAAAAATAATCGTTGTCGGAATCAAACGTTATGCCCGACGGTTGATTCACGACGAGACTACCGACCTGATTCCCGTTAGGATCGTAGATCTCGGTAATCCCCGTGACGTCTGCGAGATAAAGGTTGCCCGTATGAGAATCGAACGTGATGCCGACAGGCTGTGCGTTGTTCGGAAATGTCCCCGGCACGGCTATTTGATTTCCATTGCGGTCATACACGTTGACGCTCGGGCCGGTGGTGAAGCTCGTCACGTAGAGATGCGCGTTGACCGGATCGTACGTGATGCAGCATGGCGTGGAAAGGTTGGGGAAGGAACCCGCTTGGTTGATCTGATTGCCTTCTTGATCGTATTCCGTGACTGCGTTTGATGCCAAGTCTACGATATACACCGAGCCGGCTTGCGTCGGTGACGGACTCGGTGCCGGCGAACTCAACGGCACGGTATACACCGCGATCCCGTAAAGTTGTCCGGCGGAAAGGCTGTAGGAAACAGAGCCGCCGGAAAACGTCAACGTCGATCCTACAAGCGGAAGTTGCGCGACGGTCTGCCATCCGGCTGCGGGGTTTGTCGGGTCGAACGCCGCCAGATAGTAATTCAACGATGGATTCGGGGCCGGCACGGTGATCACCAATGGAGGAATAGCGGAAAACGTCACCGCGACGGGCGATTGCACGCCAAAGAAGAGCAGCCCAGTTCCGCCCGAAGGAGAGATGTCGTACGGTTGGACGACGTGCTTCGCGAGCGGTTTTCGAGCAGTCGATAGCAGGGTGGGAAGACCGTTGATAAGGCCTGGAGAAATGAAAATGCTGAGCGCATTCGAGGAGCCCGATTGGTTATTGGACGGTAGCGTGATCGTTTCGCCAAAGCCCTGAACGCCTGGAAGCGCGATCGGCACGTTCGTCCTCGAAAAAGGTACCGTCGTCGCGACGACTTGCGGGGACGGCGTCGATTGAACACCTCCCGGCGGATTTTGTATTGCCGACCCGCCGCCTCCGCACGCCACAAGACTCGCGGTCAGCACGTACAGACCGAGCATAACCGGCGCAGAAATCCGCATCTCGACACCTCCGAAAATCGGGGCGCAGGGGCTCCTTTGATTCAAGCATGTAGGAAGCGAATCCCTCGGCTTGGCGCTCGTTCGGCAGGGTGTTTGAAATCGCCGCGGTCGAGACCGATTGGCAGCTGCCATAGACACCCAAGTGCGGCCGCTTCACGCATATGGCCGCCGCACGACGCGGTTGGCGATTATCAGCGCTATCGGTATGGCCCAATAGGCGAGGAAGAAAAAATATGGGTTGAAGATCGCTATCGCAAACGCCAAGACGTAGCAGCCGAGGACTGTCATCATCCGCGCCGTCGTGGCCGTGCGCTCTTCTGGTGTTACCCGGGGGTCCAGCATGTCTCCGCGCAGCGCACGCTGCCAATGCAAAAGCTGAAACAATCCGACCGCGATGATGTTGGCGCAGTAGATCATGCTCGCAAGCGGAACGCCGAGGTACGCGCCGTAGACGTACGCGGTGTACGGCACTAGGGTCACCGTGAACAGAAAGCATATGTTGAGCCAGACGAGCCCGTCATCGGTGCGAACGATGCGGTGGAGCTGCTTGTGATATCGGAACCAGAACGCTCCGAGCAAGAAAAAGCTGATGATATAGACGGTGAAGTTCCCGGTGATCGACTCGAGATACGCGAGCAGCGCGCCCGAGTCGCCCTGGCCGCTGGCCGAGCTCTTCAAGTTGAAGATAAGGATCGTCATGGCGATCGCGAAGACGCCGTCGGTCAGACTTTCGATCCGATTGACATGCAGGCCGCGCATTGGCGAGAGCCGGTGCGTCTCTTGCGGCATCTCCGGTTCCATGTGTGGATGTTAGCGCAGCCGTTCCGCGTTCCCCTGTCCACCAAAAGGGACCCGGCCTGCGAGGAGGAAACGAGCGCCCGATGTTTCTGTGGTTCAAGCTCATCCATATCATCGCCGTGATCGTCTTCCTCGGCAATATCACGATCGGGATCTTCTGGAAAGCGATCGCCGATCGCAGCCGGGACCCGCGCATCATCGCGCACACCCTGCGCGGCATCATCTTAGCGGATCGCTACTTCACGATCCCCGCAATATTTGTGATCGTGGCCGGCGGCGTCGCCACGGCGGTCGCCGAGCAAATCCCCATCCTCGCGACGGGCTGGATCTTGTGGGCCATCATCTTGTTCGTGATTTCCGGGCTCGCGTTTGCCCCAGTGTCGCGATTGCAGCGCGACCTTGAGTCGCTTGCGAGCGATGGCGAACGCTCCGGCACGCTCGATGCGCCGAAATACGAACGACTCTCCGCGCAATGGAATGTTTGGGGGATGATCGCGCTACTCGCACCGGTTGGCGCGGTCGCATTGATGGTGCTAAAGCCGGTCCTTCCCGCGTTCCATTAGCCGGCGAGACACGGGCGAACCCTCAGTCCGTCGGTAGCGCGAATGCCGGACGTCGAAACGTTCTGACCTCGGTGCCGATGGGCACGGTGGGGCGGATATCGCCGATCACTTCCAAACAGCCCGCTAGTGCCGGCGCATCCGGGCCCGCCGCAGCCGCGACTTCCTCGTAGTAGACCCCGAAGTGCGGCAATTCGTTTTGCTCGACGAAGTCCAGCGCGGTGACGTCGTAGTCGAGATCGTCCGCGCCGCCCGATTCGAGCGCATACCCATCGACGAAGCGCTCGTAGTGCCAGTGCGCTTCGCTGTCGCTGTACGCGAGATGCACGGCTTCGGTCTGCAAGAGATCGCTCAATCCTTCAGCGACGCCGCCGTCGTCGAACGAATGCCCGTCTTCGAGTACGGTGATCCAATCGCCGTGTGCGGGAAGCACGGCGAAACTGCGTACGATCTTCTCGGCCGTGATATCGTCGGGCGTCGGTTCGAGGCCGCGCTCCTCGAGACGCTCGTGCTCGGACTCATCCATAAGTTCTTCAAGCGCTCGCAGCACGGCCGGCATGGTGTGCCCGCGGACGTACACCGTGCCGAAGTGAAACCCGATCATCACCGGCTGAGCAGACTCCGCACGACGAAGTAGAGGTTCTCTTTGCGCTCGGCGATGCGGCGATAGAAATAGCCGGCCCAGTGCGTGCCGAACGGAACGTAAACGCGCAGCCGATAGCCGTCGGCGACGATCGCGCGTTGCTTCTCCGGACGGATCCCATAGAGCATCTGGTATTCGAAGCGGTCCGCCGGGATATGCTCGCGCTCGACAAACGAGCGTACGGCGTCGATGAGATAGTCGTCATGCGTGGCGATGCCGGGATAGTTGCCGTGCGCGAGCAGCGCTTCCGCAAGCTGCGCGAAGTTGCGGCGGATCAGCGGCATCTCTTGGATCGCGACGTCCGGCGGCTCGCCGTACGCGCCTTTGCAGAGGCGGACGCGCACCTGCGCCGTGATATGCCGCGCGACGTCAGCCGCCCCGCGTTTGAGGTACGCCTGCACCACCGGGCCGACGAGTTCGTACTCCGACCGGACGCGCTCCATGATCCGGTACGTCGAATCGACGGTCTTCGACCCTTCCATATCCAAGCGCACGAACATGTTGGAGGGGCGCGCGCGCTCGATGATGCGCTTGAGATTGGCGACCGCAAGATCTTCGGTGATCGCCTGGCCGATCGCGCTGAGCTTGACGGAGACGTTGGAATCGACGCCCGCATGTCCGATGGCGTCGATCATCTGGATATACGTGTCGGTAGTGTGTGCGGCATCGGCCTCGTTGAAGACGTCTTCGCCGAGAAAGTCGAGCGTCGCGCTCAAACGGTCGGCGTTGAGCGCGCGGACGGCGCCGATCGCGCTCTCGATGGTTTCGCCGGGCACGAAGCGGCGTGCAAGGAAGAAAAGCCGGCGTTGGAGTTGTGGTCGCGCGTTGAGAAAATCGGCGATGTTAGCCATGTGCCGCATCGCTACGGCGCGCGCGGTCTGTTTTCCTGAGCGGCGCATGACTATTGCCGCAACGCAGGAAGCCCCAA
>DATBOZ010000074.1:0-40100 GCA_036561585.1 Candidatus Eremiobacteraceae bacterium | reverse complement strand
GTCAGATCGCTATCCGACACTTTCCGAATGGCGCGACTTGCTCTTCGGGTTCGGCGCGGTGCGTCAAGTCAAATCCAATGCGGCGGTTGTCGTGAAAGATGAAGTGACGCTTGGCGTGTGCGGTGGGCAGACCAATCGCGTTGCGGCGGTGGAACTCGCGTGCGCGCGCGCCGGCGAGGCAGTGCACGGCGCGACGCTCGCGACCGACGGATTCTTCCCGTTCGCCGACGGATTGGAAGCAGCAGCTCGCGCGGGCATCGCGGCGGTGGTGGCGCCTGGCGGCTCGGTGCGCGATGCCGAAGTGATCGCGGCCGCAAAGTCGGCCGGCATCTCGCTGATCTTCGCGTCGCGCCGTTACTTCTTGCACTAATGCCTGTAGTGCCGACCTTTATGGTCGGCCGGAAAAATGTGGGGCCGACCTTCATGGTCGGCCGGAAAATGTGGGGCCGACCTTTATGGTCGGCCGATTAGATCGCGCGCGATCGGCGCCGTCACATCCGGTAGCTGACGCGCGGCGGCAACGCGCGTCGCGAACCGATCTCCTCGAATGCGATGTCGGTTAGCTCGAGCAGTTGCACCGCATCGACGAATGCTTCGGTCGCATAGATGCACGACGGAAGATCGATGCCGCGGAAGATATCGGCGGCGCCGCTCACGGACGCGAGATCAAGCTGCGTCCGCTTTCCGCTGGGGAGATTGCGGTGCCCGCACGCGGCGCACGCGGGCGAGCCGGTCGGCGACAATGCATCTTCAGCGATCGTCCCTTCGTATGTGAACGCGACCTCGACGAACGCTGGATCCTCGCCGCCGAGATAGGTGATTCGCACCGGCAAGGTCTGCATGCCGCGGATCCCCTCCGCCTCGAGACGAGACACGACGTCTGGGCGCACCAGCATCACGCCCGGCCACTGCGGCCACGCAAAATCACCGAACGATCCTTTGCCGTGCCCGATCAGCGGGCCGAACTCCGATCCCGGCGGCAAACTCGTGTCGGGCGAAACGAAAGGCCGAAGCGCTTCGCGCATCCGGTGCACGACGTAGAGTGTTTGCGGTCGGCGCGCGCGGTAGGTCTCTTCATGAGGAAGGCCGGTCAGATCGACGCCAGGATACGCGACGCTCGACGCCCAGGTCTCGAAGCACTTCGGACAATCTTGCACGCCGGGCAACATCCACGTGTGCGCCGCGACGATGTCGTACGAAAACCGTCCGGCTGATTCGGAGTGATCGCGGTGGACGCGAAAGAGTCGCACGATACTTCCTCATTGACGGCGCACCGCGGCGCGAACCGACGCGGATGCTGGCATATCGAGTTGCGGGAAGACGCGATCGATTACCTGCGCCGCGAAGTACGAGAGATCGTCCGCAAACCACAGGAGAAGGCAACAGTGACTATCCGCACACCATTGCATTTGAGTACGCCTACGTAGACGGGTGGTGGATCAGGGCCGCGGTGCGGGCCGTACATCTGCTTCAACGATTTCGTAACGCAACTCTCCGTCGCGAAGCCGCACTCGCACGCGACCCGAGATGCGCACCCAGGCGCCTTGCCGGATCTTCACTTCGCGCTTTGGAATGACGTCGAACCCGACGTCGACCGCATCTGCTGCACAGCACGACATCACGCGCCGCGAAACTGTGGCGGCGCCTTGCACGGTTGCGGGCATCCAGGATCCTGTGACGTCGATGGTCCGGCGATCGAATGCGCTTGGGGCTGCGTCAAGTTGGTCGAGCGCATCGAACAGGTCAGCCGTCACGTGGGCGCGCGGCACGTGCATGCTGATGTCGCGGGGCCAAGATGGGGTTGCGTTCGAGAGGGCCAGCCCAGCGCATCCACCCGCGAAAGCCGCGACCGACCACGAGCACCACGCGATTTCGCGCGTAGATCGATTTTGACGCAACGAAACGATGAGAAGCGCGACGCCTGCGCAGAGGGTGAGCGCCGGCTGAGCTGATGTCAGCGTTCGTACGGCACCGTCGAGCGCGGACACCATCGCCGCGCCGCCGGCGAAAGCGAGCGCACCGCGGTCGCTTACGCGAACACCATCGCGACCGCGCACGCGCATGCCGCGCAGAGCGCGGCGGCGATCATGCGAGATACACCAAAGTGGCGCAGGATCAGCAGCAACTGGCGCACGTCCAAACATTGCGCCGCCAGCATAAAGGCGAGTTGCGCCCGGGCGTCGCGCAAAAAGGTTGCCGCCATCAGCGGATCGGCGGTGGAGCAAGGTGAGAGCAGCGCGCCGAGTAGTGCGGCGCCGGCGGGCGCGACATGCGCGAACAGCGCAGCGGGAACGAGGAGCTTGACGGCGACCGCCGCCGTCGCAGCGTACGCGACACCGCTCAGCGCGGCTGCGAGGTCATCCACCAATGTCGTGCCGATGTTCATCATCGGCTGGCCGACCGTAAAGGTCGGCCCCACATTGTCAAATTCACGGCCGACCATGAAGGTCGGCCCTACATTGTCAAATTCATGGCCGACTATAAAGGTCGGCCCCACATTGTTGAATTTACGGCCGACCATAAAGGTCGGCACTACAGAGGCAGACCACGCGGCTGCGGTGAGTGTGGCGGCGAGCAGCGCACCGGCGGCGCGAGCGATGGTCATGTGTGTGCCGAAGGCGGCGTACGTGACGGCGAGTGAGACCGGCGATGCGGCGGCCGCGAACGTGAGCGCGAAACCGGCGACTGCCGGATGCAACCGCGCCAATGCGCCGGCAAATCCGTTGAGCGCGCAGTCGCAGCCCGGATTCAAAACGGCGAGGAGCGCGATCGCATGCTCGCTGTTGCGCCAACGCTGGCCGATGAGCCGTTGCGAACAACGTGCCGCGACCGCACCGGCGACGATATACGGAATCGCAGCGAGGATGATCGACGACCAATCCGCGACCGCAGCGGACATCGCGCGCAGCGCATCGGGCGGAGTCCAGTTGGAGGCACAAACGAGCGCGATTGCGGCCACGAACGGAGCACTTGATTGCGAAGGGGATGGCGCCGGAGCGGGCCGAACGTGCATCAAAATATCTAGCGAGAATCATTGCGCGGGACACGCGCGCTTTCGGCGGGATATTTTTTCCTCGCCATCCATCTTTAGATAAAGCGGCCAAAAACGCGACGTGAGCAACCTGACGGCGCCAAGGGGCACCTATGACATCCTCCCCGCCCAGTCGGTTCGCTGGCAAGCGCTCGAGGCTATCATCGACGCGGCCTGCGCGCGCTTCGGGTATGGTGAGATCCGCACGCCGATCTTCGAAAGCACGGACGTCTTCGTGCGCACGATCGGCGAGGGAACGGATATCGTCGACAAAGAGATGTACACCTTCGACGATCGTGCGGGTCGAAGCCTCACCCTGCGCCCCGAACTCACCGCGCCGTGCGTACGTGCCGTGCTCGAACACAATCTCCTCCAATCTTTGCCGCTGAAGCTCTATTACCGCGGTCCGTTCTTCCGTTACGAACGTCCGCAAAAAGGGCGCTATCGTCAGGCGCACCAGTTCGGCATCGAATGTTTCGGCGTCGCCGCTCCGCAAGTCGACGCCGAAGTCATCGCGCTCGCGCTCGAAGTGCTTTCGCGTTCTGGGATCCGTGATCTCACCACGGAGCTGAACACGTTGGGCTGCCCCGTATGCCGGCCGACATATCGCGCGGCGATGATCGAGTATTTCAATCGGCACGCCACAGAACTATCCGAGACCAGCCGCGCGCGACTCCAGACCAACCCGCTGCGGATTCTCGATTCGAAAGATGAAGCCGACCGCGCCGTGATCGATGCGGCACCAACCATCGCGGAGTATCTGTGCGCGGAATGCGTATCGCATTTCGCCGGCACGCAAGCGACGCTGCGCGCGATGGGCATCGCATTCGTCCTCAATCCGCGCATCGTCCGAGGGTTGGATTACTACACGCGAACGGTCTTCGAAATAACGTCGACCGCACTCGGCGCGCAGAGCGCGGTCTGCGGCGGCGGTCGATATGACGGACTCGTCGAAGCGATGGGCGGTCCGCCGACGCCGGGCGTCGGATTCGGCATGGGCATGGACCGTCTGTTGATCGTGGCGGAAGCGGTCGGCAGCACGCTTGGCGCGGACGATGGCGCGCTCGACGTCGCCTTCGTCGCGCTCGACGAAGCAAGCTTAGCCGCACTCGTGCCTATCGTGCACGCGACTCGTTCGTCCGGCATTCGCGCGGACGTCGACTATACGTTGCGGAAGATGGACAAGCAAGTCAAAACCGCGGCGGCCCGCGGCGCGGCGTACGCGGTGATCGTCGGCAGCGAGGAACTGGCCGCGGGTGAAGCGACCTTACAAGATCTGGACACGCGCGAACGTGTGCGCGTGCGCCTCGCCGATGCGGATCGCGAGATCGCGCGCCGGCTCGAGAACGGGAGGCGGCATGGAACCTGACAAGCGCGTCCTGAACAAGCTCGTCGAGTTGATGCAACGCGAAGGGCTCGATCGCATCCGCGTGCAGGTCGGCGATACCGATATCGACTTGCGGATGTCCGTGCCGAATCAGCACGTCGTCGCCGCCGCCGCGCCCGAACAAAGCCGATCGCAAGCCGGCGCATCCGGCGCGGTTGCAGAGCCGAGCAGGGCGCTTCCGGCGAATGTCAAGAAAGTGCTGGCACCGCTGGTCGGCGTGTTCTATCGCGCGCCGGCGCCGGGCGTACCGCCATTTTGTGAAACCGGCGGAACGGTGACCGAAGGGCAGGTTCTTTGTATCCTGGAAGCGATGAAACTCATGAACGAAATCGTCAGTGAATACGACGGCAAGATCGCGAAGATCTGCGTCAACGACGGCGACCTGGTCACCCTCAACCAGGAACTTATGTGGATCGAGACCTGAGCGATGGCCGCTCGCGGCGCGCCGTGTTCCTCGATCGTGACGGCACCTTGAATGTGGACCATGAATACGTGGGCGATCCGCAGGACGTCGAACTCGTCCCCAATGCGGCCAAGGGCGCGCGCATGCTCGCCGACGCAGGCTACGTCCTGGTGGTCGTCTCGAATCAATCGGGGATCGCGCGCGGCATTTTCACTGAAGAGGATGCCGACGCCGTCGATGAGCGCCTCACCGCGATGCTCGCCGAACGCGGCGTCACGATCACCGCATCGTATCGCTGCCCACATCTGCCGGATGGACCGCTGCCGGCCTACGCCATCGCATGCGAATGCCGCAAACCCTTACCCGGGCTGATCCTCCGTGCCGCTGCCGACCTTTCAGTTGACCGGAAGAAATCGTGGGCGATCGGCGATCGATCGCGCGATATCGCCGCGGGGGCCGCTGCCGGGTGCCGGACGATCGCGGTGGATCCCGTTCCGCCGCCGCGAGAGCCGGAAGATTTCGGTTCGATTCAGCCCGACTATCGCGCTCACGATCTCGTGGACGCCGCCCGCCGCATCATCGCGCACTCATGAGCGCGCGCGACAAGACCGCTTGGATTTCGGCGCTGCTCGCAGACATGCGAAGCAAGCGCATCATCGTCGCCGGCGATCTCATGCTCGACGAATGGCTGTGGGGTCGCGTGCGCCGTATCTCGCCGGAGGCGCCGGTCCCCGTGGTTGAAGTCCAATCGCACTCATACACGCTCGGCGGCGCCGGAAACGTCGCGAGCAACTTGGCCGCTCTCGGCGCGAAGGTCGCTATCGTCGGCGTCGTCGGCCGCGACGAAGCCGGCGATCGCGTGCTCTCGTTGTGCAAGAAGATGGGCGTCGACACGCGAGGCGTGACGCGCGTCGCGCGCCGGCCTACTACGCAGAAGACCCGCATCGTGGCTCACCATCAGCAGGTTGTGCGCGCGGATCGCGAAAGCGCCGAACCGCTCGCCGATCGCGTGCGCGACAGCATGTGCCGCTCGCTCGCCGGCCTCGACGGCCGCGCCGACGGCGTCGTCATCTCCGACTATGGCAAGGGTGCGGTGGACGCGCGGCTAGTCGGCGCTATTCGCAAGCACAAGCGCAAGGCGGTCGTGACTGGAGATCCTAAACCGGGCAACATCGCCGCCTTCGCGGGCATCGACTGCATCGCGCCCAACACCGCCGAAGCGGAAGCCGCATCGGGCATCACGATCGTCGACGATGCGGACCTCGCCCGCGCGGGCGCCATTCTCGTACGCCGGACCAAATGCAAGCATGTGTTGATCACTCGCGGCGAACACGGCATGACGCTTTTTTCGAAGAACGCGCGTCCGTTCACCGTGCCCGCCGTCGCACGCCAAGTCTTCGATGTCAGCGGCGCCGGTGACACGGTGGTCTCCGCGCTGACGCTCGCGCTTGCCGCAGGCGCATCCATCGAACATGCCGTCGCGCTCGCGACGTTGGCCGCCGGGGTCGTCGTTGAAAAGCTCGGCACCGCGACTGCGACGCCAAAAGAGATCGTCGCATTTGCCGCTCACGAAGGCGTAGCGGACGCGGTGCCGTTCGCGCCGCCCAAACACCGAGGGGTCCGCGATGCGCGCGGCCGATAAAGTGATCGCGACGGCCGACGTTGCGGCTCGCGTGGCCGAATCGCGCGCCACTCGCGGCCCGGTGGTGTTCACGAACGGCGTCTTCGATCTGCTGCATGTCGGTCACGTGCGCTATCTCGAATATGCGCGCGGTCTCGGCGGGATGCTCGTGGTCGGCGTCAACTCAGATGCATCGGTGCGGATGCTCGGCAAAGGTCCAGAACGTCCGCTCGTGCCGCAAGCCGATCGCGCCGAAGTCGTCGCCGCGCTCGCGTGCGTCGACTACGTGTGCATTTTCGACGAGAAGCGGCCCGACGCCACGATCCTCGCCATCAAGCCCGACATCCATGTGAAGAGCGCGCAGTACCGGCAAGCCGATCTACCCGAGGCAGCAGCGGTACGCGAAGTCGGCGGCCGCATCGAACTCGCACCACATATCGAAGGCCGGTCGACCACCGATCTCGTCACGAAGCTGCGCGCGCAGGATCGCCTATGAGCGCTGCACGCGTCGTCGTCACGACGAACGGGCCCGGCGAGCTGATGGGGTGGGCGCGGCCGTTTCTGCGCGCCGTCCTCGCGCGCGATCCGGAAACCGAGATCACGCTCGTCCTCGTTCCGTGCCCGTACGCGACCGGCCGCGAAGCCGCGCACGCCAAAGCGATGTTCCCGACCGCGCACGTGCTCGACCCAAAAGCATACGCGCGTTTCCTCGTGAATCGCCGCGTGGAAGGCATGCACCGCGGTCCGGGCGTGCTGCAATATCTTGGCGGCGATCTCTTCCACGCCACGACGTTGGCGAAGCGATTGGGGCTTGCGCCGCTCACGTACAAATTTTCGCGCCGCGCGTATAGCCCGTCGTTTCAGCGGTTCTACGCGCTCGATGAGGACAACGCGCGCCAGTTGCGTGCGGCCGGCGCACCGCCCGAACGCGTGCGCGTCGTCGGCAACTTGGTGGCCGACAGCGTGCTCGGGTCGCTTGACGAGCAGCTCTCACCGCCTGGCGTGGGCAGCGGCGTCTGCATTCTCCCGGGCAGCCGTCGCGCAGAGATCAAGTACCTCATGCCGTTCTTTTTGGCGATGGCACGCGATCTCGCACAGCGCATGCCGGATGTGCCGGTGACGTTCGTCGTCTCGCCGTTCAATTCGGACGAGCAATTGGAAGAGGCGTTGGCCCGCAAGCCCGATCCGAAGTACGGCGGCATTCAAGGCCGCCTGACCGCGGACGGTTCTGCGATCGAAGGTGACGGCGTGCGCGTGGCGCTCGACCGTTCCGGCGACTATCGCGCGCTGTCGCACGCGCAACTCGTCGTCACGATTCCGGGAACGAAGTGCCTCGAGGCGGCGGTCCTTGGCCGCCCGATGCTCGTGCTCGTGCCGCTGAACCGGCCCGACGAGATCACCTTGAACGGGCTCGGCGCGT
This sequence comes from Candidatus Eremiobacteraceae bacterium, assembly GCA_036561585.1. Classification (GTDB taxonomy): domain Bacteria; phylum Vulcanimicrobiota; class Vulcanimicrobiia; order Eremiobacterales; family Eremiobacteraceae; genus JABCYQ01. The sequence goes on along the minus strand of DATBOZ010000074.1, from coordinate 32,238 downwards.
ACTTGCATCACGTGCCGTTCGTGGGCCGGCCGCTCAAGCGCTGGCTGGTGCGCAAAGTCGAGCGTGGCTTCCAGTTCGTCGCGCAACCCAACATCGACGTCGGCCGCGAAGTCGCACCGGAGATGCGCGGTGTGATGATGCCGGCAGACGTCGTCGACCGCGTGTGCGGCCTGCTCGAGCGGCCCGACGATCTTCGCGCGATGGGCGAGACGCTTTCCAAGATCTACGCTTCGCACGCGGGCGCGGCCGATCGCATGGCCGCCGATGCGCTGAACGTCGTCACGCAAAGCGCGCAGGCCGCCGGGGTCAACTGATCGCATGCTCGAAGCCACCGTGATCGTCGCGACGCGCGATCGCGCCGATTTCCTGCGCGATTGCTTGGCGTGTCTCGCTCGCCAATCCGCAACAGGCCGGTTCGACGTGATCGTGGTCGACAACGGATCGACCGACGCGACGCCTGCGGTCATCGCGCACGCTGCGGCCGTTCCGGGTGGACTCGTTCGCGGCCTGACCGTCGTCGAGCCCAACCGCGGCAAAGCGCGCAATGCAGGTCTCGCGGCGGCCGGCGGCCGCATCATCATCTTTTGCGACGACGATACGTTGCCGCCCGAACACTTCGTCGAGGCGCACCTCGCGGCGCACGCGAGCGCGGCGGACGGCCACGCCGCAGACAATGTCGTCTCCGGGCCCATCATCAATGTGCCGGACGGCAGCGCACTACCGGAGCCCGGCCCAGCCAATTTCTCGCGTGCATTTTTCTGCACGTGCAACGTCAGCTCGCCGAAGCGTGCGCTCGAACAGATCGGCGGCTTTGACGAGCGTTACGATCTCTACGGCTGGGAAGATACCGACGTCGGCGTGCGACTGCGCGCGAACGGCTTGCGCCGCTCCTTCGCGTGGGATGCGTACATCTATCACGTGAAACCGCCCGAGGCGCTTCCGCTCGATCGCGCCTTGTCGCTCGCTCGCGAAAAAGGCGCGATGGCCGCCCGCTTCATCAGGAAATCGCCTTCGTTTGCAGTGAAGCTCGCGACCGGCGCGTACGCCGCGAATTACCTGCGCGCCGCATTCGTCCACGCCGCGCCGCTGCGCTCGCTCTACGCCAAATGGGCGCGCGAAAGGCCGCCGGCGTCGAGACTTGGCCGCTTCGGCCGCGAAGCCCTCATCGACGCGACCTATCTCGATGCGCTACGGTCCGCGCTGCGCCGCGAACATCGAGAGCGCTGACGCGTGGCGAAGATCGTCTTGATCCGCGTCGACGCGATCGGCGATGCACTGGTCACCACGCCGCTCATCGCAGCGCTGCGCGCGAACGGTCACAATGTCGGCATCGTGCTTTCCGATGTGAACGCAGATATCTTCGACGTGCACGCCGTCTCATGGTTTCACGTCCTCGAACGCATACCGTGGCCGCGACACGGATCCACGACCGCAAGCCACGCCCGAACGCTTGCTGCAATGCGCGAGCGCTCCTACGATGTCGCCCTCATCGCGTCGGAAGAACCGGAAGCGTACGCGATTGCGCGCGAAGCGGCGATTCCACAGCGCGTCGGATTTCACAACGGCTGGCAAAAGCCGCTCAAGTCGCTGTGGATTGCGTCGCAGTGCACCGACACGATCTATCGGCCGGCGCTTGCGTCGCGTGCGCGCGAGCACGAGGTCGAGACGCTTTACAAGCTCGGCGCGCGATATGTGGCATCGTCGCTGCCGCCGCGCGATCCTGTGCAGCTCGCGCATCTGCTGCTCGCGGCGATCCCCGATCGCGATGCAACGGTCGTCGTGCAGGTGACGCCGAAGTGGCGCGCGTCCGGGGTCTCCGATGATGCACTGGTCTCGGTATTGCGCGCGCTTGCATCGCGCGATCTGCGCGCAGTAGCGGCGACGTCGGAGAAGGAGTTCGCCGTCGCGATCGCCGCGCGCGCTTCGGTCGAACTGGACGTCTTTGCGGCGCTCGGGCCATGGAAGGATGCGGTGGCGCGCGCCGCCGCGATCGTCACGCCGGACACCGGATCGGCGCATCTCGCGGGAATGCTGGGCACACCGTGCGTCGACTGCTTTCCGCACGAGGATTTCGTCATGCGCGAAAAGCGTTGGGTGCCCTGGGCCGCACCGTACATCGCGCTGTCGTTCCCGCCGGGCACGAGCGACGACGCGATCGCGTCGCGCGTCGCCACCGCCGCAGTCGAGGTGACGCGCCGTGCGGCATAGCCGCGCGCTCCTGATCTGTGCGGGCGGTGGCATCGGCGACACGCTGCTTGCGTCGATGGTCGCCGGTGCGCTCAAGAGCAAGTACGATACCGTCGACGCGCTCACGAGCGCAGGCCACGTGGACGTGCTGAGCCGCAATCCATACGTCGCCGATGTGCTCGTCGACCGCGGACCGCTGCTCGAGATGGCCGGCGATCTCCGACAACGCGACTACGACGCCGCGGTCGTGACCTGGGCGACCACGCGCACGGCGCTGCTCCCTTGGCTCGCACGGATTCCCGTTCGGGTTGGCCAGAGCCGGCGGACATATTCGATGTTGTTCACACACCGGGTTCCGGTCGTCAGCGAAGCAGGCGATACGACGACGCATTGGAGCAGCGTGTTGTTGAATTATGCAAAGGCCTTGCAATGCGAGACCGGCGACGAACGGCCGCTCTTCCCGATCGCCGCGGAAGAAACGCAGGCAGCGGATGAGCTGTTGGCGAGCGTGGGCGCAGGCGAATCGTTCGCGCTGCTGCACGCCACGTGTTCGTGGTCGACGAAGCGCCCGGTTTGGCCGCTCGAAGGTTGGCTCGCCGGCGCCGAGGCGCTGCAGCGCCGGTTCGGGTGGCCGGTGCTGACGTGCGGATCGCCCGCCGATGCGACGATCGCTCGCACGCTCTCGGATAGTTTGGGAGCGCCGACCATCGCCGGACTCACCACGCTCGGCACGTTTGCCGCCGCCGCACGGCGCGCGAAATATTTGGTCTCCATGCACAGCGGTCCGATGCATGTCGCGGCCGCGGTCGGCACGCCGACCGTCGGCGTCTTTCCATTACAGGTCGATTTTCCGGACCGCTGGCGCCCGCTTGGGCCACGAGTGGCGCTCGTCCGGGCCCGCTATCCGTGTCCCAAGGGCGATCTGATCGAGACGTGTCCGGACTACGCTTGCGTGAGAGAACTCGATTCCCGGGACATCGTTGCCGCGGTGGAACGGGTGCTACGGCCGGAAGGATCGCCGTCAACACCGGGGCGGACCATTAACGATATGTGAATTTTCGGAGAATTCAGCGCAATCGCGTTTTTTTGTCGTTAACTGTATAGAATGCACGGGAACTTCAATCGCCCTTTAGCCACTCGTCCGCGCCGGGCGCTATTTCTCACGTTCTTGGCGGTATGCGTCGCCGCGCTGCTCGCGCCGGCGATGGCGTCCAAGACCGCTCCGACAGCGGCTGCGAGCGCGCCCGCGACGAAGGAACCGACACTGGATTCGATCATCGCGTCGGTCGTCGGACGCGAGCCGAGCATGATCTCGTATGCGGCGCATGCGGTGCTCGACATCCGGCAGACGAATTTCCCCTATCTCCATCCCGTGCTCAATGGGATGCAGTACTATTCGCGGCCCGGGCTCACGATCGTCGACCTGCAACACGTTCCGTGGTATCTGAACGGGATCACGAAGATCGAAGGTGCGACGCTCGACGCGAACCGGTGGCCGCATTGCTACGCCATCGCCGTCGAGCCGCATCAAACCGGCTACTTGCTGCACATGGTCCGCAAGATCCGCGGCGAGGTGGATCACATCGACGTCACCGTCGCGTCGTCCGGCGAGATACCGCACATCGAATGGTTCTATCATAACGCCGGCGATCACGTCGTGCTGGATCAGCTCTATCAGAGCGTCAACGGCTATCGCGTCGTGACGAAGCAGGTCTCGCAGATCACGCTGCATCACATCCACGCGCTCGGAACGTCGACGTTCTCGGGCTTCAATTTCAACTCGCCCGTGCCGACGCCGACGCCGACGCCGACCGAGCCGCTTCGTCAATGCGATAACTAAAGGCGCGCGTCAAGGATATCGGTCGGGTGGTTCGAAAGCCGCCGCGACCTTGAAAACCGAGACTCCCCTCATCACCGTTCAGATCTGTACGTACAATCGCCGGGCGCTGCTCGGGCGCGTGCTGCACGCGCTCTTCGCGCAGAATCTCGACCCCGAGCTGTATGAGATCGTGCTCGTCGATGACGGTTCCTCCGACGGCACGTACGAGGACGTCATCCGCACCCTGCAGCCGCCGTGCGCGCTGCACGTGGTCCGTCAGACGAACGCGGGCCTCGCCCGCGGCCGCAACGTCGGCATAGCGCGCGCGCGAGGCGAGTGCATCTTGTTCATGGACGACGACGTGCTGGCCACGCCGGAGCTGTTGTCGGCGCACGTGCGCTTTCATCAAACGCGGCCGCGCGCGATCTGTCGCGGCGGCGTCATCAACGTCACCTCATTCGATTCGCTGCCGCCGGCGCGTTACTCGTGGCGCAATTATTCCGGCGCGTACTTTTGGACGACGAACGTGTCGGCGCCGCTCGCACTCGTGCGCGAAGCGGGCGGCTTCGACGAGCGATTCTCGGAATACGGCTGGGAGGATCTCGAACTCGGCTACCGCTTGCGCCGGATGGGCGTGCCGTCGATCCTCGCGCGCGATGCGCTCGTGTATCATTACAAACCGCCAGCGGCACCGCAAGCGTTTGCCGGCATGGTCCTTCAAGCGCGCGCGCAAGCGCGCACCGCGGTGCAGTTCGCGCGCAAGCACCCGCACTGGCGCATACGCCTCGCGACCGGCCAATCCGCGTTGAACATGTGGTGGAGCGGCGTCGCGCGTTCGCTGCGGTGGCCGCAGTTCTTGGAACGCATCGCCGCCGCCGGCAACGGCGAAACCGCCCGACCGGCCACCGCGTTGCAGCGCTGGGCGGCAGCGCGGCTGGCGCGCGCGGCCTACTACGACGAGCTCACGCGCGCGGACCGGACGTCGTGAGCGATGTTGTCGGTCAGGCGCTCGCACCGCCGCCGTACCGGAAGATCTTGCTCGTGCGCACCGATCGCGTAGGCGACCTCGTTCTGACCACGCCGACCATCGCGTCGTTCCGGCGCTCGTGGCCGCACGCGCGGTTGGAGATCGTCGTCAACGACTACACCGAGCCGGTCATGCGCCACAGTCCCGACGTCGACGCCGTGCACGTCTTGCCGCGCCGCGTTTCGCGGGTGCGCGCGCGCGCGATCATGCGCACGCTCGGCGAAGGTGCGGACATCGCGGTCGCGCTCGCGCCGCGGGCGCCGGATCACATCCTCACGGCGTGGACGCGCGCGCCGCGGCGCATCGGGTACGTCTATCGGCGGCGCTACTTCTCGCGCATCGCGGCGTCGTTCTTGCTGACGGCGCATGCGATCTCCGAGGCGGACCCGGATCTCGCGGAGCGCTATCCAGACCGGCCGGTGGCGCATGAAGTGCGGCAGGTGCAGGCGCTCCTCGCGCTCGCGGGCGGCGCGGCGACCACCGATGATCTCGTGCTTCGCGCCGGCCCCGAAGATCGAGCATTTGCAGAAGAACGTGTGCCCGCAGGCTCGATCTGCGTCAGCCTCTCGCCGCGCTGGTTCGAATCGAACTTCGGATATGCCGCGACGCAATCGGTCATCGAACGATTCGCCGCCGATACAAGCCCGCTCGTGATCACGTTCGGCGACGACGTGGCGGAACACGCCCGCTCGCTGCAGGCGAACGGCATTGGTCCGCGCGCGATATGGATCGGCGGAGCGACGGTGCTGCAATGGGCCGCGTGCATCGCGCGCTGTTCGGTCGTCGCAACCGTCGATACGGGAGCCACGCACGTCGCGGCATCCATGCACGTGCCGGTCGTCGTCATCTTCGAGCATCGTTACTATCGATTGAGTTCGCAGGAGTGGTCGCCGTGGCGGGTCCCGAGCACCCTTTTGTGCAAACCTCCTGACGGCGCAGACCCTGCGCCGCTCGTCGAAGACATCGTGAACGCAGCTCTTCGTCTGCGCGGCCGGTGACAATGGGTGAGCGCTGCTCACCCTCCTACCCAAATCGGATCGAATGGATATATCCGTCGTCATACCGACGTACAATCGCATCGATACGCTCGCGGAAGTGATGCCGACCCTGCTCGCGCAGACGCTCGATCCGTTATCGTACGAGATCATTATCGCCGACTCGAAGAGCAGCGATGGAACGGACGCGTATTTGCGAGAACTTTGCGCCGGCATGCCCCCCGAACGTCTGCGCCATCTCCCCGGCGCCTATTCGGGCCGTGCCGCGGCACGCAATGCGGGGATCGCGGCGGCACGCGCGCCGGTCGTGCTCTTCACCGATGCAGACATCCTCGCGTCGCCAAATCTTCTCGAGCGGCATCTGAACGGTCATCGGGCGAGCAACGGCAAGCGCGTCGCCGTCGTCGGATGCGAGCTGCAAGTACGTTCACTCGACGACTATCGGGCGCAGCGCGATCTTCCCGGAGCGCGCCGGCCGCTGCATCCGTCGTCGCGCACGCGTGTCTCGTGGCTTTATTTCCTCACCGGGAATGCGTCGGCGCGCCGCGCCGATCTCGACGCGGTCGGGAAATTCGACGAATCGTTCACCGGCTACGGTCACGAAGATCTCGAACTTGGCTACCGGCTGGAAAAAAATGGCGTCGAGCTGCGCTATGATGCAGATGCGATCAACTATCATTGGCATCCGGTGCCGTTTGAGGAGCAGATCGGCAGAAGTGAACTTGCCGGCGTTTCGACGGTGCGCTTCTATCGCAAACATCCGGATTTCGCGGTTATGGCCAATCTCGGCATGACGCCGGTCTCGCTCGCGCTGCACTCGCTGCTGCACGCAGTGACGCCGGTCAGGCGGGCGATCGAGCGTGCCGGCGCTTCCGTGCCGACCCCGCGCAAGAACACCTGGCCCTACATCGCGCGCCAGATCGCGTACCAATATCACTACTTGACCGGCGTGAAACGCGCGTTGCGCGGCGCCGATGGAGCATCGCGAACTTGACCGACGATACCGCTTTGCGCGCCCACTGCGGCGAGCTTACCCGCGCGCACGAAGGCCGCGCCGCCGAGATCCGGGGCTGGGTCGCGCGCACGCGCGATCACGGTCAGCTCATCTTCGTCGACGTGCGCGACCGCTTCGGCATCACGCAGACGGTCTTCGATCCAAGCGTCGCGCCGGCAGCGGCGGCGACGGCCGCGACGCTCCGCGCCGAAGACGTCGTCGCCGTCCGCGGTCGGGTTCGGCAGCGGCCGGAAGGCACCGAGAACAAAAAGCTGGCCACCGGAGAGATCGAGGTCGCGGCATCGGAGGTGTCCGTGCTCAACCGTTCGCTCACGCCGCCGTTTCCCGTGCAGAGCGACGCCGATGTCGACGAGAGCTTGCGGATGAAATACCGTTACGTCGATCTCCGCCGCCCGCACATGCAGCGCAATATCGCATTGCGCCACCGCGCGTTGAAGGCGGTGCGCGATCACCTCGACGGCCTTGGATTTCTCGAGATCGAGACGCCGATGCTCATCAAGCAGACACCGGAGGGCGCGCGCGATTTCCTCGTGCCGAGCCGTCTTCACCCGGGTGAGTTCTACGCGCTGCCGCAGTCGCCGCAGTTGTTCAAACAGCTGCTGATGGTCGGCGGTTTCCACCGCTATTTCCAGATCGCGCGATGTTTCCGCGACGAAGATTCGCGCGCCGACCGCCAACCCGAATTCACGCAGATCGACATCGAGATGACGTTCCCGACGCAAGAAGACGTCATCACGGTGGTCGAAGGGATGCTGAGCGCGATGTTCGAGCGGTCGCTCGGCGTGCCGGTCGCGACGCCGTTCCAGAGGTTTTCGCACGCAGAAGCGATGGCGCGCTTCGGCAGCGACAAGCCCGATACGCGCTTCGGTATGGAACTTGCCGACTACGGGCCGGCATTTGCAGGTACGGAGTTCAAGGTCTTCGCGTCGGCGCTGTCCGCCGGCAATGCGATCGTCGGATTCGTCGATGACGGCGGTGCGGCGCGTTCGCGCCGCGACTTCGATGCATTGGTCGCGACCGCACAAGAGCTCGGCGGAAAGGGACTGGCGTGGATCGCGTTTGGCGACGACGGCGTGAAGTCGTCACTGCCGAAGGTCGCGCTGACCGACGCCGCGCTTGACGCCGTGCGCCGCGCCGGCGGTGCGAAGAGCGGCGATGCGGTGTTGCTGGTGGCCGACGAACCCGACGCAGCGCGATCGCTCGCCGGGAAGCTGCGTCTGCACGTCGGCGGCGGCAAAGGTCTGCGCGATCCGCAACGATTCGAATTTTGCTGGGTGCTCGACTTCCCGCTGTTCGAAAAGGATCCCGAGACCGGCGCGGCGATGTCGACGCACCACCCGTTCACGGCGCCGGCGGCCGGCAGCGAGGAGCTGAACGGCGACCCCTTCGCGATCCGGGCGCAGCACTACGACATCGTGCTCAACGGCACCGAATTGGGGAGCGGCTCGATCCGTATCCACAACCCGGCGGTGCAGAAGAAGATCTTTGCGCTGCTCGGCTACACCGATGAGGAAGTACAGCAACGGTTCGGATTCTTGCTCGAAGCGTTCGCCTACGGCGCGCCGCCGCATGGCGGTATCGCACTCGGCGTGGACCGCATTATCCAGATCATGGTCGGCGCCGAGTCGATCCGCGAAGTCATCGCGTTTCCAAAGAATCAGCGCTTCCAAGACCTGATGGTCGACGCGCCGGCCGCCGTGCCGCCGGCGCTGCTGCGCGAGCTGCACCTCAAGGCGGATGTGCCGGCGCGACCGCAGGCGACGACGTGACCATGGCGGTGCGCTTCGTACGCGAAAACGAAGTCGAAGACGAGCGCGTGCGCGAGGCGTATCGCAACGTGAAGGCGTCGCTGCGGATGCCCATCGTCAACGGACTTTTCCAGGCGTATGCGTCGGCGCCGCGCTTCTTGGACGTCGTCTGGCGACGGCTCCGGCCCAGCTTGCTTGCGGCATCGTTTGTCGATCGCTCGCGGCGGATCGGCGCGCTCGCCGAAAGCGGCGTCGCGAACTGGCAGATCGCCGATCACGCGGCGCTGTTGCACGCGCGCAATCTCAGCGAGGGCGATCTCCGCAGGATGCGCGAGATCGCAGATCTGTTCCGGCAAGTCAATCCGAAGCTGCTGATCGTCGCGCTCGCGGTCGACGGTGCGCTCGCGGGAGAAACGGTTGGCGGCGTCGGTAGTCCGGGGCCTCGGCATCCGGGCGACTCCGACGACATCGGCTACGATTATCGCACCCTAGTGATGCCCGCGGTCGAGGAAGGCGAGGCGCCGCTGCGCGTGCGCACGATTTTCGAAGACGTGAAGTCGGTGACCGGCAATCCGTTCGTCAGCGGCGACTATCGCGCGATGGCGACGTCGCCCGACTGGCTCGAAGTGTGGTGGCGCGACTGCAAGCCGGCGATCGCCGATCCGCGCTACGCCGTGCTCTGCAGGGCCGTCCTTGACGAAGCGATGTCTGCGGCCAACGAACTTCCGTACCGGCTCAGCTTGAGTCAGGCGCTCTTGGCCGCCAACGACGTCGACGCCGCGGAGCGGGCGCGCCTTTCAGCGGTCAACAAGATCTTCTGCGATATGCTGCCGGGACTCATCGTCAACACCGCGATCGCCCGCAAAGGCCTCGGCCCCCAACCCGCCTGATCTGCCCAAACTCAAATGTAGTAGGGCGAGCATCGCTCGCCCAAATAATCATGGTGAGCGTTGCTCACCCTACTACAGACGAGACCTACAACACGCCGGGTGGGGCGATGAGGTAGACCGCACCGTGCGAGCCGTCCTGCCACACGCGCTCGAATTGCGCCCGCTGGTAGATGCGGCGAATCGACCCTGGTTCCGCGTATGGATCGTTGACGATGACGTCGCCTCGGTCAGTGAATCCGCGCACGACCAGCAAGTGGCCGTCGGTCTTCGGATACGGCGCGCCGTCGAGCTCGCCGGCGCGGACGCGGATGCTGGCGATCAGCGGCACGCCCGCCGACACGTATGCTTCCATCGCGGCAAGCGACGGAAGACGCGCAACCCATCCTTCTAAGCCGTGCCGAGACGCGAACGCCACGTTGAACGGCCAGTTGCCGCAACCCTGATACGCCGGATCATACGTCCCTGCAGCCGCATCGGCGACGCTGACATCCCACTCGGGATGTTCCTTGACCGCGGCCCAATACGCCATGACCATGGAGACGCTTGTGGGGCTGCACCACGAATCGCCGCCGCCGCCATACTTTCCACCCTGCGCACCAACGCGTTGCGTGAGCTCGGGTACCGGTATGTCCACACCCCACGCCGGAGATTTGGTCGCGGGCACCGGCGTAAACGCGTGAACGGGTTCGCGGTCCACGGTCACCGCCAAGAGTGAGATCGACGGCGCAGCGCCGTTTGCCGCCGGATGTACGCGAGCGCGGAGTTGGATCGCATCAGCCGAATGTGCGAGCACGAGCGTGTCGGTATCGACGCGCCCATCGCCGTCATGTTGGCCATTCATCGACGTACGATGGTCGCCGTCGAGATCCGCACTCCAATGCCCCATTTGATACCACGCCGTCCAATGCGAGCCCAGCCGCGCGCGCATCGCCACCTCGATCCATGATCCGCCTGGCGTTTGCGCATTCCACGACGCGATCGCCGACGTGAAACCCGACGGAACCGCGTGGCTGTGCGATTCGAAGTCGTGGTCGAGCGGCTGTGGAAAACGCATCACCCAAACGGCGGCCGAGGCCGCAACGGCCGCGGCCACATTCATATCTTCCACTCCCACGCATTCCAATAGTCCGTGATGACCGGCGCAGGTCTGAAATTCTTGAGATCCGAGTTGTATCCGATCACGTTGTAGTCCCAGTAGATCATGATCTCGGGAGCCTCATCGAGCATGATCTTCCACGCCGCCTGGTAGTCGTCACGGCGCCGTCCGTGATCGTAGGTCTGCTCCGCATCGTTCAACAGGGCGTCGACTTTTCGATTGCAGTAGAAGAGCGTATTGGCACCGTGCGGCGGGATGAAGTCGCAGCCGAATTCGCCGAGATTGTCCGGATCGACGCCTTCCGTGTTGACGATCCACGCCATATCGTACCGTCCGCCGTACAGTGGTCCGTCCGGCGCGAAGAGCACAGCAGCCTCGTAATTCTTGGTCGTCAATTCGATGCCGGCCGATTGCAGGTCGCGCGCGAGCAGCTGTTCTGCATCTTCGTTGAGGAGATTGCTTGAGGCAGTCGAGATCGTCAGCGAGAGCCGCTGGCCGTTCTTGACGCGGATCCCGTCGGACCCGACGCGCCATCCGTCTGCGTCCAAGAGACGCGTGGCAGCCGCAGGGTCGAACGCGACCGGCGATAGACGATTCGCAGCCCACGAAAACGACGGAACGTCGGTTGCCGCGCGGACGCCAAGTCCGCCGTACACGGTGCGGATGATCTTGTCGATATCGATCGCGCGTGCGATCGCGCGCCGCACCTCGACGTCGCGCAAGATCGGGCTCTTGCAATTGAAGTCGAGATGCCGGTAGCTCGCCGTGAGGGTCGTGCTCACGTGAACGCCGGGAATCGACGGGAGCTGGGGTACGAGCGATTTGGTCACGCCGTCGACCATATCGACTTCGTGGGCCTTCAACACTTGGAAGAGCGTTTCGGTGTTGGGGATGATCTTGATGTCGATGGCGTTGAGCGCCGGCCGTCCGCGCCAATAGCGAGGATTCGCGGCGAAGAGCAAGTCGGATCCATGCACCCACTGCGTGAGGACGAACGGGCCGTCGCCGATCGGCGCGCTGTCGTACGGATTGCCGCTGAGCTTGGGGTATTTTTCCAACAGGTGCTTGGGCAGCGGCGGAAACGTGCCTTCGGAGAAGAAGTAGACCGCGCTTGCGAGCGGTTTGCGCAGCACGAACGTCACCTGATACGGGCCGGCCTTCTCCATCTGCTCGATTTGATCGTAGTCCGCGGTGTTGGTGACCGGGCTCTTGCCGTTGACGACCGACTGCCATGTGAAGATGACGTCGTCGGCGGTGACTGGAACGCCATCGGACCAAACGACGCCCGGACGAAGCTTGAACGTGATGCGCTTGCCATCGGCGCTGATAAGCCCGTTCTTCAAGGTCGGGAAAACGGTTGCAAGCGCAGGCACCAGATGTTCGTGGTCGTCGAACCGGAAGAATGGCTCGAAGAGCAGCGCGGTGACGTCGTCGGCCGATTCCTGATTGGAGAACATGCGGAGGAGCGAGTTAGGCTCCTCGGGTTCGGTCAAACGCAGCGTGCCGTGCACCGTCCAGGGATTCGCGGCGCCCGCGGGCGGGTTCAGCGACGTTTCCGTCCTCGTACATGCCGTCGCGAGCATCGCAACGGTGGCCGTCATCGCTGCGAAAACGCCGAACGAGGCTTTTCTCATCTCGCCGCTTGCCTCTTCTCCGTCGCTTCGGCTGCGCGTGCCACGGCAGCCCATAGTTTGGCGGCGCCGAAGCGGACAACGTCGTCGGTCGGGAGGCCCGTCTCCGCCTCGGCTGCGGCGATCGCGGCCCGCGCGTGGACGTCGTCGAGCTCCGCGGTGTTCAACGCGACGGCGATACACCGCGCCGCTTTCGTGCGCGCGAGCATGCGCTCGTGGTCGCGCGCGAGCGCACGCAAATCGGGGATCACGACGTCGAAGTCCTCGACCGTCTTCTGGCCCGCGCGGTGGCAGAGCACCAACATGTCCGGCGCGCAGCCGAAGAGCAGACCAAGAGTGACCGGTGCATAGGCCGGATGGAGAATGCTGCCCTGACCTTCGACGAGCGCGACGTCGGTGCCGGGAGACACGCCGAGAACGAGCTGCTCCGATGCGCCCGTGACGAAGTCGGAAATGACGCGGTCGACCGCGATCCCCTTGCCGGCGATCATGATGCCGGTTTGACCCGTCGCCACGAATTCGGGGCGCGCGCCCGCTGCGCGGCCTGCCTCTTCGAGCTCGAGCATCACGGTCATCTTGCCGATCGCGCAGTCACTGCCGACGGCGAGTGCGACCACGTGCGGCACGCGATATGCCGCGCCGGAGAAGAGCGGAATGTGGTCGGGCGGGCGGCGCACATCCCACAACTGCGCACCGCTCGCGCGCGCGTGCGCGCGAAATTCGTCGTCTTCGTTCAGGAATTCGTGCAGCCCGCTGACGACCTCGAGCCCGGCGTCGATCGCTGCGAGCACATGCGGACGGAATGCGGGCGGCAGAAATCCGCCGGCGTTCGCGACCCCGACGAGCAACGATGTCGGTTGGTACTTCAGCGCGTCGGCGACGCTCGCGACGATCGGCGCTTCGCAGCGAAGATGCGGGTGGTAATCCGAAACCCGCTTGCCTGCCGCACTCGAGTCGACGACCGCGACGACGTGGTCGCGGCCATAGCGCATGACCCCGAACGCGGTCTTGGCGTGACGGTCTGCGATGAATCCTTCGGTGAGGACGACGTAGCGCCGGCGCTCATCCATGTCGGGCAGTTACGCCGCGTTGCGGGGCCGCACCCCTAGTCCGGGCGCATCCGGCAATCGCAGTTGCGCGCCGTCGTATTCCGCGCCGGCATACGGATCATCGGTCACGAGCAGCGGTCCGTCGACATCCGCGTAATCGACGAGTGGCGTCAATTGGGCGGCGGCCGTGCACAGCACCGACGACTCGATCATGCAGCCGAGCATGATCTTCATCCCGAGCGCGCGCGCCGTATGGATCATCCTTATGGCTTCGCGGATGCCGCCGCACTTGACCAGCTTGATATTGATGGCATCGACGCAGCCGTACAGCGGCGCAAGATCGTCGAGCGTACGGCAATCTTCATCCGCCATGATCGGTATCGGCGAATTTTCGCGCACGTAGCGAAGGCCGGCAGGATTGCCCGCCGCGATCGGCTGTTCGCAGAACTCAAGATCGAACGACGCGAGGTCGCGCAGCTGAGCCACCGCCTCTTCAGGCGTCCAGGCCTCATTCGCATCGACGCGGATGATGCCGCGATACACGGATCGCAGCGCTTGCAGAATTTCGCGCTCGTTCCCGGCGCCGAGCTTCACTTTGAGGATCGGCAAGTGCATAGCTTCGCGCGTCTTGCTGACCATCTTGTCGAGGTTGTCGATGCCGATCGTGAACGACGTCTGTTTTGCTTTGCCGGGATCGAGTCCAAGCAGTTGATAGACCGGGATGCCGAGTCGCTTGCCGGCCCAATCGTGCAGCGCCAAATCGAGCGCGCACATCGCGCCGCGCTGGACACGCGGAATTCGAGACAACATTTCGTCGATGTGCCACGGATTCGCGCCGCGCAGATCGAGCGCTTCGAGCTGCCGCGCGACGAGCTCGACGCTTTCGCTATAACGCCCGATCGGCGAGGACTCGCCGATCGCCTCGATCCCGTCCGCGCTCAAGTGCAGCAGCAACGTCTGCGCGACATCTTCCGAAGACCGCGCGATCGTGAATGTGTGGCGCAAGTGAAGTGTGAGCGGCTCATACCGCAGGCCCGGCATCATGCGGCACAGTTTAGCGTCCGGCGCGGCAAACTCTCCTCGGTCACAGAAAAGTCGCCGGCAATTATCGTGTTAACGGGCGGCCAATCCGCACGCCGCGAGACCGAACGATTACAAATTGTCAAGACTTGTTTTCGTGTGCCCGGCGTGTTAGGGTGGAGGCCAAAGCGCGATAAGCGCGCTCCCTGCGGTGTGCGTCAGCCTGTCTCGTGTTTGAACCACAAACAACACGAGAGGGAGCCGAACTCCGGGCGCCTTTGAGCAAGCCCTCCTCGTAGAGGGAAGCCTTCCGGCGTTCGGGTCAGCACCCACCTGCTTAAAGCGGGTTCGAATCTCCGGCAGGCAACGGCTCAATGGGGAGCTTGATATAACTAACGGCCGACCCATGCAGCAGGGTGAGCAGCGCTCACCCTAATTTTTTTGATGTAGCGCCGATGTTTATGGTCGGCCAATAATCAGTGGAGCGCGATTTCGCCGATCTTACGATTGTTGCTCTCGGCGAAATAGATATTTCCGTCGGGCCCGACGCCCATGGGATTACCGAATCCCGCGACCGATTGGAACGGGTAGACGCCCGGCGTCAAAAGCGCATAGCTCCGTATGACGCTGCCGCTCGCGCTCATGACATAGATCAAGCCGGTATTCGGCGTTTGATCGTCAGCAAGATACACGTTGCCGTCCGGACCAAATGCTATTCCCTGTGCCATGTTATTGCCGGGAATTCCCGGAACGATGTTCTGCGTGTATCCTGAAGCGGAAAGCGTCAGCGTGCTCCAGTTGCCGCCGGACGGCGCGATCGTGTTCGGAACGAAGATCGTGTTGGCACCGTATGCGAGCATCACCCAGAAAGCCGCAACGTCGGCGCCCTGGGTCGCGACGATCGTCGCCGTCGGGACCCCGGATGTGTTCACCGAGTAGATGTCGGAGGCGCCGGCTTCATTGTAACCCGCAGCGACGATCGAATTGTCGACAGGATTTGAGACCAGATCTTCCGGGTTGCCCTGCGCATTGGGAATCGAAGCTGATTTGACGATCATCCCCGTCGACGGCGACACCGCCGCGATGGCGAAATTGCCCGCGACGGGCGTGCCGCTGATCCAAATGTTCCCGTCGGCACCGGTCGCTATTCCGTTGAGACGCTGCATTGTGGGCAGGGCGAACTCAGTGATCACGCCGGACGTCATAACGCGACCGATTATACCTTTGCCGGCGAAGGTCGTTTCGTTGAACCAAAGATTGCCGTCGGGACCGGCGGTGATTTCAACCGGGCAGCGTTGCGTTCCACCTGGCTGAAGCGGATAAAGCGTGATCGAGTTTGCGGGCAGCGCGAGCCGCCCGATCCAACCATTCATCTTGTTCATGTTGCCGCCGAGAATCACTTGACAGGCGGTAAACCAAATATTGTGATCGCTTCCGCTCGCGAGCGCTATGGGTTGCGCGCCGGACGCAAGCGGAATGGGGAACTCGTGGAGCGCCGCTTTCTTTGGAGCTACAATGGGCCCACAAACGCAGCCACCGGCACCCGCACAGGCCGCGACGGACAAAGCCAGCGCGGCTGTCGCGATCAGGAAAGGCGCTCGCCGGTGCGACCAATTCGGGCCTGAGAAGTTCATAGCGATCTCAACTCTCGCGGGGGAGGTCAGTGATTCCGAAGATCGCCCGGCCGACCTTCAAGGTCGGCACTACAGGTCGGCCCCACGGAGTATTGCCGGGACCGCTTCAGTCTCATCTCGCTCCCCTGCGTAGCACAACGTAAGAAAACCGCGGTACCTGGCGATTTCGAGCGCGGCGATCTCCTCGGATGCACCGGTCTCGGTTGTCGCGATAACGGTCTCATCCATCAAATCGTTCCACTCCGCCGACCCGGCGCCGGCGAGATCCGCCGCGCGCATCGACACGCGCAGCCACGCTGAATCGCACTCCTTGAGGGCGCGCCGGACGTCAGCGGGCGATGCGACAAGCGCACCGCTGTGGCCGGACTGCATCGCCAACGTGACGTTGCGCCGCTTCGCGTGCGCGCATGCGACCTTTAGTCCTCGCACGAATTCTCGCCATGCGATTCCGGGAGAGCCGATCGTGAGTCCGCTCTCAAAGCGCAGCAGCGGCGCCCCAAGTGCGAGCGCCCGGTCGATCCATGGCAAGAACGATTCGAGCACCGCATCGACGTCATCGCCGCCGAGCGGAACTATCGCGCTCGCACTCGCGACGGTCAAGCAACGGTCGGCGCACAATTTTTTCAACTGCGCCAGATAGTCGTCATCGGTGCGAGGAAAAAAACGGGCGTCGAACTCCACGCCGTCGACGGGCAACTCGCGCGCGCACGCGTCGACCCACTCGAGTTGCGTGAGAGCGCCGTTCTCGATAGTGCGACGATACGACGACGTGCTGCAAGACAGGAGCATCTCGTCGCGTTCTGCGAGCCGCGCGCGATTTCCTAATCGACCGCATAGGTCGGTCTGCCCGCCGGTTCGAACTAAAGACCGAGCATGGCTCACGCATCACCGCGCCTGCTGTTCGTATGCAGCGGCAATATCTGTCGAAGCCCGCTCGCCGAAGTGATGGCGCGTGCCGCGCTGGCCGCCGCCGGCGTTGAAGCGATCGTGCAAAGTTGCGGCACGTCCGCGCTCACCGGCCAGCGCGCAGAGCATGGCGCGCGCTCCGCCGCTGCGGATCTCGGACTGCTGCTCGATGCGCACCGGGCGCAGCCGGTCACGCGCGATCTCGTCACGGCCGCGTCGCTTGTCGTCTGCGTCACCGACCGTCACCGCGATCACGTCCGTCAATTCTTTGCACACGAACGGGCGAAGATCGTGAGCTTCGACGAAGTCACCGGACTCGGCGATATCCCCGATCCGTACGGCGGCAGCGACGCGGATTATCGCGCGCTTCGCGACCAACTCGAGCAGGGTATGCCGAAGATCATCGAACGCATAAAGGTCGCCCGCACTGAGGCGGGCGAACCTACGTTGCCATCGACATGAGCGCGAAAAAATTCCGGATCGCCGTCGGCGCCGATCACGCCGGCTTCGTGTACAAGGCAAAGGTCGCCGAGCGCCTTCGCGAACTCGGCCATGAAGTCGTGGATTTCGGCACGTACTCCACGGATCCGGTCGACTATCCCTTGATCGCCTTCAAAGTCGGCGAAGCCGTCGGCAGCGGAGAATTCGAACGCGGGGTGCTCGTCTGCGGCTCGAGCATCGGCATCGCGATCGCCGCGAACAAAGTCAAGGGTGTGCGCGCCGCTCCGGTCGCCGAGCCGTATTCGGCACTTCTTTCGCGCCAGCATAATCACGCGAACATCATCTGCTTCGCCGAGCGGCTCGTCGGCTGGGAGATGGTACAAGAATGTCTCGACGTCTGGCTCACCACCGAAGGTGAGGAAGGCCGGCACGAGCGCCGCGTCAAGGAGATCGACGACTATCCGGCGGTCGGCGCAGCAACAAGCACTGGGGCGAAGCGATGAATGCCCGCATGCTCGAGCAGGCCGTGCTCGCCGCCGCCGACCCCGACGTCTACAGTGCGATCGTCCGCGAGGAGGAGCGTCAGCAGAAAAATCTCGAGCTGATCGCGTCCGAGAACTACGTCAGCGCCGCAGTGCGCGAAGCCGCATCATCCGTTTTGACGAACAAGTATGCCGAAGGCTACCCGGGCAAACGCTACTACGGCGGCTGCGAGTACGTCGACGTCATCGAAACGCTCGCGATGGACCGCCTGAAGCAACTCTTCGGCGTCGAGTACGCGAACGTGCAGCCGCACTCAGGCGCACAAGCGAACATGGCCGTCTATTTCTCGGCGCTGAAACCCGGCGACACGATCATGGGCACCGCGCTCGACCACGGCGGGCACCTCACCCACGGCAGTAAGGTGAACTTCAGCGGCAAGTTCTATAACGTCGTGCCCTACATGGTAGATGCGAAGACCGAGCGCTTCGACTACGACGCCATTCGCGCGCTCGCGCGCGAGCACAAGCCGAAGATGATCGTCGCGGGATGGAGCGCGTATTCGCGCACCGTGGACTGGAAAGCGTTCGCCGACATCGCGCACGAAGTCGATGCGCTGCTCTTCACCGATATCGCGCACGTCGCCGGACTTGTCTGCACCGGATTCTATCCCACACCTGTCGGCCACGCGGATTACGTCACGACCACCACGCACAAAACGCTGCGTGGCCCGCGCGGCGGCGTGGTGATGTGCAATGGCGAACTGGGGAAGGGCATCTCCAAGACCACGTTTCCGGGCATTCAAGGCGGGCCGCTCATGCACATCATCGCCGCGAAGGCCGTCGCATTCGGCGAGGCGCTGCTGCCCTCGTTCAAGGAATACGCCCGTCAAGTCGTCGCGAACGCAAAAGTGCTCGCCGAAACGTTGACCGCCGGCGGGGTGCGCATCGTCACCGGCGGCACCGACAACCACCTCATGCTCGTCGACGTCTCATCGCGCGGTCTCACCGGGAAAGACGTCGAGATCTATCTCGACGAGATCGGCATCACCGCCAACAAGAACACGATTCCGTTCGATAAGCATCCGCCGACCGTCGCAAGCGGCGTGCGCATCGGCACGCCCGCCGTCACCACGCGCGGCATGAAGGAATCGGAGATGCGCGAAATCGCCGGGCTGATGATCGCCGCGATGGACGACGTCGGCAAACGCGCGCGCGTCACGCAGCTGCGCGGCAAGGTGCACGAACTGACGTCACAGTTCGGCGTGCCGTAGCGGCGCGCGGATCGTCAGGCGCGCCGATGGAGACCCGCGACTTCCCAAACCTCACGATCTTGCAGCATCCGCTCGTGCATGACAAGTTGGGCCGCTTGCGTGATGCTGCGACGTCCAACAAAGAATTCCGCGAGTTGTGCGTCGAGCTCGGCATGCTCTTGGCGTGGCCCGCGACCGCCGATCTCGAGACCGCCGAAACCCAGGTGGCGTCGCCGGTCGGTTGGTCGACCGCGCGCATGCTGGTCCGCGTGCCGCTGCTCGTCCCCATCTTACGCGCCGGGCTCGGCCTGGTTCCCGGATTCCACGCGCTCATGCCGCAGGCGCACGTGGCGCACGTCGGCATGTATCGCGATCCCGACACGCTGCACGCGGTGCCGTACTACGTCAACTTGCCCGACGATCTCCACGGGCGGCGCGCGTTCGTGCTCGATCCCATGCTCGCCACCGGCGCTTCAGCGGTGGCCGCGATCGATCTCTTACTCGCGCGCGGCGCGCTCGTCGAAGATCTGCGCTTCATCTCGCTCATCGCTGCGCCCGAAGGCTGCGCGGCGCTGTTCAAGGCGCATCCAGGGCTCATCGTCTTCACGTGCGCGCTCGATCGCCATCTGAACGATCACGGATACATCGTGCCCGGACTCGGCGACGCCGGCGACCGGCTCTTCGGTCGCGGCGCCGGACGCGTGCCGGAAACGCACGGATTCCGGTCGCCGTGAAATCGAATGCCGACCGGCCGCCCTGGGATGCGTATTTCATGGCCATCGCACGAGCGGTGGCGACGCGCGCGACATGTTCCCGCGCTTCCGTGGGCGCGGTGATCGTCAAGGACAAGCGCATCCTGACGACCGGTTATAACGGCGCGCCGGTCGGCCTGCGCCACTGCGACCACACTGACGGCGGCGATATGCTTCACGGTCATTGTGCACGCTCGACCCACGCCGAGCAGAACGCGATCGTGCAGGCGTCGCGGCATGGCGTCGCGATCGCCGGCAGTACGCTCTACTGCACCGCGCACGCTTGTTTGACGTGCGCGAAGCTGCTCATCAACGCCGGCATCACGCGCGTGGTGTACGAGGACCCGTACCCCGATGATCTCGCGATCGATCTTTTCCGCGAAGCCGGAATTCCGATCGAGCGCTTTGCGGGCGGGTCATAGTGGCGCCATCAGGGTCGCCAATCTTCGCGCTGCTGCTGGCCGCCGCCCAGACGGTGCACCACGCAGCCGCTCCAGTGAAGGCAGTCCACCGCGCAGTCATTGCGCATCCCGCGCCAGGTCTGCAAGCGCTGCCCGGCGACGTGAACATCATCTGGCTGTGCCTCATCACCTTCGTGATCGCAGGACTCGCCTGCGCGGGCGTCACGCCGCTCATCCGCCGCATGGCGTTCAAGGTGGGCGTTTTCGATCAGCCGGACGACGATCGCCGCGTGCACACGCAGCCCACACCTCGGCTTGGCGGCATCGCGATCTATCTCGGATTCATGCTCGCGCTCTTCACCACGTTGAATTTCGCGCTCACGCACTCGTTCGTCATCCATCATTACTTAGACACGCCGGATCTCGCGCACGTGATCGGCTTGCTCTTCGGCGGCACACTCATGATGGGCGTAGGACTGTGGGATGACGTGATGACGATGCGGCCGCGCGACAAGTTCCTCGCGCAATTCGTCGTGTCGCTCGTCGCGGTGGTGATGTATGGCTTCACCATTCAGCAGATGAAAGTGCCCCATTTCGGATTTATCGACCTGGGCTGGTTCGCCATTCCGTTCTCGATCTTCTGGTATATGGGCATGGTGAACGCGATCAACTTCTTGGACGGGCTTGACGGTCTCGTCACCGGCGTGACGCTCATCGCCGCGCTGACCATGATCGTCGTTTCGATTTGGAAAGGTCAGTATCTGGTCGCCATCACCATGGCCGCGCTTGCCGGCGCCGCCGCCGGCTTCTTGCCTTTCAATTTCAATCCGGCGCGCATCTTCATGGGTGATGGAGGCTCTCTGTTCATCGGCTTCGTCCTTGCGAGCGCCGCCGTCGTCGGCAAAGCAAAAGGCGCGATCGCGATTTCGCTGGTGGTGCCGTTCCTCGTCATCCTCGCGTTTCCGATCCTCGATACCGCGCACGTGATCATGCGCCGGTTGCGTTCCGGCGCGCCGCTCTTCGCCGCCGACCGGAGCCACACGCATCATCGGCTGCTCGATCTCGGGCTCTCGCAGCGCGCGGCCGTCACGTTGATCTACGCCGTTTGCGGTGTGTTGAGCTTGCTCGTGCTCGTGCTTTCGCGGCCGGGCGGGCCGCATTTGTTTTGAGCAAACCGCTGAACGTCGCGGTCGTGTTCGGCACGCGCCCTGACGCCGTCAAGATGGCGCCTGTGGTGCACCGCATGGTCGCAGACAAAGCTTTCAACTGCATCACCATCGTCACCGCACAGCACCGCGAGATGCTCGACGAAGTGCTCGAGTTGTTTGAGATCAAGCCCGCCTACGATCTCGAAGTGATGACCGAAGGTCAATCGCTCACGGACGTCACAACGCGCGTGCTCGAACGGATGAGCAGCGTGCTTGAGGACGCGAAGCCCGACGTGGTGCTGGTGCACGGTGACACCACCACCTCCACCGCGAGCGCGCTGGCTGCATACTATCAGAAGCTTCCGGTCGGTCACGTCGAGGCGGGACTGCGCACCGACACGATCTACGAACCGTTTCCCGAAGAGATGAACCGGCGCCTGACGGGCGTCATCGCGACCCATCATTTCGCGCCGACGCCGACAGCTCGAGCGAATCTGCTCGCCGAAGGAAAATCGCCCGCATCGATCGTCGTCACGGGCAACACCGTGATCGACGCCTTCCTGTGGGTCAACGCGCGCCTGCAGCCGGGCGATGTGCCGGAAGTCGGCACTCCGCGCATGCTCTTCGTCGAAGCGCATCGTCGCGAAAATCTCGGCGAGCCGCTCGCGCAGATCTGTCGCGCGCTGAAAGCGGTCGTCGAAGCGCACCCGGATCTCACGATCATCTGGCCGGTGCATCCGAATCCGGCCGTCGTCGAGGTTGTGCGACGGGTGCTGGATGGCGTGCCGCGCGTGCGATTGGTGCAGCCGATGTCCTACCGCCGGCTTGTCGCGGCGATCGGACGCGCGACGCTGATCGCGACCGACTCGGGTGGCCTGCAAGAAGAAGCGCCCTGTCTCGGACGGCCGGTGCTCGTACTGCGCCGCGTGACGGAGAGACCGGAAGGCATCGTAGCCGGCACGCTGCGTCTCGTCGGCACCGACGAGCGTGCGGTAGCACGCCAGCTCAACGAATTATTGGACGATCGCGCGGCGTACGATCATATGGCGAAGGCGAGCAATCCTTATGGCGACGGAAAAGCCGCCGACCGGATCGCGCAAGCATTGCTCGCGCACTATCGCGGCGCCGCGGCGCCGGAAGAATTCGATCCGTCGCTGCCGCCGACGTTGCCCGCCTCGATGCAGTGAAGCAGCAATCGCCGCTCTCGCTCGCGCAACTCGCCGGCGCCGGAAGTTCCGTGATCGCAACACTCGTCGTCGGATTCCTCTTGGGTCTCGCCGCCGCTCGTCTGCTGCATTGGGAATGGGCAGTTCCGGTCGGAATTATTCTCGGTTTCGCAGCGGGCCTTGCATCGTTGTTTCGCCGGCTCTCCGCACTCATGTGACTCGGACGAACGAGCGTTCGCCGGTGAAGGGCGGCTGTTCCGGCCGCCGAACCCATGCGCTTCTATGGAATACTTCCGCCCTATACAGGCAGCGGTGGCATCGCGCAGTCTGGTGGTGGCGCTTGTCGTCGCAGCCGTCCTTTCGTTGGTCTGGCACGCCTATGTGCCGGCGGGTGCATTAGTCGCAGGCTGCCTCATCGGTCTGGCGTCGCTTTTCCACATCGCTGGAAGTTTCGACCGCCTGATGAAGGCCGGCAAAGGGTATGTGCCGTTTTTGTCGATCGAAGGCGTTTTGCGCGTCTTGCTCGCGGGTGCCGCGCCGTTTATCATCGTCGGGCGCGGACCTTGGCTCGGATACTTCACATATCTTGCTGGATTTGTCGCACCGTTAGCAGTAGCGATTCTGGTGTATCGTCAACAAATAGTCAACAGTCGCGACGATGCGGCCGCCTAAAGGGTAACGATGCACGAGACCATCGGCGATCATCCGCTCTGGCACATTTCTTTTATGCCGGCGCCGTTCAACACAGTGCATGCCGACACCGTGACCATCACGTGGGTGGGCATGGCGATCGTCTTGATTGTTGTCGGTATCCTCGCGCGCGCACACCCGGTCACGAAGCTGTCGAAGCGCTACACGTTCATGGAGCTGATCGTGACGGCGATCAGCGGCCAAGTGGACACGATCCTCGGCAAGAACGGCGTACCGTTCGTCCCCTTCATCATCTCGCTGTTCTTGTTCATCTTTGTGCTCAATGAGATCGGGCTGTTTCCGTTCGTCGGCAAATCGCCGACCGCAGATGTCAACACGACGGCGGCGCTTGCGATATTCGCAATCCTGCTCGTGCAGGGCGTGGGCATCGCGCGCAAAGGCCTTGGCTATTTCGGCCACCTCGTCGTTCGGCCGCTCGGGCTCGGCATTCCGCTGTTACCGATCATGATCATCGACGAACTCGCGAGGCCCGTCACGCTCGCGATGCGGCTCTTCGGGAATATCTTCGCCGGCGAGGTCCTGCTCTTCGTGATCGCCGCCGTCATCAGCGCGCACCTCGGCATCATCTCCATACTCGCCAACGCAGGGCCGATGGTGATCTATCCGTTCAACTTGATCATCGGCGCGATCCAGGCCCTGGTCTTCACACTGTTGACGATCGCATATCTCATCACTCCGACATCCGACGAAGCGCACTAAAGGGAGCACCACATGGAAAACGCCATTCTCGTCTCGTCCGTCATCATCGCGTTTGCGTTGATGGTCGGTTTTGCCGCCTTCGGTTCCGCGATCGGCGACGGCATCATCGGCAGCAAGGCGGTCGAATCGATCGCGCGGCAACCGGAAGCCCGGCCGAACATCTTTTTCTTCTACTTCCTAGGATTCGGCATCCTGGAAGCGTTCCCGATCATCGCGATCGCGCTCGCCTTCTTCTTGCTCATCGGCGGTGGCGGACTCGGCGTCATGGCCGTGCTCAAACCCATCCTCGGGAAATAGGAACGAAAGACCGGCACATGCTGCTTTCGATCGACGGCACGTTTCTCATACAGATCCTGAACTTCGTCGTGTTCTGGATCTTGTTGAATATCGTGTTCATCGCGCCGACGCGGCGCGCGATCGAAGAACGGTTGCGCTTGATCGCGGCGACGCAACGGGAGTCCCGTGAGCTGCTCGAGCGAGCTGCGGCGATCCAAGCCGAAGCGGATGCGCTGATCGACGCGGCGCGGCGCCGCACGGATGATATCATGCGCGAAGCGGCCGGCCGTGCGGCAGCCGAGAGCCGCGACATCGAACGCACAGCTTCGGAAAAGGCAGCCGCGAGCGTGGCGCTCGCGCACGCGTCGGTCGCGTCGGAGCGGGCCCACGCCACGGAAAAGCAGGGTGCGCTCGTTCAAGAGCTCGCGCGCGCCATGGTGCATCGAGCGGTCGAATTGGAAGGCGCGGCATAATCGATGGACTACGCAGCGCTCGCAGATCCGGTCTTCATCGCAAAAGTCATCGACTTCGTCATCTTCGTGGTGGTCCTCGTCGTTCTTTGGAATCGCATCGGTGCGCCGATGCTCGTGGCGCAGCAAGAAGCGCAGAACAAGTCGGTGGAAGATGCCGCTGCCTACCGCGATCAGAGCGAGAAGGCGTTGGCGGATGCGCAACAAGCGTTCGAGAAAGCGAAAATCGACGCCGTGCGCATGGTCGACATCGGCACGGCGCAAGCCGCACGGCTCGTCGCCACCGAACGCGCGGCGGCCGAAGAGCATGGTAAACGCGTGCTTGCGCATGCGAGCGGCGAACTCGAGCGCGAGCGATATCGTGTGCGGCGTGAACTCCTCGAGGAGACCGTCGACAGAGCGCACGCGGAAGCCAAAGAGCTCGTGAAGCGCGAGTTGAGCCCGGCGCAACAGCACGAGCTGATCGGGCATCTGGTCGGCGTCTTGGAGCGCACCAGTGGCGTCTGAGACGCTCGCGCGGCGCTACTCCGCGGCGCTGTTCGCGGTCGCGCAGGATGCGGATGCCGTGGAGACCGTCGTCCGCGAGGTAGACGCCATCGTCGCGATGCTCGCATCGGATCCTTCGCTGCTGGAGTTCTTCGCATCGCCGGTCGTCGACCGTGCGCTAAAGACGCAGATCCTGCACGACTCCATCCACGGGCGCGTCGGAGAGATCGTCGAAAATTTCATCATCTTGCTCGTCCGCAAGCGCCGGGAGAATCTCTTGCCGACGATCGCGCGCCAACTGCACGAGATGCGCGACGAATCGGCCGGGAGATCGGTGGCGGAGATCGCGACGCCGACGCCGCTCACCCCAGCCGAGCTTGCTGACCTGGCGCGGCGTCTCTCCCATGTGTACAAGCGGACGATCGTTCCGCAGGCGAAAGTCTCCCCGGAATTGCTCGGCGGCATCATCGTGCAGGTGGGCGACCGGTACGTCGATGGAAGCGTCTTGGGCAAGCTCGATGAAGTGCGCCGCCACCTGCTCGCAAGCATCGACGCGCCCGACATCGCTTCGCCGAACGGCAAAACGAACTAACGAATGCCTGAGCGCATATCAGGAAAAGGAATGCACCGATGATCAACGCCGACGAAATCGCCGGAATACTCAAAAGCCAGATCAAGAACGCGCGCACCCAAGTGCGCGAGGACGAGGTGGGCACCGTCATCGAGGTGGGCGACAGCGTCGCTCGCGTCTACGGACTTTCGGCAGTGCAGATGAACGAGCTGGTGCAATTTCCGAACGGCATGTTCGGCATCGCCTTCAACCTCGAAGAAGATAACGTCGGCGTGGTGGTCATGGGACCCGACGGCGACATCAAAGAAGGCGCGACGGTTCGCCGCACCGGACGCATCATCTCGGTGCCGGTGGGCGACGGCGTCATCGGCCGCGTGGTGAACCCGCTCGGACAGCCGCTCGACGACAAGGGCCCGGTGAACACCACGCGCACGCGACCCATCGAAACGCAGGCGCCGTCGGTGGTCGAACGCCAGCCGGTGCACGAGCCGATGCAGACCGGCATCAAGGCGATCGACGGCCTCGTGCCCATCGGACGAGGACAGCGCGAACTCATCATCGGCGACCGGCAGACGGGTAAGACCGCGCTGGCCATCGACGCGATCATCAATCAGAAGGGCAAGGACGTCGTCTGCATCTACGTCGCGATCGGGCAGAAGACGTCGACGGTCGCGCAGCTCTACAAGATCTTCACCGATGCGGGTGCGATGGATTACACCACCATCGTCGCCGCGAATTCCGCGGACCCGGCAAGTCTGCGCTACATCGCGCCGTACGCGGGCTGCGCGATGGGCCAAGAGTTGATGTATGCCGGCAAACACGTGCTGATCATCTACGACGATCTCTCCAAACATGCGCAGGCGTATCGCGAGATCTCGCTCGTCCTTCGCCGGCCGCCGGGCCGCGAGGCGTATCCCGGCGACATCTTCTACTTGCACTCGCGGCTGCTCGAACGCGCGGCCAAACTGTCCGACGAACTCGGCGCAGGCTCGTTGACCGCCCTTCCCGTGATCGAGACGCAGCAGGGCGACGTCTCGGCGTACATCCCCACGAACCTGATCTCGATCACCGATGGGCAGATCTATCTGGAAACCGGGCTGTTCTTCAACGGCATCCGGCCGGCCATCGACGTGGGCCTTTCCGTTTCACGCGTCGGCGGCAACGCACAGACCAAAGCGATGAAGGCGGTCGCGGGCCAACTCCGGCTCGAGCTGTCGCAGTATCGCGATCTGGCCGCGTTCTCCAAGCTGGCATCGGATCTCGACAAAGCCACCCAAGCACAGCTCTCGCGCGGTGAGAAGATCACCGAGACGCTGAAGCAGCCGCAGTTCGAGCCGCTGGATCTCGATCGGCAGGTCATGGAGATCTACGTGGCCGTCAACGATCTGCTCGCGGACGTGCCGACGGCGCGGATCCATGAATTCCACAAACGCTTCTACGAGTTCGTGAAGACGACGGCACCCGACGTGCCGGCGACGATCGCCGATTCGAAAGTGCTCTCCGACGACGTGAAGTCGAAGCTCAACGCCGCGGTCGCCGAATTCAAGACGCGCTTTGTCAAGGCGTCCTGACGCGTGCCGACCCTTCGCCAGCTTCGCGACCGCGTCAAATCGCTGAAGAACACGCAGCAGATCACGCGCGCCATGAAGATGGTGGCCGGCGCACGGATTCGCCGCGCCGAGCTCGCCATGCGGGCCGCCCGGCCATACGCGGTCGGCATCGGCGAAATGCTGCGCGAACTCGGGCGTGCCGGCGGCGGCGACCATCCGCTGCTGCGCGCGCGTGGCGTCAAGACGCGCGGCATTTTGCTGATGACCGCGGACAAAGGGCTGTGCGGCGCGTTCAATTCGAATCTCGTGCGCGCCGCGCTGCATGTCGCAGCGAGCGGCACGTCACCGGCGGTGCTGTACCTCGTCGGCACCAAAGGCCGCGTGCAGCTGCGGAAATCGCCGCACCGCATCGCTGAATTCTGGCCGTTGACCACGACATCGGTGCCGGCGCTGGCGTCGGAAGTCGCCGCCAAAGTCACCGCCGATTTCTTGAGCGGCGAGATCGATGACGTGACGCTCGTCTCCAGCAAGTTCGTATCGACGATCGTGCAGCGCCCCACGCCCTCGCAGCTGCTGCCGGTCGCGGTCGGCGATGCCGCAGCCGAGCAGAGGTCGGCGAACAAGAATTCGTTCGAGTTCGAGCCGGACGCGCAAGGCGTTTTGGCCGCGCTGCTGCCGAAGTACATAGACTTCACGATCTTCCAGGCGCTGCTCGAAACGCAAGCGTCGGAATTCGCGGCGAAACTCATCGCGATGAGCAATGCCACGGACAACGCCGGCAAGCTCATCGATGAAATCACGGTGGTCATGAACAAGACGCGACAGGCGGCCATCACCAAAGAAATCCTGGAGATCGTCGGCGGCGCCGAGGCGCTACGAGGATGATTTCATTATTGTAGGAGGGTGAGCTTCGCTCACCCAGGGCAAGCGCCGCTTGCCCTAGTACAAAAAATATAGCGTGACAAAACGCAAAGGAACCATAAATGGCTAGCACCGGTAAAGTCCTCCAAGTCCTCGGCAACGTCGTCGACGTCGAGTTCACGCTCGACACGCTGCCGAACATCTACACCGCGCTGCTCACGAACATCAAGGGTGTGGACGGCAAGGAGCGCGAGCTGACGCTCGAAGTGCAGGGTGAGCTCGGCAACAATTGCGTCCGCTGTTTGGCGATGGGCGGCACCGAAGGCATGGTGCGCGGAGCAGAAGTCCGCGACACCGGCGCGCCGATCACCGTGCCCGTCGGCGAAGCGACGCTGGGCCGGATCTTCAACGTCCTCGGACGCGCGATCGATTCCGACAAGCCGGTCGCCGCAAGTGCGATGCATCCGATCCACCGCGAAGCGCCGAAAGTGGATGAACAAGACCCGACCACCGTCATGTTCGAGACCGGCATCAAAGTCGTCGATCTCATGGCGCCGTACGTGCGCGGCGGCAAAGTCGGCCTCTTCGGCGGCGCGGGTGTCGGCAAGACGGTGCTCATCCAAGAATTGATCCGCAACATCGCCGCCGAGCACGGCGGCTACTCAGTGTTCACGGGCATCGGCGAACGGACGCGTGAAGGCAACGACCTGTGGCTGGAGATGAAGCACTCGGGCGTCATTGACAAGACCGCGCTCATCTTCGGACAGATGGACGAGCCGCCCGGCGTGCGGCTGCGCGTCGGACTGACCGGCGTCACCATGGCGGAATATTTCCGCGACGAGCAGGGCAAAGACGTCCTGCTCTTCATCGACAATATCTTCCGTTTCATGCAAGCCGGATCTGAAGTGTCGGCGCTGCTCGGGCGCATGCCGTCGGCCGTCGGTTATCAGCCCACGCTCGCTTCGGAGATGGGCGCGCTCGAAGAACGTATCACCTCCACGCGCAAGGGTTCGATCACATCGGTGCAAGCGGTGTACGTGCCCGCCGACGATCTCACCGACCCTGCGGTCGCCACCACCTTCGCCCACCTCGACGCCACGACCGTGCTTTCGCGATCGATCTCCGACAAGGGCATCTACCCGGCGGTCGATCCGCTTGCATCCACATCGCGGCTTCTCGAACCGCGCTTCGTCGGCGACGAGCACTACCAAGTCGCGCGGCGCGTGCAAGAAACGCTGCAGCGCTACAAAGACTTGCAAGACATCATCGCCATTCTCGGCGTCGAAGAGCTCTCCGAAGACGACAAGGTCATCGTCGGACGGGCACGCCGCCTTCAACGATTCCTCTCGCAACCGTTCCACGTCGCCGAAGCGTTCACGGGCCGCGCCGGCAAGTATGTGCCGCTCAAAGAGACGATCGCCGGCTTCAAAGAGATGGTCGACGGCAAGTTGGACGATCTGCCGGAGCAGGCGTTCTACATGGTCGGCAATATCGACGAAGCCAAAGAAGCCGCCGAAAAGATGAAGGCCGGCGTCTAAGACGATGGCCAACACGCTCGATCTCGACATCATCACCCCCGGCGCCGCCAAATTCAACGGCAAGGCCGAGATCGTCGTCGCGCCTGGGGGCGGCGGCGACCTTGCGGCCTTGCCGAACCACGCCCCGATGTTGACCACGCTGCGGGTCGGTGTGCTGCGCGCCACAGTCGCCGATGGCGACGGCACGCGCCGCCTCGAACTCGCGGTCAACGGCGGGTTCATGCAGATCACGCCTGCGAAGGTCATCGTGCTCACCGATCTCGCGCTCGCCGCCGGCGAAATCAATGTGGAGAATGCGCGGCGCGACCACAAGCGGGCGGAAGAGGAGCTCGCGCAGAAGCATGGTGTCGACGACCGACCTGAACGCACGGCCGTCGCTTGGGCTCAGGCCCAGCTCGAAGTAGCCGCCAAGCATTCACCCTAGACGATCGCGGTCGACGCAACATCGATCGAAGGAATCCCATGGACCACCTTGACGGTCTGCGTACTCGGCTCGTCATCGACGGCGGACACCGGCTCGAAGGCAGCGTCGAAGCGCCGGGCGCCAAGAACGCGGCGCTCCCGATCATGGCGGCGGCGATCCTCGCCGAAGGCGAGGTCGTGCTGCACGCGGTCCCGCGCATCACCGACGTCGATGTCATGACGTCGATCTTGGAAAGCCTCGGC
This sequence comes from Candidatus Eremiobacteraceae bacterium, assembly GCA_036561585.1. Lineage (GTDB taxonomy): Bacteria > Vulcanimicrobiota > Vulcanimicrobiia > Eremiobacterales > Eremiobacteraceae > JABCYQ01. The sequence continues at coordinate 1,753 of DATBOZ010000074.1, read as the reverse complement.
GCGCGCGTGCGCGAGCAGCCCGGCGGCACGCTCGTCATCGACACAGCGCCGATCAACGTCAGCGCCGCGCCCTACGCGCTCGTCAGCAAACTCAACGCCTCCTTCGATATCACCGGACCGCTCCTGGCCCGCTTCAATCGCGCGCAAGTTCCGCAGCCGGGCGGTTGCGTGCTCGGGCCGCGTGCGGTCGATATGCACCTCAAAGGCTTCGAACTGCTCGGTGCGTCGGTGACGCTCGAGCACGGTTCCATCATCGCTGCAGCGGACTCGCTGATCGGCGCGGATATCACGCTTGCCCGCACGAGCGTCGGCGCCACGAAGAACATCATGCTTGCCGCGACGCGCGCGAAGGGCACGACCACCATCCGCAACGCCGCGAGCGAACCCGAAGTCTGCGATCTCGCCGAATTTGTCAACGCGATGGGCGGCAGAGTTCGCGGCCACGGCGGATCGGTGATCACCGTCGAGGGCGTGCGCCGCCTGCGCGGCTGCGAATACACGATCATCCCGGACCGGCTCACCGCAGGCACCTATCTCCTCGCCGGCGCGATCACCGGCGGAGACGTCAGCGTGACGGGGGTCGATCCGGCATTCTTGAGCGCGCTTTCCGAAGCGCTGGCGGCCACCGGCGCGACGGTATCGAGCGACGGCATGAGCATTCGCGTGCGCGCCGCCGCCGGGCGTTGGCGTCCGGTGGACATCGTGACCGCGCCGTATCCGGGCTTCCCGACCGACTTGCAGCCGCAATTCGTCGCCTACCTGAGCCTGGCGAGCGGCTCTTCGACGATCGAGGAGACCATCTTCGACGCGCGCTTCGTCTACGTCAGCGAACTCAGCCGCATGGGCGCGGATATCAAGGTTTCTGGACGAAGCGCAATCGTCACCGGCGTCGAACGTCTCAAGGACGCGGTTGTGGAAGCGCCGGACATCCGTGCGGGCGGCGCGCTCGTGATCGCAGCGCTGGCGGCGGAAGGCACTTCGCAGATCGGCGGACTCGAATTCATCGACCGCGGGTACGAGTTCTTCGAGGAGAAGTTGGCGTCGCTGGGCGCATCGATCGCGCGGGCGAGCGCGGTCGAGCCGGTGATGCCGCGCGCGGACCTCGGCGAAACGATCAGGATGCCGCGCATCGTCACGCCGTTCCGCGCATCGTGACCGACATTGTATTAGGGCAAGCATCGCTTGCCCACGGAAAAAATGGCTGGGCAAGCGATGCTTGCCCTGATACGAGAAAATGTAGGAGACGGATTTGGATATCGGGATCGACCTAGGGACAGCAAACGTCCTCGTCTACGTGCGCGGCAAGGGCATCGTCTTGCGCGAACCGTCGGTCGTCGCGCGCGACGTGCGCACCGGCAAGACGCTTGCCGTCGGCGAAGAGGCGCGCAAGATGCTCGGAAAAACGCCGAGCAACATCCAAGCCATCCGTCCGCTGCGCGACGGCGTCATCGCCGACTTCGATGTGACCGAGGCGATGCTGAACTACTTCATCAAGAAGGTGACCCGCAACAACGGGTTCTTCTCGTGGCTGCGCCCCAAACCGTCCGTCACTATCTGCGTGCCCGCCGAGATCACCTCGGTCGAAGAGCGCGCCGTGCGCGACGCCGCCAAACTGGCCGGCGCGAAGAGCGTCGACATCGTCGAAGAGCCGATGGCCGCGGCGATCGGCGCGGGTCTGCCCATCGACGGTCCGAGCGGCAACATGGTGGTCGACATCGGCGGCGGCACGTCCGACGTCGCGGTCATCTCGCTC
>DATBOZ010000073.1:0-17541 GCA_036561585.1 Candidatus Eremiobacteraceae bacterium | reverse complement strand
GCACGATGAACTCGCGATGGTCGCTGCGCGCGGCGAAGTCCATCAAGCCTTGCGTCGACCCCACGAAGTCGGCCATTTCCAGCACCTCGGGCGAGCATTCCGGGTGCGCGAGCACGAGCGCCTCGGGGGAAAGCTTCTTTCTCGCCTCCACCATGGACGGCTTGATGACGAAATGTGTCGGACAGTAGCCGTCGTAGGTGATGATTTTCTTGTCCGGCGTGTGTTTTTGCACCCACGCTCCCAAGAATTTGTCGGGCGCGAACAGCACTTCGCGGTCGGGCAGCGATTGGACGACGCGTGCCGCATTGGTCGACGTGCAGCAAATATCCGACTCCGCCTTGACCTCGGCGAAGGTGTTGACGTAGCTCACGAGCGGCCGGCCCGGATACTTCGCCTTGAAAGCGCGTGCTTGGTCGCCCGTGATCATGTCCGCCATGCCACAGCCCGCCTTCATGTCGGGCAGCAGCACGAGCTTGTTCGGGCTGAGCAGCTTCGCCGTCTCGGCCATAAAATGGACGCCGCAAAATACGATGATGTCGGCTTTCGTGCGCGCAGCCTCTCGGCTCAGATTGAGCGAGTCGCCGATGAAGTCCGCAACGTCCTGGACCTCACCGCGCTGATAAATGTGCGCAAGCACCACCGCGTTCTTCGCGGCGGCCAATTCCCGGATGCGCCGCTGAACGGCCCGAAGCTCGGGGGTGATCTCGCGAGGGCGAGTGCCGTCGTCGGCGGGTAGGGCGAAAGCCATGGCGGTTGTTCCTTCTTCGCATGCGGTCAGAAACGCTCGTCGGCGCTTGCGGGCGGAGCGTCAATGGTCGCTATCCGGCTTGGCTCCCGGCAACTCCAGCAAAACCCATGGCAAAAAGGTGTGACGCACCGCGCGATCTATCGTGCGCGCGGCCCAGAGGAAAGGCCCCGCCGGCTCTCGGAATCGAGGCTCTTAGAGTGGAACGCAAGCCGTACTTCATCCAGATATCCGATTCGCATCTTTTCGCCGACCCGGCCGCAAGGTTGTGGGATGTCGCGCCCGATCCACACCTCGACAAGGTCATCGATACACTGGCTGCGTTGGCGCCCGAACCTGAATTTGTGATCGTCACCGGAGACTGTTCGGCGGACGGCAGCCCGGAGTCATACCGGCGCCTGCGCGAGAAGATCGCGCGTCTGACGCCGACCGCCTATTACTTACCCGGCAACCACGACGACGCGCCGTACATGGCGCGCTTCCTCTCGGATCGCACGCTCGCGCGATTTGAAAAATTCACCCAGTCCTTCGATGCCGGCGGTTGGCGGTTTATTCTCCTCGATAGCTCCGTCGCCGGCGAAGACGGCGGGTCGATCGGCAACGAGCAACGCGAATGGCTCCGCGCCCGCCTTGCCCGAGATCCGAAAATGCCGACCGTGGTGGCGATGCATCACAACCCGCTGCCGGTTGGCTCACGTTGGTTGGATACGATGACCATCTCCGACGCACCGGCGCTGCTTGCAGTGCTCGATACCGCCCCGCACGTCAAACTCGTCCTGTTCGGGCACGTCCATCAAGAGTTTGAGGTCCGGCGCAACGCCACCGTGTACGCCAGTGCCCCATCGACGTTTTTCCAGTTCAAACCGCGCTCGCCCGAATTCGGCCAAGACGAATCGCGCGCACCCGGGGCCCGGATCGTCCGGCTAGGGGACGAACATATGGCGGGCACGATCGTGCGGGTCACTACGGAAGGTCGACGAGCGTCCTGACGATCGCGTCTTGCGCCGCGTGAAATGGCGCAAGCGAACCAATGGCATCGTTCATCATGATCGAGAACACCACCAGGCCGTGGTGTTTGGTGAACGCATAGCCCGAAAACGTGGAGACGTGCCAAATATAGCCGTCCTTCGCCCACACGCGTCCGACCGCGTCGGAGCCCTCGAGATGCCGGCGGACCGTGCCGTCGATGCCTGGCCGGCCGAGCGCGAAGACGTACGCGTCGCGATACGGTCCCTGCCACTCCCAACGAAGGATCGTGGTGATGTCGCGGGGCGTGATTCGATCGCCTTGCGAAAGGCCGGAGCCGTCGCCGTTGTCGATGCTCGTAGGTTCCAACCCTAGGCTTGCGATGAATCGTTGCTCTACCTGCGCGCCGCCGTCGAACGAGCCGCGCTGGCGGAATGCGGCGGTCGGCAATGCCTTGTAGAGGTGCTCTGCGATAAAATTGTCGCTGGGCGGCATCATCTTCTTGACGAGACCCGCAATGGTCGGCGATGCATGAGACCAGATCAGCGCGGCATCCGGGTACCGCGCGAGTGCTGCGGTGGGAAGCGGGCTCCGGTCCTCAATATCGAGCGGGCCGTCGTCGGGCACACCGCCGCGCGGACTCGAACCCACAGCCACACCGCTTTGCCGAAGCAATTCGCGTAAGGTACCGGCGGCGAAGGCGGCCGAATCATCGACCGCGCATTGGAAGGTATCGGTTTTCGTACCGACGGGAATGTGGCCGATGATCTCGATCTGCGTCGATCCCGGTGAGCGAAAACAGTCGGCATCATTGATGCCGTTCGCGGCGGTCGTGACCGCGCGCGATACGACCGTCATCGCGCCGCCGTTCGCTTCGATCTGAGCGGCCACCGGCTGACCCGCAGTTTGGCCGGGCGTCACGGCGACATCGGCCGTACCTTCCTCGATCGCTAGCGCCTGGATGGGCGGTTGATAGTAGTAGGGGAAATCATCCCACGCCCACCCGCCGCCGTAGCGCTGGCGGTCGAAATACGACGCATCGACGAGCACCGTGCCGGTGATCGTTTGGATCCCATGCGCCGCGACGGCCGCTGCGGCCTCGCGAAGATCGTTTCGTGCGAGCACCGGATCGCCGCCGCCGACGAGCATGAGATCGCCGTCGAGCACGCCCTGATCCAGTGCCCCGCGCGCGAGCAGCTGCGTGACAAAGCGGTTGTGCGGATTCAAGTAGGCGAGTGCTGCGGCCGCATCAAGCAGTTTGAAATTGGACGCGGGCGCGAATTCGCCGTCCGCATCGCGCGCCTCAACCACACGGCCCGTCGCGGCCTGCACGATCGAGACACCGATCCTCGCGTTCTTGAGCGGCACGCGTTCCGCAAGACTTTCCACGAGTGCGCGCATCGACGCGAGTTGCGCAGCAGCATAGGGGTGCGGCGGGCTCAACGGCGGTGCCGGCACGGCTACAGCGCTCGCGGCGGTGCAGGCAGTCATGAGCAGCGTCGCGATCACACACTTACGGAACATCGACGGTGGTCTTTTCTGCGAGGAGACGCTCGCCGGAGGCGGGGGAGCTGACGCGGATCGGTTGATCGCGTGGCCACACGACGGCCACGATGACGGCTGCCGAACAAACGACTGCGCCACCTGCGAGCGCGATGCCGGCCCCATACGCTTGCGCGAGGGCGCCGGCCTGCAACGCCCCCAGTGGCGCGAGCCCGACCAACACGGTATTGTAAAGCCCGAGAACCCGGCCGCGCACGTCGGCGCCGGATTCCATTTGCAGCAACGAGGAGAAACGCACGGCGAATTGCACCATGCACAGTCCGAGGGCGCCGACTGCGATGGATGCGGCGACGAGCGTGTGCGTCAGCGCGAAGACGACAAGCGATGCCGGGAACAGTAGACCGGTCACGACGAGTGAGCGCAGGCTGGTGCGAGCGCGGCCGGCCATCGACAGCGAACCGAGAAGCGCGCCGACACCGAGACACGTCATGAGGATGCCTAGTGCGTGTGCCCCACCGTGCAACACGTACTTCGCGAAAACCGGCATCAGCAAGATATAGTTGAAGCCGAAGACGCTGAAGACGAAGAGCGCCGCGAACATGCGCGCGAGCAAGGGGTGTGCGAAGGCATAGCCGACACCGTACGCGATCTGGCGTCGCAGCGGTTCCGACCGGCGCGCCGCCCGCGCCGCGGCGGCACCGGGGCCGATCCGTATCGACCACAGGGCCCAGACGACGAATACGAACGAGAGCGCGTTGGCAAAGAAGTTGACCGCTTCGCCGCTTCGGACGATGATCAGCGCTGCGATCGTCGGGCCGACGATGCGTGCGACGTTGAAGATGACGGAATTCAACGCCGTCGCGTTGATGATGTCCTCCGGTCCGACGAGGTCGAAGAGCAGCGATTGCCGCACGGGGACGTCGAACGAGCTCACGACGCCGGCGAATAGCGCCAGCCAGAAGATCGGCCAGAACGACGCGGTATGCGTGCGCACGAGCAATCCGAGGCCGAGCGCCTGCAGCGCGAGCAGGCTTTGCGTGATCATCGCAAAGCGCCGCTTGTCGATCCGGTCGGCGAGCGCGCCTGCAAGGAGCGAGAAGAAGAGCGCCGGCAGCGTCTCCATGGCGGTGATCACGCCGAGGAGCAGCGGCGATGACGTGACGCGGAGCACGAGCCAGCCCGCGGCCACGATCTGCATCCAGCCGCCGGTCAGCGAGATCACCATCCCGATGAAGTACAGCCGATAATTGCGATGGCGGAGAGCTGCAAACGTCCGCGCGAGCAGGCCGGACGCGAAGCCCGCTGAGCGCTGCGACAAGGATAAGACTCCAGCGCGGCCGCAATCGGCGGAGCAGATGATGGCCGCGTCAGTGACGTTGGTGAGTGATGCTCAACCTATTACAAGACATCGCGGCGCGCGACCTCGGAAGCCTGCGGCCGCAATCATTATTCTGAATCACAACGCGATTCGATGATCGTCAACATGCTGGTCGATCTCTCCGCTACGTTCGCGACCGACGACGAGGCGGCGTCGCTTCACGCGGCAGGCGTCACGTTGGAGCAGCGCCGCGGCGCAGACGAGCACGACATCGTCTGGATCCGCACCGCGTTTGGGGGCACGTGGCATGCCGAGGCCGCCGCCGGCTGGAATTGGTTCGCGCGAAAGCCGGACGGCGAACTCGCCGGATTCTGCACGTACGGGCAGCGCAGCCACCGGTTTTGGTGGATCGCCCATTGGCTCGACCAGCCCGACGTCGGGATCTTTGGTCCGATGGGCGTTGACCGGGTGTTGCGAGGCAGGAAGATCGGCAAAATACTGGCGAGGCGCGCGCTCGGATCGATGAAGTCGATGGGCTTGGCCAGGGCCATTATCGCCGCAGTCGGGCCGGTCGCTTTCTACGAGCGTTGTTGCGGAGCGGTGATTGTGGAACGGCTCGAGCGTCCCGTCTAAAGCTGTCTAGTCAAGCTGCCGATGAATGAGAGTGAGACTACGTGAGCCGGCGGATTGGCTCGCGCCGTCACGTCGCATTCCGCGGACAGGATAACGACAGTGCCGAGATCGAGACGTTGGACCACGGACCCGGTGGTCCAGGACACGACCACAACCACGGGGCGCACGCGTTGGGAACCTACCCTCGCGTTCCCCAAGAACGGCCCGCACCGGGCGACCATCGGCGACCGATTGTTCGCCGAAGTGCACATCGACGTGAAGATGCAGCAGGACCGTGATACGGCCCGTGAATTCGACACGACCGGCGCCCGCGCACCCATGCCGTTCATCGAAAGCGTCGTCTACGACTACATGGGTGTCGACGCCGCCGGAACCCTCATCTTGCGCGAGACGTCACGGCAGGGAGAACGCATCGAGCGTTCGATCCTTCACGTCCGCCTCAAGCCGCTCGGCCCGACAAAGCTCCGCTTGCCTTCGGGCGCTGTCAGCATCGAAATCGACGACGAACAAGTCGCCGTCATCACCTGGCTGGGGACGTAGACCTGATAGAGCGTCGCACGCCCCTTGTCGAGGACGAACGCCTCCGCAGCGAGGCGCTCGAGGCGTTTGCCTGCCTCCTCGGCGGCGAGCGTGAACGATCCGATTTGGTTCGCGAATGTTGCTCGATCATCGCCCGCACGAGGAAGTACGCACTCGTGTCGGTTTGCCGCGGCGAGCCCGACGGCAAAGTCTCGATGGTCGCGTTCGCGGGCGAGGCCCAAGATTATCTGCGCGGCATCGAAGTGCGATGGGACGACCGCGCGGAAGGCGGCGGCCCTATCGGCCGGGCGATTCGTCGCCGCGAGCCGGGCATCGCCAAAGTAAGCGAGGCTTCATTTACTCCGTGGCGCGACCGGGCACGACAGTTCGGGATCCGGTGCGTCGTCGCGTTGCCGATCGCCGGACCTCGCGATGCCCGATACGCGCTCGCCGCGTATTCGACCGATGCCCGACAAGTCTGGGGTCACGATCTCAGCTTGCTCAAGCAGCTCGCGGCCGACGTCGCGATCGCACTCTAGCAGCGGAAAAAATTTCCGGGCGATGCACGAGGTCTCCCGAGGTCGCGCACGAACTGCGCAGCGCGCGGCACCGTATAGGACCGCGAAAAGGAGTATGCGTGCTGAGTAAGGCGCTGACGGTCGGCACTTGCGTCGCAACACCGGGTTCCACGACGTACGGCACCTTCGAAGGTGTGCCACTCCCTTCGGGCGGCTTCGAACTGCTTCCGGTCGTCATCGTCAGCGGCAAGCGCGACGGCCCAACGCTCTGGCTCACCGCGAACATCCACGGCGATGAAGTGGCAGGCATTCCAGTGCTGCACCGCCTGCTGCGCGACGATCTCAGCGGCAAGCTTCGCGGCACGCTGATCGTGCTGCCGAGCCTCAATCCGGCCGGGCTGCGCACCCACAAGCGCCACCCGTACTACGACGACCGCGACCCGAACCGCACGTTTCCGGGCTGGCGACGCACTGAAGATGTGCCGCGTGAGCCAACTGTTTTCGAGCGTCTCACGGCCCGGCTGTTCGACGCGATGAAAGGAAGCGCCGACTACTACATCGACCTGCACTGCGCGTCGCTGCTTTCGATTCCGTTCAGCATTCGCGATCGCGTGCTCTACCGGTTGGAATCCGAGCGGCCGGCTGCCGAGGCACTGTCGAGCAAACTCGATGCGATGGTGGCGGCATTCGGATTCGGCGCGGTCGCGGAATATGCGGCACCGCAATACGTCGCAAAGGAGCTGCACCGTTCGACCACCGGCGCCGTGCTTCAAGAATTGCGGCTGCCGGCGTTCACCGTGGAACTTGGCGGCCATACGATTGCGGCGGAGATAAACGTTGCGGCGGCCGTGATCGGGCTTCGCAACGTCATGCGCTGGGCGGGCATGCTCGACGATCCAGCCGAGGCGATGCCGGTGCTGCCGATGCCGCCCGACGGTCGCACGCGCCGGCGCGATGACGGACCATATCCGGCGCACGCCGGCATACTCGACTACAAGGTCGCGCCGGGCGATCACGTCCTTGCGGGAGGCGTCGTCGCCGAGATCCACGACCTCTGGGGACGGCCCGTCGGCGATGGCGTCGTCCGCGCGACGGCCGATTCTTGGATCATCGGCCTCGAGGACGGGATTTTGGCCTATCCCGGCGCAGCGATCGCCCACGTCGGCCTCGTGGATGAAGGACCCCTCGTAGAACCGTGGCCCCCGTAACAGTTGCTGTTACATCGTGGTCTAACGTCCGAAACCTCTAATAGTGCGCCGGTGGGAATACCGGCGTCGACAGCGACCGGGGTCTTCATGCGCAAACTGATCGCGGCGATAGCGGGAACCTTCGCACTCACCATCGTCGCCGCTCAATCTTCGACCATCGCCGACCGGTATCACCGTGCGGGCGAAGTCAACGCGGCATGTTTTTTCCGGGCTCCAGACCGCACGACGTATGTCAGCACCGGCGATATCGACGCAATGTGGCTGCGCGATTCAAGCGTCCAGGCGATGTCGCTCATGGGCGACCCATCCCTCGTGCGCGGCGTGATCCTCCGGCAAGAGCGAATGGTTCGTTCAGATCCTTACGCGAACGCCTTCCGCGAAGACTACATGGTCGCCGAGCGAAAGTTCGAAATCGACTCGCTCTGCTATCCGGTCAAACTTGCCGAGCGATACGTCGATCAGACCGGCGACTCCAGCATTTACGATGAGTCTTATCACGCGATGCTCGTCCGCATCGTGAGGACGTTGAGCATCGAGCAGCGGCACGCCGACGCATCGGCGTATCATCGGAACGAACATCCGTCGGCCAAAGACACGGGACTCATCTGGAGCGCATACCGGCCGAGCGACGATCCGGTCGCGTACAATTTCAACGTGCCGGAAAACGCCTTTGCGGCCGTCACGCTTCGCGACATGTCGCGGACATTTGCGACGGTGTACCATGACGATGAAAATGCAAACATCTCGCTGCTGATGGCGCAGCGCGTTGAATCGGCGATCGCCCGCCTGGCAGTGCTGCCGACCGGATACGGCCGGATGTACGCATACGAGATCGACGGCTTGGGCCACGCGAAGTTCATGGACGACGCGAATATGCCGAGTCTGCTCTCGATGCCGCTGACGGGATTCGTCTACGACACTCAGGCGTACAAACATACTCGCGCATTCGTGCTCAGTCCGGGCAATCCGTACTACTATCACGGCCGCTACGCTGAAGGCGTCGGAAGCCCGCACACGCCGGCCAACTTCGTGTGGCCGATGAGTCTTGTCGTGCAGTATCGCACGGCGTCCAGCGAGCCGGAGCGCGGCAAAATCGTTCGTGAACTCGTCGATTCCGATGCGGGCGATGGCGCGCTGCACGAATCGTTCGACGTCAACGATCCGCGCCGGTACACGCGCGAGCGATTCGGCTGGGTCAACGCGCTCTTCGAGCAAACCTTCGCCAACCGCTAGCGAGTACCGACCCCTGTAGTAAAGCAAGCATCGCTTGCCCTAATTTTATCTCTGTGGGGCCGACCTTTATGGTCGGCGCGATGACGGCGTTGACAGACGATGTGGGGCCGACCTTTACGGTCGGCCGGCGAATTTCTTGGATCCCAGCCGACCATAAAGGTCGGCACTACATTTAGATCGTCAACGCAAACCGACGTAGTCGCCCATGACCGTTGCAGATCGGTGTGACACGTTCACGTCCCACAGTGATTTGACATCGGCCACGGTCTCACGCATCTCGTATTCGGACATCAAGTCGGCTCCGTAGGAACCCCAGTCCGGAGTGCCGAGGCCGACGGCGTCGATGCCGAGTTTGGTGCAATCATAAACCGCACGCGCCAGATGATAACGTTGCGTGACGAGCACCGCCGACGTCACCCCGAAGATCGCATGCGCGCGATAGCAGCTATCGTACGTGTCGAAACCGGCATAGTCGAGCGTGATGTCTTTTTTCGGCACGCCGTGCTTGACCGCGTAGTCGAACATCGAGCCGACTTCGTTGTACTCAGGCCGGCTGTTGTCACCGGAAAAGAGCAACCGGCCGACCTTTCCTTCGCGAAAAAGCGCGACTGCTGCGTCAACGCGATCCGCAAGCATCGGCGAAGGGGACCCATCCGGAAGTAAGCCCGCACCAAAGACCAACGCGACAGGCCGATTCGGCACGGCTGCGGCGACAAAATATCGCCGTGATGCGGTGTCGGATGCGACGTAAAGGCGGGCGACCGCAGCGGCCGCGCAGCAAATGAGAACAAGCGCCGCAATCGTCGATAATATCCGGCGCCCAAGCTTGGGTTTCACACGAAGCGGTCGCGCCAAACTTATGTCTCTACGTCACATGTTCGTGTAGACCGGGCCGCCGCCGCCTTCGGGTGGCACCCAATCGATGATCTGGTACGGATCCATGATGTCGCACGTCTTGCAATGCACGCAGTTCGCGAAATTGATCTGCAGCCGCTTGCCTGAATCTGCAAATCCGTCTTGTTCGATTTTTTCCGCTCCGGCAGCCGCTGGAACCATCTCGTACACCGCGGCCGGACAGAAGTACTGACATGGATTGCCGTACTCTTGCGCACAGCGGCTCGCACAGATGTCTGTGTTCGAGACGTGCAAATGGCACGGCGCATTCTCTTCGTGTGACGTGCCGCTGCGGAAGACGTCATCGAGTTTGTTGAACGTGAGCTTTCCGTCGAAGCGCGGCCGCTCGAACCCAGGCACATTGCGGCCGAAATAGTCGGTGAGCTTCTCCATGCGCTCGTAGCCGGGCTCGTTCGGCAACCGGTCGGCGATGCCAAAACCGCGACCTCCGGTAAGCGTACCGAGTCCGACGTTCAGCATCCCCGCGATGAGCCCACGCTTGAAGCCCTGATGGAAATTGCGGGCCGTGAAGAGTTCGCGCTTCAGCCACGAATTTTCGATGCGCGTCTGATACGAGGCGAGCGATCCGGCCGAAACGTCTCCGACGTTCAGCGCCTCGTAGATGGTCTCTGCGGCGAGCATCCCGGACTTGACTCCCGTGTGGATGCCCTTGAGCCGCATCGGGTTGAGCATGCCGGCGGAATCTCCGACGAGCAAAGCGCCGTCGACGAACGGTCGCGGCATCGCCCACCAGCCGCCTTCGGGGATCGCCTTCGCTCCGTAGCGGATCATCGTGCCGTTCGCGAGCAGCTTCGCGACGCTTGGATGTGTTTTGAATTGCTGGAACTTCGTGTGCGGTTCGAGCTGCGGATTGCGGTAGTCGAGGCCGACGACGAGACCGATATCCCAGATATCACCCGCCATCGAATAGATGAAGCCGCCGCCGAACGTGCCGTTGTCGAGCGGAAATCCGGCAGTATGGATGACCTGGCCAGCGGGCGTCGAGCCGGCGGGCATCTGCCAAAGTTCCTTGATGCCGATCGAGTAGGTCTGCGGGTTTTTGCCGGCGGCGATATCGAGCTTGCGATGCAATTGCTTTGCGAGCGTGCCGCGCGGACCTTCGCCGAGCACGGTGATCTTCGCAAGCAGGTCGGGCCCCGGCTCGTAGTTCGCTTTCGGTTGGCCGTTGCGGTCCACGCCCTTGTCGCCGATGCGGACGCCAATGACCCTTTCGCCGTCGAACAACAATTCTTGTCCGGGGAATTCGGGAAAGACTTGGACCCCGAGCGCCTCAGCCTTTTCGGCCATCCATTTGACGATCTTGTTCAAGCTCGCCACATAGTTGCCGTGATTGTTCATCATCGGTGGCGTGATCGGCGCTTTGATATGGCCCGAAGACGTGAGCATCCAGAACGCGTCCGTTGTGACCGGGCCTTCCACCGGGCAGCCGGCCGCCAGAAAGTCGCCGAACAGTTCCGTCATGCTGCGCGGATCGAGCACGGCCCCGGAGATCCCGTGATCGCCGATCGCGCCGGCCTTATCGATCACCATGATATTTTCGGTGGAAAGCTCGCCGCCCGCGCGCGTTCCCGCTTTCACCTCGGCGTTGTGCTTTTGATACAGCTCGGCGAGTCGGATGGCACCGCCAAGACTCGCCGGTCCGGCGCCGACGAATAATACATCGAGCTCAAGTGTATCTCGTTCGCGGGCCATCGTCGTGGGGCGCTCCTGCGATTAGAGCAGGCCGGTCGTGGCCTGTGCGAGCGGGTTGTTCGCGGCATTCGCCGTGACGGTATACTTACCCGCAGGCAGCGACTTGCCAGAATACGGAAGAATTATCGTCAGAAGCGACGACGACGTGCGCGACGGAACTTCAACCGGCACCGGCACCGTGACCGGCGAACCCTTTGGCGGCGTCACGGTGAAGTTGTCGATCGAGACTTTTGCACCGCTCGCGTTGGTCAACCCAAACGTGCACTCGTAGTGCAATCCGGATCCCGGGCCGTCCACATGCGAAAAATCGATGCCGTCGATGCTCAATGCGCCGGTCGGCAGCTTTTTGTCGAGCGGCGTGAAGGTGAACGTGAGCGCCGGTGGGTCGACGGTCGCCATCGCGAGATTGTCGCCGTCCGGATTGTCAAACGTGAGCGAGACGTGCTTGACCTTCGCGAACTCTTGCTTCAGCGACACCGCGACCACAGAGATATCTGACGATTTTCCCGCCGGGATCTTCAGCGTCATTCCTAATCGTCGGCCGGCCGGGTCCCCATCCGTAGCGATAGTGAGGGTGGAAAGCGTATCCGGATCTTGCGTCGGGTTCGAGAATCCGAAGGTGATCTCGAGCAGGCGCGCGGCTTTCACCGGATCGGCCGCGGAGCCGTCGTACGCGGCGCGCAGCACATTGCTCGAAAGATAAATCGTGTCGGGGCTTGAGGATGGGCCGGGTGAAACAAATGGGTTTGGGCTCGCGCCGCTTGGGAGCGGCGTCGCGCCAACCGGCTGCCCGGGATACGCCTGCTGCGGCGGCATGGGATTGGGGCTGCCGAATCCGCCATTCGCGCTGCAAGCGGTGGAGGCGACCGCAAGAACGGCGACCACCCCGGCGACACGCAGAATATTTCCGATCAATCGCATCGCCGGGAGGTTCGGGTTTGGCGCCTCGGCTCCTAGCGCGCAGTCGACCGGGCGAGCATTAGGGACGCATTAGAAGAATGGATTGTGCGCGCGTTCCTCTGCGATCGTCGTCGGCGGACCGTGGCCAGGCAGCACGACCGACTCATCGGGCATAGAAAGCATTTTCGTTCGCACGCTGGCGAGCAGGTCTTCGTAACCAAAGCGATCACCGAATAGCTTGCCCACCGAACCGGCGAAGAGCATGTCGCCCGTGAAGATCGATCCTTGATATATGAAACACGCCGACCCGTCGGTGTGGCCAGGAGTGTGCAGCAGCCGTATTTCGCCATCGCCGAAAGGGAGTGTCTCGCCGTCATTGATGTCGAGCGCATCGCGTGCGCCGTCGCCGAGCGCCGGCGCGTCGAGCCGGTGCACGACCACTCGCGCTTTTGGAAACGCGGCGCGAACGTCGGGCAGCGCGTCGACGTGATCGCGATGTCTGTGCGTCAGCAGGATGTACTCGAGCGAGACGTGGGAGCGCTCGAGCACGGAAACGATGTTGTCGGCGCGACCGCCTGGATCGACGAACGCCGCGACTCCGTGCGATGCGAGAATCAAAAAATAGCCATTGCTCGGATACGGCGCGTTGATCTGATGTCCGATGTAAGCGGGTTGTTCTTGCACCGCAGGCTTCCAGTCGCGGCACGCGATGTCGGCGAGCTTTCCGGGATCCAGTCCTAGTGCGCGGCCGATCGCGCGCGCTTCCTCTTCGGTCGGCGAGACTTCATCGCGACCCATCGCGTCGAGACGCGCCGGGTCAACTGAAGCCGCCTGCGCCACCGCAAGAAATGACTTCCCGGTGCCTTGCGACGCTTTGCCAATGATATCGCCGAATGTGTCTTCGCGATCAACGATTATTTTCAACGCGGGGCGCTCCCGCGGTTCACGGTGGTCCGCCGGGTCTTCCGCCTGGGGTCAGATGGCCCGGCGGTGCGGCAGCGACGATCACGCGGACGAACTGCGCGTTGCCACGGTCGTCTGCGATTCGGATCACCGTGCTGCCCGGCCCTTTTGCGATGATCATGATAGACCGGATCGGTCCGGTTACGGGAATGATGGTCGCATCTGCGATGTTCGGCGACGAGCTCGTTGCGACGAGTGCGCCGTGGTAGTTGAAGACGTTCGCTTCAATCGTCTGCCGGCCGTTTGCGGAGAGCACTAATTGTTGCGCCGATAGGGTGAAGCTCTGGCCGACCGGATTTGGCAGCGGTGCCGGCGGCACGACGAGGTGCGGTCCATGTGGTGCCGGGATCGGCCGCTTCACACCGCCGGGTGCGACGCGATGGATCTTGGAGAGCGGTTGTAGGACGACGCCGACTTGTACGACGGCGCTCGAGCCCAGACTATCGCCAAACGTCACCTGCAACGTGCCCTGGAAGCCTGGATTGCTATTGGTTGGCGTGACTGCGCACGTCGCCGATCCTGTGGTTTGCGTGCTGATCGTCGCGGTGACGTCCGTTGGATCGGAACTCATGCACGTGAACGCCGTCGCCGCGGGATCGGATGCCGCGACATCTTGTTCCGGGCTCGTGGTCGTCGGGAAGAACAACGATGCCGGTGTCACGCTCATCGTGCCGCCTGCCACTTCGACTTCAACGTTTGCGGTTTGGCCCACGTCGTCGGCGATGCGAATGCCGCACGTGCCGACCGCCGCGGCAGTAACCGTAAAGGTGGTCAGTTGGTTTCCGTTCCCAGGTGAGACGCTCGCGACGCCGGTGCACGCCGAGCTCTGCGTAAGGGTGAAGAATCCGTTGTAGCCGGTTTCACTGATCGTGAACGTGCCAGTTAGGGGTCCATTCGTGATGTTGAGCATCATCTGCGTCGTGCTCGGCGTCGGTGGTCCGAACGGACCGACGTTGACGGTTTCCTG
The DNA here is from genome assembly GCA_036561585.1 of Candidatus Eremiobacteraceae bacterium. Lineage (GTDB taxonomy): Bacteria > Vulcanimicrobiota > Vulcanimicrobiia > Eremiobacterales > Eremiobacteraceae > JABCYQ01. The sequence goes on along the minus strand of DATBOZ010000073.1, from coordinate 3,461 downwards.
TACGCTCTGACCATCCGTGTCCTGGATCGAGAACGTGCAAGAACCTTGCGTTAATGCCGTGACGTTGACAGAGGTCGACGGTCCAGGACCCGCGGGCGTACCGATCGTCGCGACATGGCCGGTACATGAGTCGCCAGCGACACTGAACGCGCCGGTGTAGTTCGGTTCGTTGATCGACACCGGCAACGTGACGTTGACGTCACCGAAATTGATTGGAATCGGAGACAAGACCAAAGTCCCGTCGACAACGATCGTCGCTGTTGCGCTCTGGCCGTGGTCATCGGCGAAGTTGATATGGCACGTGCCGGGGCCGGCCTCGGTAACAGTGAAATTCGTGCCTATCGCGGGCGTGATCGTCGCGATGCCACCGCAATCCGTTGACGACGGCGTGAATTGTCCAGTGTAGCCGGCTTCGGTCAAACCAATCGGGTCCGACTTCGTGTTGACGGTGTTTAGTGTGAGCATGCTCGGAGTTGCTACCGGAATTCCAAACGGACCGACCGTTACCGCCACCGGCTGGGCGCCCCCGTGGTCATCGTCGACTTGAAAACCGCACGACCCGCCGGACATCGAAACGCTCGACGTGACGTTGATCGTGGCATCCGGCCCACCGCTTGATGGTGGCCCAACATCGGCAATTCCGGAACAAGTATTTGCAGTTATTGTAAACGCGCCGGTATAGTTCGCTTCCGACACGTCGACGGGCTGCACGACATTTACATCCGTAAATGTTAGACTCGACGGCATGACCTTAAGGTCGCCAAAGACCGTGATGCCTTCGTTGGCGGTTTGGTCGCCGGTCGCGACCGTCAACGTGCAATTGCCTGGCCCGACCGATTTGACCGTGAAATCCTGACTCGGTCCTGTGCCGACCGTTGGAGTCACCGTCACGATCGACGTCGAGCAGCCGCTGGGCGTGATGTTGCCGGTATAGTTCGGTTCGGTCGCGTTGAATGTGAGCGACTCGCCACCTGGTCTGTTGAACGTCAACGATGTTGGGTTGAGTACCAGTCCTCCGGTAGAGACGCTCACGGGCACCGTCGCCGTCTGCAGCAACGTGTCGGTCACGGTGATGACGGCATTACCTTGAAGGTGCGGTGTGACGGTGAACGTGACCGGACCAGGTCCGTTTCCTCCGCCGCTAACAGTCGCTACGGAATCGTTGTTCGAAGACGCGCTGAGAAGTCCGGTGTAGAACGCGTCGGTCGACATGAACGTGGTTGGAACGGTGATCGCATTAAGCACGGACGGATTATCGACGATTGGTCCAGCAATGATGATCGGAACGACGACGGGATTGTGGATGGAGTCGGCGACCGTGATATGCGCCGGGCCGGCAACGTTGTGAGTCGGCGTGACCGTGAATGGTGGCGGCGTCGGGCCGTTGCCGCCGCCGCCGACCACGACGATGTTCGGGTGATCCGAAGTCACGTTGAACGGTCCGCTGTAGTTTGATTCGCTGACGTGGAGCAGCAAGGGGGACGAGTTGATCGGCTGCGTATGGAAATCCAATGGGGAAACGACAAGGGCGCCCGTGACTGCGACGGAGATCGAAACCTTCACCGAACCACCGTGGTCGTCTGTCACATTGAACGATGTATTACCCGAGCCGACCGGGGTAACGGTAAATATGACTCCGCTCGGCCCCGACGACGGCGTGACCGTCGCGATCGACGGCTTGGGAGAAGATGCCGTCAGTTGACCGGTATAGTTCGTTTCGGTCGCCGTCACCGTTTGTGGTGCGCCGCCTACCATAAATGAAAGGCTCGTGGGCGCGACTTGAAGTGCGCCCGGCGATGGGTTCGGCGACGGGCTCAACGACGGCGATGGACTCGGGACTGGTGGTGGTGGGTTCGAACCGCCGCCACCGCCACCGCCGCCATGGCCGGCGAGCGCCGCAAGGCCAGCAATCCCTGCGATGATTCCGAGAATGCCGCCACCACCACCGCCGCCGGACGTCGACGCGACTGTGGCTTCGACAGCAGGCGTCGGCGACGCCAACGTGAGCGCAGTTCGCTTCGCCGAGTCGCGATCGGGGCACGGCATCGTTGCGATCGATGCGGCGGTCGCGTCGAATGGCGAAGCAGTGAACTGGCCACCAGGCAGTGCAGAGAACGCTGCGGGCGCATGGACAACGCTGGATTTCGAACCCGACACAAGTGTCGCCATGCTGCCTGAATACAACACGATGGTCGTGCCGCTATGACCGGTCGCGATGTCGAAGACTGCGGGCGTGTCGACCGCGGTGAGTGCCGTGCCGGCTGCAGCGACCGTGACGCCGGGCGCATTCTCCGCGACGCAAAGCGCGCCCGCAGACAGCCTGAGCGATGGCGCAGTTCCGCTCGCATAATATTGCACAACGGTGCCGGCTCCTAGCCGGGTGCGGAACATTCCCGACAATGTGATCGATGCGAGCGCGTTGATTCCGGTCATCGCAGTATCGCCTGACCGCATGGGTTGCGCGCCGCTCACATCGTGCGAGATACCGCTCGAATCGCGCACCGTGAGCGCGCCCCCGAGGTTCGAGACGATCGCGATCGAGTTTCCGGGCGCGCCGATGCTCGTCTGGGCTGCAAGCACCGTGGCAGCGACGAACACCGCGATCGCCGCGAGTCGACGCTCGTGTGCGATGTGTCGTGGGCGGCGGCGAGCGGCGGACATTGCCATATCGTAACGGTGTCGCAATCGTAAAGCGGAGATTGTGAATCGAGCTGCCAGGGCCGGAATTGTTAGCAGGCCGAGCGGTTCGGGCCTTCACAGGCAGGCCATCCGGCGCGGCGAATGTCCCGCTCATGCTCTCCGAAAACATCGAGCGCATCGTCATACGACTCGCAATCGTCGTCGTGGCCGTTGCGGCAGTGGCCGTCATCGCCTCGGTCACGCCGTTCGGGCGTGCGACCCTTGCCCGTCTGTCGGCGGGCAGGGAATCGTGCGAACCCAATTGCTCTTCGCCGATCGATCAAGCGGAGGCTTCGCTTTCACACGGCGACGTCAAGGCAGCCAAGCAATTCGCGGCGCAGGCGGTCGCAGAGGGCGCGAGCGATGCGAACGTCGACTATCGCGCAGGCAACGTGGAGCTCGGGGCAAACGATGAAAAGGCGGCCGAAGCGGATTATCTCGCCGGCGAACATCGTGGCCCGACCGATCCATGGAACTTCATAGCCCTCGGACAGCTATACGCGCGTGAAGGCAACTCGCTCGGGGCCGACGCGAATCTCCGCGCCGCATTGGGCATCGCGCCGACCATGCAATTCCTTCATTACGATTTGGGTGCGGTTGAATTGCGCGAGGGTCTCGGAGCGGCCGCTCTCTCCGATTTCGCCGCCGAACTCAAGCTCTCGCCGGGCTACGGTCCGGCGATTCAAGGGATGACCGCGGCCGCCGCGATGGCGCGCGCACACGGCGCACTGGCGGTCGGGCTAGGGTCGGTCACGCCGCCGAAGCATGCACACGCTCATCCA
>DATBOZ010000072.1:0-5291 GCA_036561585.1 Candidatus Eremiobacteraceae bacterium | reverse complement strand
TGCAAGTACGGTGATCATGGGTGCGGTTTCACGCCGCCGTCCGCCCACGGAAACAGCACGAGGCGAGAAATAACTAAGGTGGGCGGGTTAAGGTAAAATGCGCACACGTTAGCGGGTAGGCTAAAGCGGATTTACGACCCTCTAGGTATCGATTCTGGGTAATTTGGAGCTCGAAACCATGCAGTCGTAAGACTGGATCCCTTGACAGGCGGCGGCGGCGATAGTATCATAGGCTTGTCCTAAACCACTAAGACAATGAGACAGGATTCTAGACGACTTGCTCTTCCATCTCGACGACACAAGCAGCATCCCCGTGTACGTTCAGCTGCGCGAGCAAGTCTTGCACGCGATCTCACGCGGTCAACTGGCGCTAGGCGACCAGTTGCCGACGGTGCGCGAGGTCGCGATCGCGTTGGCCATCAACCCGAACACGGTCAATCGCGCGTACTCCGATCTCGAACGCGAGGGAGTGCTCGTGAGCAGGCGCGGACGCGGCACGTTCATCGCCGGCGTCGGCCGGTTGGAAGATGACGCCGCGCGAGCGACGCGCCTCAAAGATATCGCCCGCCGCGCGTTAGGCGAGACGCGCGCGTTCGGCTTCGCGCCGGACGAACTACTCGCCGCGATCGCGCACGTTGCGCGCGAAGACCACGGAGGTTGAATCCAATGCCCTTCTTCGTCACGCAACCACCCGACGCACAGAAAACCGCCTCTGCGCCGTCTGCTCCGTCTGCTCCGAGTGGGGCCGTGAATCAGTCCGGACAATCCATCCACTTCGGCAATCCCGTCTCGTGGTTGGCAGCCGTTATCGTTGCGATTGCAGGAACGATCACAACGGCGCTCGGCGGCAGCGCGCTGTGGCTCATCGCAGGGATGGTCGGCGCGCTCGTCATCCTCGTCTCGCTGCAGATCGCAGTCGTATGGGAACGCGCCGTCGTGCTCCGGTTCGGCCACTTCCGGTCGCTCGCCGGCCCGGGCATCTTCTTCCTCATCCCGGCAGTGGATACGATCGCCGCGTGGATCGATCAGCGCGTGCAGACCAGCACGTTCACAGCGGAAGAGACGCTCACAAAAGACACGGTGCCGGTCGATGTCGACGCGGTGCTCTTTTGGGTCGCATGGGACGCGAAAAAAGCCGCCGTCGAAGTCGCGTCGTATCGCGACGCGATCGGCTGGGCTTCGCAGACCGCGCTGCGTGACATCATCGGCACGACCGACCTCGCCGATCTGCTCTCCAATCGCCAAGCGGTCGACGACAAACTGCAACAGACCATCGATGCGCGGACCACGCCCTGGGGCATCACCGTGCAATCCGTCGAAATCCGCGATATCAAAATACCGGAAAATCTCCAAGATGCGATGTCGCGAAAGGCGCAGGCGGAGCGCGAGCGCGAAGCACGCGTCATCCTGGGCGACGCCGAGCGCCAGATCGCGCAGTCGTTCATGGAGGCCGCGAAACAGTATGAAGGCAACAACGTCGCGCTCCACTTGCGTGCGATGAACATGCTCTACGAAGGATTGAAGGAACGCGGCGCGATGATCGTCGTGCCGAGCACGGCGGTCGAGACCATGGGCCTCGGCGCGATCACCGGACTGTCGTCGATGGCCGGCATGTCGCCCGGCCGCAATCCCATCGACCAAGGCCAAGCTTCCACCGGAGGTACCTCATGACCGTCGCCGTCATCGTCGCGATCGCAGCGCTCGCGGCATCGCCTGCCACGCCGGCCGCGCAGCCGGCGCCGGCGGCCTCGACGCCCGCCGCGACCGCGCAACCCGTTGCGCCCGCGATGTTGGGAGCGCCTGCGCCGCCCGACGGGACTTACTCGTACGACTTGTCGGTGGCGGGCCAGGTGACGACCTCGACCATCAAAGTCGAGCGCAAAGCCGACGGCCTCCACATCACCGACAATTCGGATCTGACGGGCCATATCGTGACCGCGACGCTCGTGCTGAATGCGGCCTCGCTTGCGCCGGCATCCTACGCGGCGACGTACGATGTGGGGACGGAGCATTCGCAGGACGTATCGATTTCGTTCGGCACGAGCGTGGCGAGCGTCAACACGTTCGGGCAACAGACCACGCTCGCGGCCCAACCCGGCGCGCCACACATGGTGCTACTGGACGGCGCGCTGCCATCAGGCTTTTTCGCCTTGCCGGCTATGGCTGCAGCGGCGCGCGACACATCGCTGACGGCGATCAACGCGGGCGCGCTTGCCGCCGTCATCGTCTCGCTCAATCGGAGCATCTCGGTGCCGCGGCCTGCAGGCGTGCCTTCGGACGATGTCGCCGTGTCCGTCGTGTCGCCCACCGCGTTTTCCATTTGGTACAACCCGAAGACATTCGTCATGCACGAGCTCGACGTGCCGCTGCAAAACGTCACCGAGAAATTCATCAAGTATGTCGCGGCCGTCGGAGCGCCGTCTGCAGTAGCGTCCGCCCGGCGAGGCGAAGTCGGCCGCAACGCGCGGTATGATGCCGCCGTTATGATTGCGAGGTATTGATGTCCATCGATCAACCGCAACCTGCCGCGTCCGCGCCGGCCGAGCGCGCAAACGGCGTGGCCACGTATTTCGGCGTGTTGTTCTCGCCGAACGAGGCGTTTGACACGCTTTCGCGCGTCCCCATGTGGGGCTGGGCGTGCATCCTCGGCTTGATCATCTCGATGGTCGCGGCGATCATCGGCCTGCCGGCGACGCTGCACATCGCGCAGGTCGCGCAGCAGAACGCCATCTCCCAGGCGCCTGCCGATCAGCAGCAAGCGATGCGCGACGGCATCAGTAAGTTCACCCCGTTCATGGGGCCGTCCATCTTCATCAGCGTTTTCGTGGTCACGTGGATCATCTGGCTCGTGAGCGCCCTGTTCACCCTTGCCGCTACGGCGATCGGCCGCGGCGCCGCGAAGTTTGGCAACGCCTGGGCCTTGGCCGTCAATCTCTACGCGATTCCGGTGCTCGGCTCGCTCATCGCCAATATCATTCTTCGCCTCCAGGGACCGGAGAATATCAGCAAGCAAAGCGATGCGTTCGTCTTGCCGTCGCTAACGATGGTCGTACACGGCGACGCCAAACTCGCCGCACTTCTGTACACATTCAACGTGATCAACATATGGCTCTACGTCGTATTCGCCATCGCACTGCAGCGAACGATGAAGGTGGGGTCGACAACAGCGTGGGTGGCGGCAGTCGTCTTGGCCCTGCTGAGCGCGCTGCTCGCGATGGCATTCGCAAAGTGATCACCGGATGACCCTAGTAGGCCTCATCCTCGCCGCTGCCGTCGGCACCGCGTCGACGGCAGCGCCGATGACGCTCGACCAAGCGGTCGCGTTCGCCATGGCGCACAACGCGTCGGTGCTCGCGGCCCAGGTCTCCTACGCGGACGCCGGCGCGCAGGTCGCGGCGAACCGGGCAGCGGAGCTGCCGGGCGTCAATGGCCAGGCGCAGTCGTTGATGAACCGCCAGAGCTCGAACAACTCCGGTTCGCTCGCGCAATTCGGCCTTTCGCCAAGTCCGAATTTCTCGCAGACCACCACGCAGTTGCAGGCCGGTCAAAACGTTTTCGATCTCGGCACGACGTTGCGCGCGCGCGGCGCTCAGCGCGCGTACGACGAGGCGCGTCACAATCTTCGGCTCGCCCAAGAACAGACCAAACTCGATGTTGAAACGTCATTCTACGGCTTAGTGGAATCCGCGCAGCTCGTCGCACTCGCGCATGCGGACACAGCGTATCAACAGTCGCTCGTCAACATCGCGCAAGTGAACTTCAACACCGGGAAAGTGGCGGGCATCGACGTGCTCAAAGCGCGGATCGGCCTCACCTCGAGCCAAGAACATGGCGCGTCCGCCGAAGCCGACACAGCCGACGCGCGCGAAAATCTCGCGCAACTCATCGGCGCGCCCGCATCGCAGGCTTTCGTGCTCCCGGACGTCATCCCGGCGCCCGAGCCGCCGCCGGGCGATCAGCCAAGTTTGGAATCGCGGGCGTTGCGAGACCGTCCGGACGTGCTCGCTGCGTTCGACATCTACAGTCAGGCGCTTGTGGAGCGCTCGCTCGTCGATGCCCCGGACCGCCCGATCATCAATGTGAGCGGCGCTTGGGGCAACCAGGTTTCGCCGACGAACGACGCGCTCGTCATCGCGCAGTGCAACAATCCCGGACGGCCGCTCGGCGAGCAGCCATGCGGACTGGGGCCGTCGCACTTCTACACCGTCTCGCTGACGTCGACGTGGACGTTGCCGCTGCTCGACTGGGGCACGCGCCATGCGCAACGCTCGAGCGCTGCAGTCGCGGCAGATGCCAAATTAGCGGCATACGATGCCGCTAAGCAACAGGCGCTGATCGACGTCGATCAGGCCGTGCGTCGGCTTGGCGTGGACCGGCAAAATCTCACCCTCGCGGTGGACAACGACAAACTCGCGAAACGAAGCGCCGACGTCTCGCAAGTGCAGTATCGCACCGGCGTGATCAGCCAGATCGATGTCACGGCCGCCGAACAGACCTATCTTCAGACCGCGAAGGAACTGCTCGACGCTCAAGTGGGCTACGTGTTGTCCGTCGAGAAACTCAAACTCGCGATCGGCGCCTTGTAGTCCGCGAAGGGATATATGAAACAACCCAGACCGAAGTGGATGGTCCCCGCAATCGTCGTCGCAGCCGTGCTGATCATCATCATCATCGGGGTCGCTTCGCGACATGGCGCGGATGCCGTTCCGGTGACGACCGTGACGGTCGCGCCCGGCAACATGGTCGTGAAGCTGCCGGAGAACGGCGAAGTCTCGCTGCCGCAAACGGCGACCATCGCCGCGCAGAGCGCCGGGACCGTGGTCGAGGTCGTCGCCCACGAGGGCGAACGCGTGCGCGCCGGCGCGTTGCTGATGCGTCTCGACGACCGCGAAGCCGCCGCCAAAGTCTCCGCCGACCAAGCGCAGGCCGCGCAAGCGCAGGCGACGCTCGACAAGGCACAGCAGACCGCACAGACCGCAGGCGATACCAGCATCCAAACCGTCGCCGGCGCCGAGCAGACGCTGCTCGCCGCGCAAGCGCGCCTACAAGGCGATATCAACAGCAAGCGCGAGGGACAACTGTCGGGCGCGGTCGCGGGGTCATCGGCATTGGGTGTCAGCGGCGAATCGGAACTGATCCAACAAGAACAGCTGCTCCAAGCCGCGACCTCCAATCTCGAGACGGCGCGCGAGACCTATCAGTCGGATCAAGCGCTCTTCAAGATCGACGCGCTGTCGCGCCAGACGCTCGACCGCGACCGCGTCGCGTACGAGCAAGCCAAGACCTCGGCC
>DATBOZ010000071.1:0-12882 GCA_036561585.1 Candidatus Eremiobacteraceae bacterium | reverse complement strand
GACCACCTCGGCAACCGCCGCATCCGTTCCGTTGGCGAGTTGCTCCAGAACCAGTTCCGCGTCGGCTTGCTGCGCCTCGAGCGTGTCGTGCGCGAGCGCATGACCGTGCAAGACCTGGAGACGGTCACGCCGCAGGTCCTTATCAACATCCGGCCGGTCGTGGCGGCCATCAAAGAGTTCTTTGGTTCGAGCCAGCTTTCGCAGTTCATGGACCAGACCAACTCGCTGGCCGAACTCACGCACAAGCGGCGGCTCTCGGCGCTCGGGCCGGGCGGCCTCTCGCGCGAGCGCGCAGGCTTCGAAGTGCGCGACGTCCACCACAGCCACTACGGCCGCATCTGTCCGATCGAGACCCCGGAAGGGCCGAACATCGGCCTCATCGGGTCGCTCGCGACGTATGGCCGAGTCAACCGCTACGGCTTCATCGAGACGCCGTATCGGATCGTGCGTAAGGGCATCGTCACCGACGATATCATCTATCTGACGGCGGACGAAGAGGATCAATTCCGCGTCGCTCAGGCCAATTCGGAGATCGATCCGAAAGGCCACCTGATGGGCGAACGCGTCGTCTGCCGCTATGCCGAAGAGTACATCGAAGCTACCCCCAACGACGTGCATTTGATGGACGTCTCGCCCAAGCAGATCGTCTCCGTGGCCACCGCGCTCATCCCGTTCCTCGAGCACGACGACGCGAACCGCGCGCTTATGGGCGCGAACATGCAACGCCAAGCAGTGCCGCTGCTGCGTCCGCAATCGCCGTTGGTCGGGACCGGCATGGAATATCGCGCCGCGAAGGACTCCGGCGGCGTGGTCGTCGCCGACGATTCCGGCAAGGTGGTCGGCGTCACCGCCGAACGCATCGAGATCGAAAATGCCAAGGGCGTCGTCAAGACGTATCCATTGATCAAGTATATGCGCTCGAACGCCGGCACGTGCATCAATCAGCTGCCGCTCGTGAGCAAGGGCGAACATGTGAAGCGCGGCGCGATCATCGCCGACGGGCCGTCCAGCGACGGCGGCGAGCTGTCGCTCGGCCAAAACGTGCTCGTGGCGTTCATGCCGTGGGAAGGCTACAACTACGAGGATGCGATCCTCATCTCCGAGCGCCTCGTGAAGGACGACCGCTTCACCTCGATTCACATCGAAGAATATGAATGCGAAGCGCGCGACACGAAGCTCGGCCCCGAAGAGATCACGCGCGACATCCCCAACGTGGGCGAAGACGCGCTGCAGGACTTGGACGAACAGGGCATCGTGCGCATCGGCGCCGAGGTCCGGCCGGAAGATATCCTCGTCGGCAAGGTGACGCCGAAAGGCGAGACCGAGCTGACGGCAGAGGAGCGCCTGTTGCGCGCGATCTTCGGCGAGAAATCGCGCGAAGTGCGCGACACCTCGTTGAAAGTGCCGCACGGCGAAAAAGGCAAAGTCATCGACGTCAAGGTCTTCAAGCGCGAGAACGGCGACGAACTGTCGCCGGGCGTCAATGAACTCGTCCGCGTCTACGTCGCACAGAAACGTAAGATCTTACAAGGCGACAAGATGGCCGGCCGTCACGGCAACAAGGGCGTCATCGCAAAGGTGCTGCCTGAGGAAGATATGCCCTATCTGCCGGACGGCACGCCGATCGAGATCGTGCTGAACCCGCTCGGCGTGCCGAGCCGCATGAACATCGGGCAGATCATGGAGACCCACCTCGGGTGGGCGGCCAAACTGCTCGGCTTCCACATCGCCACGCCGGTGTTCGACGGCGCGCGCGAGTCGGATATCCGCGAATGGCTGGAACGTGCGAATCTCGCGCCGACCGGCAAGACCAGACTCTTCGACGGCCGCAACGGCGAATCGTTCGACCGCGAGGTGACCGTCGGTTACATCTACATGCTCAAACTCGCGCACCTCGTCGACGACAAGATCCACGCGCGGTCGACCGGGCCATACTCGATGATCACCCAGCAACCGCTGGGCGGCAAAGCGCAGTTCGGTGGACAGCGTTTCGGCGAGATGGAAGTGTGGGCGCTCGAAGCGTACGGCGCCGCCTATACGCTGCAAGAACTGCTCACGGTGAAATCCGACGACGTCGTCGGCCGCGTCAAGACGTACGAGGCCATCGTCAAGGGCGAAAACGTCCTTGAGCCCGGCGTGCCCGAATCGTTCAAGGTGTTGATCAAAGAGCTGCAGGCGCTCGCGCTCGACGTCAAGGTGTTGACCGCGGCGCGCGAAGAGATCGAGATACGGCTCACCGATGAAGACCTGAGCGAGAAGGCGAGTGAGATCGGACTGCTGATGGGTGACGAGGATCCGAAGCTGGTCGCGCCCGCGCCCACGACGGCAGCGTCGCGGCCGCGCAAAGCTGGCCCCGACGGCGATGCTGAAGAAGTAGAGTCGGTCGGCGTCGGCGCGGCGACGGCGGTGCTCGATCCGGACGCAGACGAAGAAGATGATGACGCCGAGAGCGGCGACGACACAACCCTAGAGATCCTCGGCGATGGGGGCCTCGGTTCGATTGAAGATGTGGAGCCGTAAGCGTAACTCATGGCAACGATGTTAGACGTCAATAATTTCGACGCGATGCGCATCGGGCTCGCCAGCCCGGAGCAGATCCGCGCGTGGTCTTTCGGCGAAGTGAAGAAACCGGAGACCATCAACTACCGCACGCTCAAACCCGAGCGCGACGGTCTTTTCTGCGAGAAGATCTTTGGGCCGACCAAAGACTGGGAATGCCATTGCGGCAAATACAAGCGCATCCGCTTCAAAGGCATGATCTGCGACCGCTGCGGCGTTGAGATCACGCGCGCGAAAGTGCGCCGCGAACGCATGGGGCACATCGAGCTGGCCACGCCCGTCTCGCACATCTGGTATTTCAAAGGTGTGCCGTCGCGCATCGGTATTCTGCTCGACATGTCGCCGCGCCAGTTGGAGAAGGTCATCTACTTCGCGGCGTATATCGTCATCGATCCGGGCGGAACGCCGCTCGAGCCGCGCGAGATCCTCACCGAACAGAAGTACCGCGAATACCGCGACAAGTACGGCAGCGCGTTCAAAGCCGGCATGGGCGCCGAATCCGTGCGCGAGCTGCTGCGCGAACTGAACCTGCGCAAGCTGCAGGCGGAGATGCGCGGCGAATTCGAAGGCACGAGCGGACAGAAGCGCATCAAGGCCGTCAAGCGCCTCGAAGTCGTGGAAGCCTTCCTGAATTCCGGCAACAAGCCGGACTGGATGATCATGTCATGCGTGCCGGTCATCCCGCCCGAACTGCGCCCGATGGTGCAGCTGGATGGCGGCCGATTTGCCACGTCCGACCTGAACGATCTCTACCGGCGCGTCATCAACCGCAATAACCGGTTGAAGCGGCTGCTCGAACTGTCCGCGCCCGAGATCATCATCAAGAACGAAAAGCGCATGCTGCAGGAAGCGGTCGACGCGCTCATCGACAACGGGCGCCGCGGGCGTCCGGTCACCGGCCCCAACAACCGGCCGCTGAAGTCGTTGTCGGACATCCTCAAGGGCAAGCAAGGTCGCTTCCGTCAGAATCTGCTCGGCAAACGCGTCGACTATTCGGGCCGCTCGGTCATCGTGGTCGGCCCGAACTTGCGGTTGCACCAGTGCGGCCTGCCCAAAGAAATGGCGCTCGAGCTTTTCAAGCCGTTTGTCATGAAGAAGCTTGTCGATCGCGGTCAGGCGCACAACATCAAGAGCGCGAAGCGCATGGTGGAGCGCGTCCGGCCGGAAGTCTGGGACGTCCTCGACGAGGTGATCAAAGATCACCCCGTCCTGCTGAACCGCGCTCCAACGCTGCACCGCCTCGGCATTCAAGCGTTCGAGCCGGTTCTCGTCGAGGGCAAAGCGATCCAGATCCATCCGCTGGTCTGCACGCCCTACAACGCAGACTTCGACGGCGATCAGATGGCCGTCCACCTGCCGCTTTCCGCGGGCGCGCAGGCGGAGGCGCGCATCCTCATGCTCTCGGCCAACAACATCCTCCAGCCGTCGTTCGGCAATCCGGTCTCCATTCCGTCGCAAGACATGGTCCTCGGTCTCTACTACCTGACCATCGACCACGAGATGGCCGGCGTCGAACCCAGCCGCCGCGACGAACAGGGCAATCCTGTGCCGCGTTCGTTCTTCTCGGAGAAGGAAGCGGAGATCGCATACGATTGCAAGGCGATCAATCTGCACGAACCCATCCGCGTCCGTCGCCTTGGCGAAAGCATCGAGACCACGATGGGCCGGCTGATCTTCAACATGGCGCTGCCGGAGCATTGGAATCATCCGTACGTCAATCACACCATCGACAAGAAGGGTCTGACGAAATTCATCGCGGCGTGTTATCGCAAGTACGGCAATGCTGAAACCGCCGGATTCCTCGACTCGATCAAGACGCTTGGATTCCGCTTCGCGACGATCTCCGGCACGACCGTGTCCATCGCCGACATCGTGATCCCGGCCAAGAAGTACGAGCTCATCGCGAAGGCCGACAAAGCTGTCGACCAGGTCAACGAGCTGTATCGGACGGGTCTGTTCTCGGACGACGAGCAGTACACGAAGACGATCGACATCTGGACGAAGACCGGTGAAGAAGTCACCCAAGCCTTGCTGGCAGGTCAAAACCGCTTGAATCCCATCTTGATGATGGCCACGTCGGGCGCGCGCGGTTCGATCGCGCAGGTGAAGCAGATCGCCGGCATGCGCGGCCTCATGGCCGACCCGTCGGGCCGGATCTTGAGCATTCCCATCAAGGCCAACCTCAAAGAAGGCCTGACGGTGTTGGAATACTTCATCTCCACGCACGGCGCACGCAAGGGCCTTGCCGATACCGCGTTGCGGACGGCGGACTCGGGCTATCTCACCCGGCGTCTCGTCGACGTCGCACAAGATGTCATCGTGCGCGAGGAAGACTGCAAATCCAAACGCGGCATCACCGTGCGCGACATCGCCTCGGGTAAGGAGATCATCGAGGGACTGATCTACCGCATCAACGGACGCTTCGCGATCGACGACGTGCCGAACCCCGCCAAGCCGAACGAGTTCCTCGTCCGCTCCGGCGTCGAGATCGACGATGAAACGGCGCAAGCGATCGTCGATGCGGGCGTGAAGGAAGTCAAGATCCGTTCGGTGCTCACCTGCGACGCCATCGTCGGCGTGTGCGCGGTCTGCTACGGCCGCAATCTCGCCACCGGCGGCAAGGTCGATATCGGTGAGGCAGTCGGCATCATCGCCGCACAGTCCATCGGCGAGCCGGGCACGCAGCTCACGCTGCGCACCTTCCACACGGGCGGCGTGGCGTCTGAGGACATCATCACGGGTCTGCCGCGCGTCGAAGAACTCTTCGAGGCGCGCAAACCGAAAGGTCAGGCCATCATCACCGAAGAGACCGGCAGCATCCACATCCAAGAAGAAAAAGGCATGAAGGAAGTGGTGGTGACCGACGATCAGGGTGAAGAGCACATCTACGAGATCCCGTTCAACGTGCACCTCATGGTCCACGACGGTGACAAAGTCGTGGCGGGAGATCAATTGATCGACGGCTCGGTGAGTCCGCACGACATCCTGCGCCTCAAGGGCGAGACTGCGCTACAGAACTATCTCGTGCAAGAAGTGCAGAAGGTCTACAAGAGCCAGGGCGTCGACATCAACGACAAGCACATCGAGGTCATCGTGCGCAGCATGCTGCGCAAGAAGAAGGTCACGGAAAGCGGCGGCACGCGCCTGCTCCCGGGGCAGATGCTCGATGCGGACAAGTTCCATCACATCAACGAGCAGCATGTCGCCGAAGGCAAGGAGCCGGCCAAGGCCGACACCGTGTTGCTGGGCGTGACCAAGGCATCGCTCGCCACGGAATCGTTCCTCTCGGCGGCGTCGTTCCAAGAGACCACGCGCGTGCTGACGCAAGCGGCGATCGAAGGCAAATACGATCCGCTGCTCGGCCTCAAGGAAAACGTGATCATCGGCAAACTGATCCCGGCAGGGACCGGCATGCCCATGTACCGCGGCGTCGACGTGTGGGGCAAGGGCGTGCCGCGCCACCGCGAAGTCGACATCTTCGCAGAGCTCGACGCCGAATTCGGCGGCGGTAACGGCGACGGTGAACTGGCCGGGGTTTCAGCGGCGACGTCGGGCGATCTGCCGGCGCCCTCAGGCGGCGGCGGCGAACTCGACTCGTAATGTCAATGTGGGGCCGACCTTAATGGTCGGCCTCATCGCTTGCCGATTTGATTGCTTGGCCGGAAGGGTCGCCGCGCTCCCGATGGAAATCTCCGCCTCCCCTTGAGCGATAAGGAGTTAGCGGATGTATATTTCAGTAGTCTCGGTCTTCGTCACCGATATCGATCGAGCCGTCGATTTCTATACGAAGAAACTCGGTTGGGAAAAGACCATGGACGTTCCGATGGGCGACGACGCGCGCTGGGTGACTGTGGCTCCGTCCGGGTCGCAAGCCTCGTTCACACTCACCAAAGGCGGCCCAAATTGGAAGCCCGAGAAGGTCGGCGGCTTCACCGGCGTCATCATCGAAGTCGATGACGTCTTTCAAACCGCTGATCAACTCAAGAAGAGCGGTGTCGATTTCGAGGATCAGCCGAGCCGCGAACCGTGGGGCGGCTGGGCTTCGTTCAAGGACTCCGAAGGCAACATCCACGGCCTTCACTCGCCCGTAACCGCCGGGGTCAGCTCGAACAACTAGCGCTCGGCGCAGCCGCTTCTGTAGTAGGGTGAGCGACGCTCACCCTCATTTTTTGGGCGAGCGATTGCTCGCCCTACACCATGAGATTCTTACGTCTTCTGCTGCGTCAGCGAACCGCCGAAGAAGAGAACGAAGACGGCTCCGTCCACTTTTTGAAAGATACCCATGTCGATGACGCCGCCATCCAACGCCATGTGCGTGTTGCGAAAGTGCCCGCACTGTGGGCCGCTGAACGGCCCTCCACCCGTATCGGGATTGCGGTCGGTAGGCGTGGACCAAACGCGATCGAGAGCGCCTGCGTGATAGCGCATAAACGTCATGACGTACGGGTTGCATCGCCCGGAGCCGCCCGTCAGCACTTTGATCGTGTCGCCGCCGGCCAACGTGACGGTCGCGCAGAAATCACCGGGATTACACTCGTCGGTGGCGACGGCGGAATCGCCGTTCGGGTAATAGACGGGTCCGATCGAACCGTCTGCCATCGCGCATACGGAGAATGCAAGGATCGCAAGCGAGCTGAGCGCGCCGGCGATGAAGGTTGAATATCTCATGCGAGCTTGTTTCGCAGGCGCGTCGATTGCCCTGGTGAAATCAGCGCGGCGTGAACCAGATAGCTCGAACGCTGCTCTTCGATTTCGATCACACGCTAGGCATCGATAACCGGCTCGAGGAGCGCGTGCTGCGCGGTCTTGCCATCCGATACTGCCAACGCGTGCCGACCGACGCCGACATCGCGGACGCTCTCGATTCGTTCCGAAGCGGACGCATATCGCTCGACACGATGGTTGAGGAAGCCGTTTCGTCGTGGGGCGGCCACGCCACGCAGGCCGTCGCGCAAGAGTATCGCGCCGTGGCTGTCGCGCTCGTGCCAGGCAGCGTGGAACCGATGCCGGGCGCGCGCGAGCTGTTCGCGATGCTTGAAAACTATGGCGCGCGGCACGCGATCTTCTCCAACGGATGGAGCGCATTGCAAGCGGCGAAGGCGGCCGCAGTCGGGTACCTCGGCCGGGTGATCACCTCCGAAGAAGTTGGCGCGTGGAAACCCGATGCGGCCGCGTTTCAGCGCGGCGCTGCCGAAGCCGGGTTCGAAGCGCGGACGACGCTCTACGTAGGGGACTCGCCGGTCACCGATGTCGCCGGTGCAAAAAGTGCCGGCATGCAGGCCGCATGGGCGGATCTCGAGGGCAAAGCGTATCCGCAAGACATCGTCAAGCCGGACCACATCGTCACGTGGCTGCCCGATGTCGTTGGACTGCTGAGCGAATGACTGAAGCGCTATTGCACTCGGGCAAGCGCGGCCCGCGCGTCCGCGTCGGACGGATTCAAGGCGACGGCTTGCGTCAGCGCCTGTTTCGCATCGGCCATGCGACCTTGGCGTAAGCGTGCCAAACCCAATCCCGTCAGCGCGCTGCCGTCTTTTGGTGCCAGCCGGCCGGCGGTCAGGAACAGTGAAGCGGCAGTCTCCAGATCGCCGTCGCGAAGCGAGCAGTAGCCGAGTCCTTCGAACGCCCCCGCTTGCATCTGATCGGTTTTCACGACGCCGGCGAACGACGAGCGCGCAACAGCGATGCGATCGAGGTGATACAAGGACCAGGCCGCGAGCAGCCGGGCCGCGATCGTCGGCGATCCGATCCCGTGTTCGGCTTTCAAGGCGTATGCATACCGGCCGGCATCGTAATCGGCTTGCGCCTCATCGAGGAGCCGCGAGTCGGCTGACCGGCTGCCGTGGCTGAGGAGGTAAGTCGCCGTCTGCGTGCCGGCCTTGGTCAGCAGCGCTTCGACCGCTCGAACGCGGTGCATGCCGAGGTAGCAATGCACGTAGACTCGGCCCTTCGTGTGCTCGACGTAGGCCGCGGCGAGACGAGCCTCTTGATCGTAGTCACGACCGACGCGCGTCCCGAAGAAACTCTCCATGGGGAAGTCCACGAACGTGATGTCGTACTTCGCAGCAAGCGCTTTCTCACGGACGAGCAATCCGCTTTCGTACGGGAGTTGCGGATCCAGGAGGCTGACGTCGGTCGCGACGCCATTTGCCCGAAGCGCGGCGAAATCGTCCTCCGACGGGTACGGCCCGACGACGACCCGCGCATCGAAATTCGCGATCCGGGCCTGGAAGAGGCGCGTGAACCAGTTCTGGGGGCTGGACACAAGCCAGGCGCCAAGCGCCCCGACGAGAAGAATCGAGACGATGACGAACGCGGCGTTATTCGAGCGGCGGGTCAGTCTAGTGTTCATGCCCTAGACTATCGGCTACGGGACGCGCCGATTTGAGCCGGAATCGCTTAGTGTGCTTGACGTCCCGCGCCGCTGTTTGGTAGAATACGAAGGTTCGGCGGGTGTCGTCAGGCGCCCGCGGGTTAGTACGTGCCGCCGGGACCTCGCAAAAGTCGACTGAGCGGCAAAATATCCCAGGAGGCCTTCCCCACAAGCAACCCGTGAGGCGGGATTCCCCCGGGAGAGGCAGCGGCCGGCCGCCGGTGTCTCGTTTCTTTTGTTCGACGTGTGTGTCCGACGAGGTCTGATAGTTGCCGACGATAAGTCAACTCGTGCGCAAAGGCCGCGAGAAGCTCAAGAAAAAGTCGAAGTCGCCTGCGTTTCACATCGCCCTCACGGGCGCGAAACCGGGTCACCCCGATCTGCCGCAGCGCACGAAGAACATCAAGCAAGGCAATCCGCTCCGGCGAGGCGTTTGCACTCAAGTCAAGACCATCACGCCGAAGAAGCCGAACTCGGCGCTGCGCAAAGTCGCGCGCGTGCGGTTGACCAACGGCATCGAAGTGACCGCTTACATCCCGGGCATCGGACACAATTTGCAAGAGCACTCCGTCGTGCTGATCCGCGGCGGCCGCGTGAAAGATCTGCCCGGCATCCGCTACCACATCATCCGCGGTACTCTCGACACGCAAGGCGTGCAGAACCGCAAACAGAGCCGTTCGAAATACGGCGCGAAACGGCCAAAAGCGTAGCTTTGTAATAGGGCAAGCGTGTACTAGGGCAAGCTGCGCTTGCCCGACTAAAGGAAGATATGCCTCGAAAAGGACCAGTCCCCAAGCGTCAAGTGTTGCCGGATCCGCGGTTCAACTCGCGGACCGTCGCGCGCTTCATCAATAAGATCATGCTTGCGGGCAAGAAGAGCGTCGCCGAGCGCATCACCTATGGCGCGATGACGATCGTCGGCGAAAAGACCGGCAAAGACCCGATGGAAGTGTTCACCCAAGCGATGAACAACGCCATGCCGCTGGTCGAAGTCCGGCCGCGCCGCGTTGGCGGCGCGACCTACCAGGTGCCGATGGAAGTCCGTCCGGATCGCCGGCAAGCCATGGGCATGCGCTGGCTGATCGGATTCGCGCGCAAGCGTCCTGGCAAGACCATGGAAGACCGCCTCGCTGCGGAGCTGCTCGATGCGGCCAACAATCAGGGCGCTTCGGTGAAGAAGCGCGAGGATACCCACCGCATGGCTGAGGCCAACAAGGCTTTCGCACACTACCGGTGGTGATCAAAGATACGGATCGGACCAACCCGACCGCACCAGAACAGGGAAAACGTTGGACATTGGCTAGACAGTACACGATCGCGAACACGCGCAACATCGGTATCGCTGCTCACATCGATGCGGGCAAGACGACGACGACCGAGCGTATTCTCTATTACACCGGGCGGACGCACAAGCTCGGCGAAGTCCACGAAGGCGCTGCCACGATGGACTGGATGGAGCAAGAGCAGGAGCGCGGCATCACGATCACGTCCGCCGCGACGACCTGCATTTGGCGCAATACGCGCATCAACATTATTGATACGCCCGGCCACGTGGACTTTACGGTCGAGGTCGAGCGCTCCATGCGCGTGCTTGACGGCCTCGTGGCGCTGTTCGATTCCGTCGCCGCCGTCCAGCCTCAAAGCGAGACCGTTTGGCGCCAGGCCAATAAGTACAAAGTGCCGCGCATCATCTTCATCAACAAGATGGACCGCACGGGCGCCGACTTCTACAACGCCGTGTCGAAGATCCGCGAGCGCTTGGGCGCGCGCGCCATGCCGGTGCAACTACCGGTCGGCCAGGAAGACCAGTTCAAAGGCTTCGTCGACTTGCTCACCGAGAAGGCCACGATCTATACCGACGACCTCGGTAAAGATACCCAAGAAATCGATGTTCCGGCCGACATGAAAGATCTCGTCCACAAGTGGCGTGCCGAACTCATCGAAGCGGTTTCGGAGACCGATGAGCATCTTACCGCGAAGTACATCGAAGGCAAAGATATCAGCGCCGACGAGATCCGCAGCGCGCTTCGCAAAGCGACCATCGCGGCCAAGGTGCTGCCGGTGCTGTGCGGATCCGCGTTCAAGAACAAAGGCGTTCAGCCGCTGCTCGACGCGATCGTCGACTATTTGCCGTCACCGGTGGATCTGCCCGACGTCATCGGCGTCGATCCGGACGATCCCGAAAAACTCTTGAGCCGCAAGGCGTCGGACGATCAGCCGTTCGCCGCGCTGGCTTTCAAAATCGCGACCGACCCGTTCGTGGGCAAACTCACGTTTTTCCGGACATACTCGGGCACGCTGAAATCCGGATCCTACGTCTACAACTCCACCAAGGGCCAACGCGAGCGGATCGGCCGCATCTTACGTATGCACGCAAACCACCGCGAGGACGTCGAGGGCGTAGAAGCCGGAGATATCGCGGCAGCAGTGGGTTTGAAGAACACCACGACCGGCGACACGTTGTGCGACGAAAAGCAAGCGATCGTCCTCGAGAACATCAAGTTCCCGGACCCGGTCATCAGCCAAGCCATCGAACCCAAGACCAAGGCGGACCAAGAACGCTTGGGGCAGAGTCTGCAAAAGCTCGCCGAAGAAGATCCGACCTTCCGGATGTTCACCGACGAGGAGACGGGCCAGACCATCATCTCCGGCATGGGCGAACTGCACTTAGAGATCATCGTCGACCGGCTGCTGCGCGAATTCCGCGTGGGCGCAAACGTCGGCAAGCCGCAGGTCGCCTATAAAGAAGCGGTCACGAAGAAAGTCGAAAAGCACGGCCGCTACGTCCGCCAGACCGGCGGCAAAGGACAGTTCGGCGACGCGTGGATCCGCGTGGAGCCGCTGCCGCCCGGTTCGGGTGTGGTCTTCGAGAACAAAGTGACCGGCGGTGCGATTCCCAGAGAGTTCATCGGCGCAGTGGAGTCGGGCGTGCGCGAAGCGGCATTGGCAGGCGTGCTCGCCGGCTATCCGGTGCTCGATTTCAAAGCGACGGTCTTCGACGGTTCGTATCACGAAGTCGACTCGAACGAAATGGCGTTCAAGATCGCAGCCTCGATGGCGTTCAAGGAAGCCAACCGCGCGGCGGGTCCCATCATCAAGGAACCGATCATGGCGGTCGAAGTCGTCACGCCCGATCAGTTCCTGGGCGACGTCATCGGCGATCTGAACGCTCGCCGGGGCCACGTCCTGCATATGGAGCCGGAGTCGCAGGGCATCCAAAAAGTCAACGCGACCGTGCCGCTCTCGGAGATGTTCGGCTACGCGACGGATCTGCGCAGCCGTTCGCAAGGCCGTGCAAGCTATACGATGGAGTTCGCCCACTACGCACAAGTCCCGAAGAGCATCGAAGAAGAGATCATCGCGAAGAACACCGGGAAATAGTTCAAGACCAGAGACGAACGTCGAGCGCGACTCGGCGATGGAGAAGAAATGGCCAAGCAGAAATTCGAGCGTTCGAAGCCGCACGTGAACATCGGCACGATCGGTCACGTGGACCACGGCAAGACGACGCTGACGGCGGCGATCACCAAGGTATTGGCGGCGTCGGGCACCGGGACCAAGGCGTTGATCGTGGACCAGATCGACAACGCGCCCGAGGAGAAGGAACGCGGGATCACGATCTCGCTGTACCACGCTGAGTACGAGACCAAAGCTCGTCACTACAGCCACGTGGACGCGCCCGGTCACGCCGACTACATCAAGAACATGATCACCGGCGCGGCGCAGATGGACGGCGCGATCATCGTGGTGAGCGCTGCCGACGGTCCCATGCCGCAGACGCGCGAGCACATCTTGCTCGCGGGCCAGGTCGGGGTGCCGCACTTGGTGGTGTTCTTGAACAAGATCGACATGGTGGACGATCCCGAGCTGATCGACTTGGTGGAGATGGAAGTCCGCGAACTGCTGACCAAGTACAAATTCCCCGGCGAAGAGGTCCCGGTGATCCGCGG
>DATBOZ010000070.1:0-9948 GCA_036561585.1 Candidatus Eremiobacteraceae bacterium | reverse complement strand
CCGTGCCGGTCATTGGACTGCATCTTGCCGATGCCGCCGACCGTCACCCCGGGGATCGTCGTCAGCGCATCGGTGTAGGCGCGTGCGATCGCGTCGCGGCGGCGTTGCATGGCGTCGAGCTTCTTCAACTGTGAGATCCCGAGCGCGGCCGCAAGATCGGAAAGATTGTCTTTGTATCCGTGTTCGGTGACGTCGTAGCGCCAAGAACCCGCGCTGGTGTAGCGCTTCCAGGCGTCACGATCCATGCCGTGCAGTGAAAGCGCGCGGACGCGTTCCATCAGCGCATCATCGTTGGTGAGGAACATGCCGCCTTCGGCCGACGTCACATTCTTCGTCGCGTAAAAACTGTACGCGGCGGCGTCGCTCCGGGTGCCCGGCCATTCGCCGTCGTCGAGCATCCCGATCGCAAGCGCCGCATCTTCAAAAACTTTGATGCCTTTCGTCTTCGCCCACGCGACGATCGGCGCAGCGCTTGCCGGCCGGCCGGCGTAGTGCATGGTCATGATCGCTTTGGTGCGCAGCGTCGCCACGCGTTCGATCGTCTCGACCGACAGACAAAGCGTCTGGGGATCGATGTCGCAGAACACGGGTTTGGCGCCGAGCTGCACGACGCAATTGGCGCCCGCGACGAAACTCAAGCTCGGCAGGACGACTTCGTCGCCTTCGCCCACGCCTAGGGCGATCATCCCGAGATGCAGCGCAGCAGTGCAGCTATTGAGCGCGACGGCATGCTTGACGCCGGCGGCTGCGCCGAATCGCTCCTCGAATTCCCGAACCTTGGGCCCGGTCGTGAGCCACCCGCGCGACAGCGTGTCGGTGACGGCTTCGATGTCGTCTTGTTCGATGAACGGACGACAGTATGGCAAGAACTCCGCCCGCACTACGGCGCCCTTTCGAGGACCGGTGGGGGCGGCAGCGTGACAATGGGCGTGGCGCCTGCCCCGGCATCATCGCGGAGAATCACGCGTTCCCGTGCGAGCACGCGCCGCGACATCGTGCCCGCCATCAACGTGAGTGCGAACATCCACCACGTAAATTTCTGGAGCATGATGTGCACGAACAGCGCATTGACGAACGTGCCGAAGACGCCGCCCTCGATCATGATGCGCAAGTCGTACAAGCGGTGCCCGATCGGGATGTGTCGCAATGACCGGAACGTATACCACCAGCCGAGGCAGAGCAAGACAAGGCCGATCACGCCCAACTCGACCGCGGCTTCCAAGAGAATATTGTGCGGGCCGCGGCTCCAGCCGGCGTAAAACGTATTCCACACGGTCAAGAAGTACTGGTTGTAGGCATACGGAAAGTTGTCGAGACCTGCGCCGAAGAGCCAATAATGTTTCAACGCGGCGAAACCGACTTTCCAGATCGGGATTCTGCCGGACCCGCCGCTGTCGCCGCCATGGGTGTCCGGTGTGACGATGCGTGCCCAGAACTCGGGATAGAGAAGCCCGACGAACAGTCCGCAGACGCAGACGAAGGCGAGTTGCGCGCGGTAACGGTTCATCCAGAAGAAGTAGCCGATCATCGCCACGTCTGCCAACAATGCGCCGCGTGAGCCGACGACATATTGGCCGACCATCAGGATCGCGAACGCGATGAGGAAGACGATTTTCTTGATGCCCCAGCGCTCCCGCAGCGCCGACATGACGGTGACGCCGATCGGGAACACCATCGAGGCGGCGAAGAAGTCGGACATGAGTTTGCTGTCGGGGTTGAAGTGAGCCTTGAGCCTGCCTTGATTCAGATATTGGCCGCTATTGAAGACGATCGCACCGAAGATCGCGGCGATGCACGATCCGATGACGAAGGTCGTGAGCAGCATGTTGAATTCTTTTTCGTCGATGGGGGTGACGACGAAGGCGAGAAACAGCAGGACGAGCTGGGAAAACGTGACGTAGTACGTCATGATGGCGTTGCCGTTGTTGATCGCCCACAGCAGCGTCGCGCTCGCCCAGATGAAGTAGCCGATCCACGCGACCGCGGCGATGCCGGGCTTCGCCACCGCGCGCTTCCGGATGATCCAGAAGACCAGCGCGGCAAGCGCGAGACCGCCGGCGAGTTTTGTGACGGACGCGCCCGACCCCAAACTCAGGTACGAATCCGACGGGACGCAGAGCGCGTACAGCGCGACCGGGAATAGCCATGGCCGTTTGACTGCGAAGATGATCGCCGGCGGGATGAAGATGACGGTCAACGCCATCGCCATGCCCGTGTGGGACCCGCACCAGCCCGCCAGCATGCCGTTCGCGATGGTGCAGCCCTGGTAGCCGAGCGCCAGTTCGAACGCGACTGCCAACATGAAGAGGTAGACGCCGACGGCAAGGCCGAGGCCAATCCAGCCGCCCACCGAGAGCCGGGGAATTCTGACGGGGCCGAGCACCGGAAGGTTGATCACGAGAATGGACCTCGACGGCGGACTTCGCCGAGTGTGGCTTTCAATCTGGTCCGGATGATGTCGCGGACTCTAGCCCCGGAGTGCGTCGCGTGCACCACGTCGCGGCCGCGCTCGTTGAACGCAAGCGTTCCGGTGGCGACGGCGGAGCGCAGTTCGCGTATGTGGCAGGCGACTTCGTTTTCCGTTCTTCCCATGCGCGCGCTTTCGAACGGCAGATTCCAAATCACCTGCCGGCCGTGATTGAGCGCCTCCAGCACCATGTACGATAGTCCGTCGTGACGCGGTAGTCGCAACAGGGCATGCGAGTTCGCGTAGATCGGATCCATTTCACGCTGATACCCGAGGAATCGCACGTTCTTCGTCGCGTCGCGGCCGGTGCCGTCATCGCCGACGACGAGGAACCGGACGTCCGGAAAGCGCGACGCAAGCGAGAGGACCGTCGCGCCGTTATAGAAATCGAATTTTCGGCTCGGCAGATAGGAGAGCATCGTCAGCGGTGCCGCCGGCATGGGTGTGGGCGCGACGGCATCGACGACGCTCAGCGGCACGGTGGTCGCCGAAATGCCGGCCTCTGCGAGTTCGTCGACGAGATGCGCCGCGACCGCCCAATGCTCGACGAGTCCGGTGGCGTTTTGCTCTTGGACGAGCGGTTCGCGCGCCCGAAGGACGTCGCTGCCGATCCAATGCTTGACGATCCGGCGCTGCATGGCTTTGCAGACGGCGAACACCTTTGCATCCACGACCGGGCCGCCGCCGATCTGGTACACCAAGTTGCAAAACGGCACGCGCAGCGTCGACGCACGGCCGTACAGGAAGGCGAGTTCCTCGTCCGCGAGACGGCCGACGAACGGCTCGGCAAGCCGCCGAAAGCCGAGCATGAGGATCGTCGATCGCCGCCGGCCGCGATCGGTGGCATCCACCTCCGCGATCTGCTCCGGGTTTGCGCTCCGCCGGATCATAGGAGCACGATCCGTTCGCGGTCGTGCTTCACGTGCCGGGTGGCGTTGCGCGTGTCCAATACCGCTCGCGCGTGGCGGACGATCAGATCCCAATCGGTTTCGGCGTGGTCCGTCATGATCACGACGCAATCCGCGCTCGCAAGCGCTTCCGGCGTCAGCGGAACGGAATGGCGCAAACTGCCGTTGCGGTCGCGGAAGCTCGGCACGCGCGGATCGTGGTAATTCACGACGGCGTGATCGCTTTCGAAGAGATGCAGGCACTTGAGCGCCGGTGATTCTTGCCAATCATCGACGTTCTTCTTATAGGCCATCCCGATGAGCAGGATC
Organism: Candidatus Eremiobacteraceae bacterium; assembly: GCA_036561585.1. GTDB lineage: Bacteria > Vulcanimicrobiota > Vulcanimicrobiia > Eremiobacterales > Eremiobacteraceae > JABCYQ01. Next base: position 6,264 of record DATBOZ010000070.1, on the reverse strand, counting down.
TCGGCGTTGAGCATGGGCTTTGCGTGCAGGTTCAGCTGCCGGATGACTTTTTCGCGCACGAACTGCGGCATAAGGATGTTGATCTCGGCCGCGAGCTCGGAAAAGCGCAGATGGAAGTCGTGCTGGCGCGCGGCCCATGCGAGGTAGAACGGATCGAGCGGAATCCAGTGGCCGCCGACGCCTGGGCCTGGATCGAACCGCATGATGCCGTACGGTTTCGTCGCCGCCGCATCGATGACTTCCCACACGTTGATCTCTAGCTTGTCGCACAGCAGCGCGAGCTCATTGACCAGCGCGATATTGACGGCGCGAAACGTGTTCTCGAAAACTTTGGTGATCTCCGCGACCTTGGGGCTCGACACCGCGACCACGTCGGCGATCGTCTGCTTGTAGAACGTGGTCGCCACATCCAAACAGGCCGGCGTCAACGCGCCGACGATCTTGTTGATGTTGAACGCGCGGAAATCGGTATTGCCCGGATCAGAACGCACCGGCGAAAACGCGAGGAAATACTCTTCGCCGGCGCGCAGGCCGGATGCGTCGAAGATCGGCCGCAGCACTTCTTCGGTGAGGCCGGGATAAGTCGTGCTTTCGAGCGTGATGAGCGTGCCGGGCCGAAGTTGCTTCGCGATGAGATCGCAGACTTTGCGGATGAACGTGGTGTCCGGGTCTTTGTTCGAGGTGACGGGCGTGGGGACGCAGATGACGATGACGTCGAAATCGCGGATCGCGCTGAAGTCGGTCGTCGCCGAGAGCTTGCCGCTCGCCACCGCTGCCGCGAGATCGGCGTCGATGACATCGCGTAAGTAGTTCAAGCCATTGTTGAGTTGGGCGACACGGATATGGTCGTGGTCGACCCCGACGACTTGGAACCCGGCCTTTGCCTGCTCGACCGCGAGCGGCAAGCCGATGAAGCCGATGCCGATCACGCCCACATGCGCGCTGCGCGTGATGATGCGCTGCTTTAGCTGAGCGAGATGGTCGGGGGTTTGCGCCGGTTCAATCGCCCGCATCGAGCCTCCCGGCGAGGGTGCGCGGTTCGCGTCCTGCGACGCCGTTGGCCGGCGACCCATTCGATGCCGCGATCGAAGGCTTGTCGGAATTTTTCGCAGCCCGGACCGGCGCGACGTCCTCGGTCGAGAGCAGCGTCTGACTCGGCGTGTACGACGGCACGAGGCGTTGCATCAGACCGACCACGCAGGCCGGATCCGGCGTTCGAACCGCAAGGTCGAGACGTCCGAGCGTATCCGAGAGAAGCTCGTATTCGATCCGCTCTTGCTGCGCCATGAAGAGGCGGGCATTCGCGGTCGGATTTTCCCGCTCGCGGGCGGTGAGGATCTCTTCGAACAGTTTTTCTCCAGGCCTGATACCCGAAAAGACGATATCGATATCTTCGTACGGGCGCAGTCCTGAGAGCGTGATGACATTTTCGGCAAGCTCGACCACGCGCACCGGTTCGCCCATGTCCATGACGAATACTTGACCGTCGCGGCCGAGGGCCATCGCTTCGAGCACGAGGCTGACCGCCTCCGGAATCGTCATGAAGTGTCTGACCATGTCGGGATGGGTGACCGTCACCGGTCCACCGCGTTCGATCTGATTCCGGAACGTGTGGATGACGCTGCCGCGGCTGCCAAGGACATTGCCGAAGCGCACCGAGACGAATTCCGTGCCGGTGCGCCGTTCGAACGATTGACAGATCATCTCCGCCGCGCGCTTGGTGGCGCCCATCATGCTCGACGGATTCACCGCCTTATCGGTGGAGATCATCACGAATTTGGCGACGCCGCTCGCGGCGGCCGCCAGCGCGACCACTTGCGTGCCGAGCACGTTGTTGCGGACCGCTTCACAGATGTTGTGCTCGACGATCGGCACGTGTTTGTGCGCGGCCGCGTGGAACACGAGATGCGGGCGGAAGCGGGTGAACACGCGCCGGATCAGCGCGGAGTCCGCGACGTCCGCGACCACGATCCTCGTGCGGGCGAATCCGGCTGCGCGCAATTCCTGATCGATCGCGAACAAACTGTTCTCGCCATGCCCGAGCAAGAGGAGCAGTCTCGGCTCGAACGCCGCGATCTGGCGGCAGATCTCGCCGCCGATGGATCCGCCCGCGCCGGTCACCAGCACGACTTGGTTCTGCAGGTGCGGCGCGGCGAGCGCCGCGTCGACTTTGACGCCCTTGCGCTGCAGCAAGTCCTCGAGGCAGACGTCGCGTATGCGCGATACGTGGACCGTGCCCATCAAGAGATCGGCGACCTCGGGCATCACCTTGACGACGATTTTCGCACCGTCGGGACCGGAAAGCTGGGCGCACAGCTCGTTGATCCGCCGCACGCGGTCGGCCGAAAGCTTGGACGAGGCGATGATCACGCACCCGATCGCGTACCGCCCGACGACGTCGGCAAGACGATCGATGTCGCCGAGCACCGGCACGCCTTCGATCGATCGACGGCTCGCGTCGTCGTCGAGGCAGGCCACGACCTCGAACGGCATGTCGGCGCGGGCGGCGATGAGCCGCAACACTGCGCTCGCGGCATCTTTTGAGCCGATGACGATCGCACGCTGCGCGTGGGGCTTGGCCCAGCGCCGGCCGCCCCCGAGCTTTAGTCGACCGCCGAACAAAATCGAGCGTATAGAGAAGTAGAGCGCCGCGGCGACGACCGCTTGCGCCGCAGTCCACGGCGCGCTTGGAAATAGCTGCGCGGAGGCGGCCAAAACTGCGGCGGCTGCGGCGGTGCCGGCTGCAGCCCAAGGGGCCCGGGTGGATTCGACGCCAAGCCGTTCGCTCGCACGCGCGGCAAGAGAAATGGCGAGCGCCGGAAACGCAATGCCCACGACGATGTTTGTGGTCGTCGCGCCACCGCCGGAATCGGTGAGATAGGCGGCCGACGCGAATGCGGCGGCGGCCACGGCAACGTCGGCAACCGCACGCAGCGCCGCGCCCGAGCGATCGCCGCTCGGCCCTGCGATGGCCCGATCGCTCACCGTCACTTAAGTACGCTCCTTTATCTCGAGCGCTTGCCTTATCGCACTAGATCGCCGGTAAGCGGCAGCGAATCACCCGGCGCTTGCAGCGCGTAGACGACATCCTTCCGGTCCGACGCCGCCCTATTCATGACGATACCCAGCAGGTTGGCCGTCGTGGCGAATTGCAGACGCTGGACGGCACGCTGCGCCGCGCTCGCGTCGGTGTGGCCGGCGGAGACCACAAGGACCACGCCGTCCGTTTTCGCAGAAAGCGCCGCCGCATCGATGACCGGCATCAAGGCCGACGTGTCAAAGATGATGGTCTGGTAGGAATCGAGCAGTCCGGCGACGATTTCGTCAAAGCGTGCCGACTGAATGAGCTTCACGGGATTCGGCGCTGGGGCACCGGCAGGCATGAGGTCGAGATTTGCGTAGCGAGTGGCGACGATGACGTCACTCGGCCTCGCGTCGCCGATGACGACGTTGGTCAGGCCCCGATCATTCGCGACTCCTAATCGCTCGTGGAGCGCAGGGCGCCGCATGTCGGCATCGACAAGCAGCACGCGCGGCCCCATCTCCGCCATGGCGATAGCGGTGCTCAGCGCGACGGTCGTCTTCCCATCGCCCTGCGCCGGGCTCGTGATCGCGATCGTCCGTAGCGGCCGGTCCGACGAGAATCGGATCGCGGTGACGAGTTGCAAGTACGCTTCGATGGTGAGCGCTCGCAGCTGCGGCAAGCGCTCCTGCGCCTTGCGATCCACGGCCTCGAGATTCGGTATGTTCGTCAGCAGCGGCGCCGGCAACGCCCGCAAAACGTCGTTCTCGTCCTTGAGCGTGTTGTCGAAGAAGTCGATCACGAAGACGCCGCTCAAGCCCAGCAAGAGCCCGAGGATCAGGCCGATGCCGAGGACGAGCACATACGACGGCTTCACCTGCGCGAATGCCGGATTGGCCGCCTCCGAGACCGTGACGTTTGAAAGCGCGAGCGTCTTCGCGACCATCGCGTCGTCGTAGTGCTGCCGAAGCGTGGAGTAGACGCCGTTCGCGAGTCCTGCGTCGCGCTGCAAGTTCGCCAGCCGCTGAGCGACGGACGGCAGCTGCCCGACGAGCGCCTGGTTTTGGTGCTGCTGGCTCTGCAGCGCGGTCATCTGTTGTGTATCGCTAGCGATCTGCGTGCGCAGCGTCGCCGCTTGCTGTTCCAGCGATTGAGAAACGGGATTGGGTACGATGGTGTTGCCCGAGACGTAGGTGGGCGGTTGCGCCGAGAGCTCTTTTTGGAGCTGGCCTTCTTGCTGCTCGAGTGCGATGACCGTCGGGTGCGCCTCGGTATACTGCTTGCGCGCGTACGCGAGTTGCACTTTCACTTGCTCGAGCTGCTGCTGGAGCTGCGTGACGACGGGATTCTGCTGCACGTTGGTGGCGCCGACCGTCGTGCGCGACGACGAGTCGATCTGGCCGACGACGTTACCGAGTGCGGCTTGGGCCTGCTGCAGGTCGACCTGGACCTGCGCGATCCGCGTCGCGGTGTCGGTGTAAAGGCCGACCGTGGCCTGCGTCTGTGCGTTGATGTCGCCGATGCTGTGCGCCTTCTCGTACGCGGCGAGCGCCGCATCGGCTTTGTTCATCTCCGCTTGGGCGCCGGGGATCTGCGTCTGCAGATACTGCATCTCCCCTACGGATTGACCCGCGATCAACCCGCGCTGCTTTTCGATGAGCACCTTGCCGAATTCGTTGGCGATGGCAGCGGACATGTTCTTATCGGGCCACGTGGCTTGGAGCGTGACGATCTGCGTGTTGGTGACCGGCTGGACGAAGATGTTGTACTTCAACAGATCGTACGGGCTGATGTGCTTGAGATGGAGATTTTCGATGACTTTTTGCGCCGTGCTCTTGTCTTCGATGAGCGTGGCGTACGTCTCGACCGATTGAACGCCGCTGGCAGCCATGAGTGCGTTCAGCACCGGAAGGTCGGAATTCGTGCCGCTGAAGTTGGTCGCCGAGTTGCCCGTGATGAGTTCGAGCTGGGTGGTGTACGTCTTCGGCCACAAGAACGCATAGATGACGCAGATGGCGAAAAATATGCCAAAAATTGCGAAAAACGTGCGCCGGCGACGGATCAGCGTCGTCAGTATCTTTTCGAAGTCGTTCTCTCGCGACTGGTCCTGCAAAGCCGACACGTGGCCGTTGCTGGGCAATTGATACATGGTCCGTTCTGCCTCTCGATCGTGGGTGCGGTATAGGGGCGGGGCGGTCGGCGACCGCCCCGCCGTCGTTCTAAGGAGTTGGAGTGCCCGTGCACGCGGCCGGTCCGCCCGGACACGGTGTCGGGATGGTCGCGTCGATGCTGCCGGCGACCGCATTGATGTCAGTGCCGATCGTCGTGTTGAGCGGCTGCGACGGATTCCACGCCGGTGCTTTCGGCGCCGGGAAGAGTGACTGCGAAGCCGCCGATTGCGCGGCGATGTCGTTGAGCAGCGTGGATTCGGCGAAGTTGATCGGACCGGCCTTCAGGTGGGTCACCCAAGCCTGCACCGCGTTGAAATTCCAATCATCGAACGCGAAATTACAGCCGCCCGGCGGGCACTGCGTGGATTTCTTGTAGACGTACAGCGCCGCGGCCGTTGTGTACACATCGCTGACAGCGGCAGACGAGAGGACGGAGCCGCTATCACCAAGCCCGAGCGTGGTGGCCGGCGCCTTACCTTCGAACATATACGTCCAGCCTTGCGGCCCCGCACCGTTCACCGGCTGAGCGACGACGACATAGTTGCGACTCGCGACCATGATGTACGGCGATGCGCCGGGCGCCGGCGTGGGTGTCGCGGGCGAAACGGCCATGAACGCGCCGTTTGCGAGAACCGGCGCCGTACCGGCGACTGGGAAGCAACCGCAACTGAAGACGACGATGTCGGTGGTCGGCGCGGGTGCGTACGTGAATCCGCCGGACACCGTTCCACCGGTGGCCACTTGCATGCCTTGCGCTTGCAGCACCGGTGACGCGGAGGGGGTCGGCGTCGGATTCGGCGACGTGCTCGGCGTCGGTCCGACGCTCGGCGACGGTTGCGGTCCAGGGCCGGGCAGGGCCGTGCTGCCGCCGCCGGCGCCGCATCCTGCGACGATCGCGGCGCCGAACGCTGCGACGATACACGCACCGACGGCGAATTGTTTAGTCCTCATGATCCTGTTCGACTCCTTCAAGTCCTACCTGCCCTGGGGTGTGGAAACCGTTGTCCGCCGATGCTTAGATGTGGGGGAAAAGATTGCGCAGCCCGACCAAGAGCAGGTAGAGCGGGTTCG
>DATBOZ010000069.1:0-17981 GCA_036561585.1 Candidatus Eremiobacteraceae bacterium | reverse complement strand
GTTCGTCGGCCGCAGTCTGCGCGAAATCCTCGCGCCGGATAATCCGTTCACCGAAGCGATCGTCAGCATGCACGAACGAGCGCATGACGGCGAATCGTCGTCGATCATCAAAGACGAACCGGCCGGCTCCGTCGAGACGTTTGTCGAGCCGTTCCGCAGCCCTGAAGGCGAGATCATCGGTTCGGTGACGGTGTTGGTCGATGTCACCGAATCCCGGCTCGCCGAAGCGGCGTTGCGCGCGGAAGAATCGAGGTCGCGGATCGTTCTCGACCAGATGCCCGCCATGCTGTGGACCCTCGACACCGATTATCGCATCACGTCGTCCAAGGGCGCCGGACTGGCCGGCCTCGGACTGAAGCCCGACGAGCTCGTCGGCACGTCGCTCTACGACTATTTGAAAACGAGTGACCCTTCCGACGAATCGGTCAAAGCGCACCAACAGTGTATGCGCGGCGAGGCGTGCACGTATATCTCGTCGGGCGGCGACCGGCGCCTGCGTGCGCACCTCGAACCGCTGCGAGATGCGAGCGGCAACGTCACCGGGTTGATCGGCGTGGCGCTCGACATCACGGCCGAGATGGAAGCACAAGAGCTCGTCCGGGCCGCCGAAGGCCGGCTCGAATTGCTGGTCCGCCAACTGCCGGCGCTGATGTGGGCGACCGACCGCGAGATGCGCATCACGTGGACCGACGGCAAGGCGTTGGAGGGGGTCGGCGTCGAGCGCGCACAGGCCGTCGGCATGACGTTGCAGGCGTACTTCCGCGACGTCTGCACGGAGGAGGCGCTCGTGCGTCATCACCAGGGTGCCTTAGATGGAAAGCCGGTCGGCTATCTCCACGAGTGGATGGGGCGGCGCTTCAACGTGCATCTGGAGCCGATCCGCGCGACCGACGGCACCGTCAGCGGAACGCTCGGCATCGCGATCGATGTCACCGAACAGATGCAGATCGAGGAAGCGCTGCGGCGGAGCGAGTTGTCGCTTGCAGCTGCGCAGGAGATCGCGCATCTCGGGAATTGGGAACGCGATTTCAGCACCGGCGCCACGACGTGGTCGGACGAGTGTCTCCGGATCCTCGGCCTCGTACCCGGACAAGACGTGATCGATCCGACAGGGTTCTTCGACTTCGATCATCCTGACGACGCCGAATTCGTGCGCCGCACGGTCGCCGAATCGAGGGCATCGCTCGGCGCGTACAGCATCGATCATCGCATCGTCCGTCGGGATGGCGTCGTGCGCTGGGTGCACGAACACGGCGAATACACATTGGACGAGCGCGGTGCGCCCGCAAAGCTCATCGGTACGCTGCTCGACATCACCGAACGCAAGCAAGCGGAGGAGCGGCTCGCGCACCTCGCCCACCATGACCCGTTGACCGACCTCCCCAACCGTCTCATGCTCGACGACCGCCTTGCGCAGAGCATCGCGCACGCCGAACGCAACGGACGGGTGGCAGCCGTACTGTTCCTCGACCTCGATCGATTCAAGGACATCAACGACACGCTGGGCCACTCCACCGGCGACCGCCTGCTCACGCACGTCTCGGGGAGACTGCTGGAATGCCTGCGCACCGGTGATACGGTCGCGCGGTCGGGCGGCGATGAATTCATCGTCGTCCTCGCCGACGTCGCCCAACTCGACGATGTGACGAAAGTCGCCAACCGGATCGTCGATTCGTTTTCCAGGCCGTTCGCGATCGATGGCCGCGAACTGTACGCGAGCGCGAGCATCGGCATCAGCGTTTTCCCGTACGACGGACATGACGTCGACAGTTTGATCCGCTGCGCCGACACCGCGATGTATCAGGCGAAGGACAGCGGCCGCAACAACTTTCAGTTCTTCACCGCGAACATGCACGCGAAAGCGATCGCCCGGCTTTCGCTCGAAGGCGATCTGCGGCGCGCGATCGAGCGCGGACAGTTCGTGCTCCACTATCAGCCGGTGCTCAATCTGGCGTCCGGCCAAGTCGTCGGCGCCGAAGCGCTGCTGCGTTGGAACCACCCCGACCGCGGCTTGATCCTTCCGGCCGACTTCGTGCCGCTTGCCGAAGAAACCGGATTGATCGTGTCGATCGGCGAGTGGGTGCTGAATTCGGCTTGCGCGCAAGCCCAGAGCTGGAGCGAGCGCGGCCACGCCCCGATCCGGGTGATGGTGAATATCTCTGCGCGCCAATTTCAAGAACGCAATCTCGGCGACGTCATCGATCGAGCGCTCATCGCGGCGGATCTGCCGGCCGAATTGCTGGAGCTCGAGATCACCGAGTCGGTGGTCATGCGCGACACTGAAGATACGATTCGTTCGCTCAAGAGCCTTAAGAAAAAAGGCTTGCGCCTTTCGGTCGACGATTTCGGCACCGGCTACAGCTCACTCGGCTACCTCAAGCTGTTCCCCATCGACACACTCAAGATCGATCGCTCGTTTGTCCGCGACATCTCGGTCGATGCTTTCGACGAGGCGATCGCGGCGGCGATCGTCGGGTTGGCGCGCAGCTTGCGCCTTCGCGTCATCGCCGAAGGGGTCGAGACGGCCACGCAGCTCGCATTTCTGCGCCGCGTCGGATGCGACGAGATGCAAGGCCATCTGTTCAGTTCCGCGGTGCCTGCGGATGAATTCGAGACCATCTTGTTCGAAGGCCGCCGATTAGTGGCCACTGCCTGACGAGAGCGCGTCGAGTATGTCGCGCGCGGCTGCTCGTGGATCTGACGCCTGGCTCACATAGCGAAGCACGGACACTGCGCGGCCGCCTGCGGCGACCACTTCTCTGACGTTCGACGGCTCGATGCCGCCGATCGCGAAGAATGGCCGGCTGCAGTGTGCCGCTGCGTAGCGCACGAGCGCTGCACCGACGGCGGGCCGGCCGGGCTTCGTGGGCGTCGCATGAATCGGACCGACCCCGATGTAGTCGACTGCTTCGATCTCGGCGGCTGCGATCTGTTCCGGCGAATGCGTTGAAATGCCGACGATCGCATCGCGGCCGACGATCCGGCGCGCCTGCGCCGGCGGCACATCGCACTGGCCGAGATGCACCCCGTCCGCGCCCGAAAGCGCCGCGATATCGGCCCGATCGTTGACGATGAATGGCACGCGCAGCGGCGCGCACGTCCGGACACCGCGAATCGCGACCGCAAGCAATTCCGCGTCGTCGAGTTCGCGATCGCGTAATTGCACCATGCCCACGCCGCCGGCCACGGCGGCCTCTAAGAATGCTTCAAACGGCTGGAGCACAGGCCGGGCATCGGTGATCAGATAAAGTCGGACGCGCTCGAGCTGCTTGCGTCTGGTCTCCCGATCAGCCACCGCCGACCATCTGCGCGATCTCGATGGCGTCGCCCGCGCCAAGGACGGTCGACGAGAACTCGTCGCGTGAGAGCGGGTCGCCGTTATACTCGACGACGACCATTTGCATGGACAGTGTCAGCTGCGAAATGAGGTCGGCAACGGTCGAACCACGCTGGACGCTCGTGGATCGCCCGTTCACGACGACGCCGAGGACATTCACGCGGGCGCCACAGTGGCGGGTGTGCGCATGGATTCCCAATCCTTGAACACCGGCTCGTAACCGAGCGCACGGAGGCTCGACGCGACATCGGCTGGCGAGCGGCGATCTTCGAGTTCGAATTGCTCGCCCGCTTCGCCGGGATGTTCGTACCCGCCGGGTTCGGTGCTCGAGCCCGCGCTCATGTGCGTGATGCCGAGCGGCGCGAGGCGGTCGCGCAAGTCCGGCGACTCGCGGGTGGAAAGCGCGAGACCCGCGGCCGGCAACGCCAATCTGAACATGCAGAGGATGCGGACGAGTTCGGCCACGCCGACGGGATGCGCGGGCGTGAAACCGCCCTCAGCCGGATTGATCCGCGGAAACGAAACGTTGATCTGCGAACGCCAGCAGTGCCGCTCGAGCCAGCGCGCGTGCGCGAGCAGCGAGAGCGCTTCGAAACGCCAATCCCCAAGGCCGAGCAGCGCACCGACCCCCAGGTGACGTACTCCCGCACGAGAAGCGCGTGCCAGCGCGTCCATTCGCCAAGCGTAACGTTTCTTTGGACCGCCGAGATGATGCTCGGCATACACAACCGGATCGTACGTCTCTTGGTAGAGCACGACGCCATCGCATCCGGCGTCGACGTAGGCCCGGTAATCTGCCTCCTCGGCGGCCGCGATCTCCAATCCGACGTACGGCGCGCGCCGCTTGGTCTCGCGTACGCATTGCGCCACATATTCGACGCCGACGTGCTTTGGATGTTCGGCGGAGACGAGCAAGATGTTGCGAAAACCGCGCGCGCCAAGCGTCTGCGCCTCGCGCGCGACTTCGTCGATGCGCAGCGTTTTACGCCGGATGTCCAATCCCATCGAAAACCCACAATAGGTGCACGTGCAGACGCATTCGTTGCTCAGATACAGCGGCGCGAACATCTGCATCGTCAGGCCGAAGCGTTCGACGGTGGCGCGGTGCGCGAGCGCGGCGATCTCTTCGACCATCGAGCCGGCGGCCGGCGAGATCAAGGCCGCCGCGGCGTCGAGCGTCGCGACGCCGGACGCGAGCGCGGCTCGCACTTCGTCGACGCCCGTATCGCGCGAGCGCGCGAGCGCCGCTCGTATCTGCGCCGGGTCAAAGCTCTCGGAGAATGACATCGCTCGCCGTTAGTGCCCGATCGGAGCGAGAAAACCGGTGAGCGGGCTAGAAGCGCTCGCAGCGGTGTATTCAGGCGCACGCCCCGCACGATATGCCATGCGGCCGGCGCGCACCCCGAGCGCAAATGCACGTGCCATCGCCTCGCTATCGGTTGCGGTTGCGATCGCGGTGTTGACGAGCACCGCATCGGCGCCCATCTCCATGGCCGCGGCCGCGTGCGACGGGACTCCTAAGCCTGCATCGACGACGACGGGGACGGTGGCCTGCTCGATGATGATCGCGATCGCAGCGGCCATCTTGAGTCCGCGGCCGGAGCCGATCGGCGCCGCAAGCGGCATGACCGCTGCCGCGCCCGCTTCTTCAAGGCGCTTGGCCAATACGGGATCGGCGTGGATGTACGGAAGCACGACGAAACCATCCGCGACGAGCCGCTCACATGCGCGCAGCGTTTCGATCGGATCGGGCATGAGATAACGCGGATCGGGGATGACCTCGACTTTGATCCACGGCGGCAGGCCGGCGCTGCGCGCCAATCTCGCGAGCCGCACCGCTTCGTCGGCGGTCGCCGCGCCCGACGTGTTCGCCAATATGAGGTATTTCGAGCGGTCGAGGTGCGCGGTGATGGGATCGGATGGCGCATCGAGGTCGACTCGCCGCACGGCGACCGTCACCATTTCGGTTTCCGACGCCGCAACGGCCGCGCTCATCGCCTCGTTGCTCGCGAACTTGCCGGTGCCAAGTATGAGGCGTGAGCCGAACGCCCTACCGCCGATGATGAGCTCGTCGGACAACGTGGGGACTCCCTGAAGTGACGGGGAATAAAGGTTGATTCTGCGCTTCCGACGGCGCTCCCCTCACTGCGTGGAGTGGGAAATGCCTCCATCGTCGCAGCGCCGTCGCGTACGGCGTCCTCGTCTGCCGATCGAGGGACCACAGTGGCCGACCAACCATTCGACCCGGTGCGAGAGATCGTGTCGGCGGGCCGCGTTTTGTTCGGTAATCTCGTGCTCACCGTACCGAGCATCATCGCGCTCGCCATTCCCGGTCTTATCGCCATCGTATTCGGGGCCGTTGCGGTAGTCGGAGAACTCTTGTCGTCCAAGGCGTTCTCCGAGCCGGGCGCCATCGGCAGCTTCTTCACGCCGGCATTCTGGACCGGAATGGGGATAGCGGCTATCTTGTTCTTCGCGCTTTCGAACTTGGCGACCGGCGCGGTGTACGAAGGCTCGGCGCGCGTGCTCGCCGGCGGCGCCGTGGACATTGAGGCGCTCGTCGCGAGCGGTCTGCGGCACGCGGGGAACGTCTTCGCGTTCTATCTCATCATCGGCGTTTGCGTGATCTTGGCTGGGGCGATCGTCGTCCTCCTCGGCCTGATCTCGTACGGCATCCTCGGAGGCATCGCGCTGCTGGCATTCCTTGTCGCGGGCACGTATGCCGCGTTTCTTTTGATCTATGCGCTACCAGCGCTGATCATCCACGCTCGAGGTCCTTTCGACGCGATGCGCGAGTCGGCTGCGCTCGCGCGGAGCAACGTCAATTCGACGTTGATTCTGATCCTGGCCTGGATCTTGCTTTTGACGCTCTCGTTCATGGTGAACGCATCGTTCGCGTTCATACCAATATTCGGACAAATCGTCGGCCTGGCGGTCCACGGACTTTGCACCGCGCTTATGGCGCTTTTTTCGGTGCATTTCTACCGTCTGCTCCTGGGTCAAGGCGCCCTATAAGGGAATTCGTCGCGGACTCGCCGTAGTCAATCCATCGTGGTCGCTTGACGCTTGTCAGCGTCCGCATTATCCGTTTGTGGAGGAATGCTGCGATGGCTGTCACCCGGACGTTCGACCCCGTTGCCGAGGCGACATCGGCCTTCCAACTGGTCATCAAGAATTGGATGCTGGCGGTACCGCAATTGCTCGTCGCTATCGTCGCCATCGTGCTGGCGCTCATCTTGGGAATGGGGAGCATTTTTGCGGCCGGCGGACTCGGCGCGATGATGGGACGCAATGGCGACCCCGGAGCGGGTATCGCCGCGCTGACCGGATTGCTCGGAACGCTGTGGATCATCATCCTGGTCGCCTGCTTGTTAGGGATGATCGCCTACGGCGCGACCATCGTCGCGGCGAACGATGCGTGGTCCGGGCGGCCGGTGGACATCGCGGGAGCCATCGGAAAAGCGATGGCGAGTTTCCTCCAGCTGCTCGTCTTCGGGCTCATCATCGGTATCTCGGGGGCAATTCTCTCCATCACGATCGTCGGACCGCTCGTCCTCGGCATACTCATGATGTACGGTTTCCAGGCGATCGTCCTCGGCGGACACTCAGGCGTCGCTGCGATCGGAGAATCGTACCGCCTCGTCACGAAGAATTTCGGGCCGAGCATCATCGCTGTATTAGCGGTCATCGTGGTCTACATCGCGAGCTTCATCGTCAGCATGATCTTGGGCATCATCCCGATCCTCGGCCAGATCATCTCGCTGCTCATCAGCGCGCTCGTCGGCGCCTACGCGTGCACCGTTGTGACCCGCTTCTACTCGCTGATCGTGAGCGGAGCGTCGGTCGCTTCCATGCCCGCACCACCCAGCCCGCCTGCGACGCCCTAAGCGCGATCCGGCGCCGCCCTATTTCGCGAAAACAGAATCAGGGATCGGGATATTGAGCTTGTACGTGCCGTAGTCGGTCACGACGTGCGCTTTGTATTGGGGCAGATCGAAGTCGCCGGTCTGCTTGTGCGGTAGCAAGTAGGTTCCGACCGTTGCGTTGGTCTGGTGGACGTCGATCGATCCGCCGTCCTTGTAGTGCCATCGCTCGCGTACGATGCCATAGTCGGCGGTGTCCACATCGACGATGACCGCAGCGACGTTGCCGGCCTTCTTCGGCACAAGCTTGAGTTCGGTATCCGAATTCAGCGTGATATCGTAGACCAGCGGCCAGGTTTCCGGCGTGCCCAGCGTTCCGGCGAGATGTTTGAAGGCATCTGCGAGAATCGGCACCGTATCGAAGTTGACGGCGCTCTTATCGGGGCGCTTGAAGTAAGCAGTGCCGTCCAGTCCGGTGTGCAGCGATAACATCGAATGAAGATCGACGTCGAAATGCACCGGCACTTCGTAGGATGTAAGCCCCGCGTTCGGCGCCGCCATCTTCGCGAGCAGATCGGTGACGAGCACCACGGCTAATACTATTGCATGCATGACACCCTAACGTATGAACTCCGCCGCGCGTTTCGCTGATCCAGCGGGCGAATGGCCCACGGGCTGCCGAATGCCGGGGCGTCTGAATCGGCGAGAGCCGATGAAGCCGAGCGGCCGGATTTGGAATATCCCGATTCCGGCCGCGTCCCCGGCGCAGGCAGCGCCGTAGGGCCAATCGTCGGCTCGGGTCAGCGGACGTCGGACAGCTTCGCGGTGATCGGTAATGTAAGGTTGCTTGAGTGCACCGGTTGCACTTTATCCGATGGATTGATGAAGTGCATCGCTTGATTGACGGCGATCGCGGCTTCGGATGCCCCGCACGCGATGAGCTTGAGTTTGCCGGCGTGGCTCACGACGTCGCCCGCGGCGTAGATGCCGGGGACGCTGGTCTCCTGTGTCTCGGTGTTCACCACGATGCCGTGACCCTCGACGGCGATGCCCCACTGCTTGAGCGTACCGAGGTCCGACACAAAGCCGAGGGCGCAGAGAATCGCATCGCATTCCAAGCGCTGCATCTCCTTGGTCTTCTTGTTGACGACCGTGAGCGCGCTGACGCGTCCGTCGCCGTGCACCTCTTCGACTTCGAAGTCCGGTTGAAAAATCGTCACGCGTGATGCGCGGAGCCGGTCGACGGTCGATGCGTGCGCACGAAATGCGGACCGATGCACGACCGCAACGCTTGTTGCACGCGGCTCGAGTGCGAGCGCGTAGTCGACGGCCGAGTCGCCGCCGCCGATCACGGCGACGCGAAGGCCTGCGAATTCGTCGAACGACCGCGCGTAATAGTAGAGTCCGCTGCCTTCGAACTGTACGGCGCTCGCCGCCGCAAGCTTGCGTGGTGAAAAGGCGCCGATGCCGGTCGTGAGCACGATCGCACGCGTGCGATGCTGATCCTTGTCGGTGACGATCGTGAAAGCGCCATCCTCGTCGCGCGCGATGTCGGTCACGCGTTCTTCGAGGCACATGGCGTGCGGCCACTGAAATGCCTGCTCGACGCAGCCCTTGACGAGATCTTGCGCGATGATCGCGGGAAAGCCGGGCATGTCGTAGATGTATTTCTCTGGGTAGAGCGCATAGAGCTGACCACCGAGTTCGGGAAGCACATCGATGACTTTTGCTTTGGCACCGCGCATGCCGGCGTAGAACAACGCGAACAATCCGCTCGGACCGCCCCCGATCACCGTGATGTCGAAAATCTCCATGACGACCTCATTGGACGCCGAGCGGACGTTTCTTCCCGCGTCGTGACAGGTGTCGCCGCCGCAGCAGCCGTATGCCCGGACATGGCTAGCGCAAAGCAGTACGGCGCGTGGCTCGCCGTCTTCCGAATCCTCGTCGGGGCGACGTGGTTCATCCACGGCTATGGTAAGCTCACCGATGCCCAGTGGGCGTTGCCGAGCGGCACGTGCTATCAGATCGTCACCGGCATGATCGGCAACACAGAGGGACCATTACACGATTTCGTGACCAGCGTCGTGCTACCGAATATCGGTGTGTTCGCGCATCTGCAGCAATGGGGTGAAACCTTGGTCGGGGTATCGCTCATTCTTGGACTGTTGACGCGCGTCGGCGGATTGTTTGGATTCTTCTTACCAATGCTCTATTTCTCGATGAAGGGCGCGTATGCGCACCTTGACGGCTATGCGGGCCTCGACATGTTGACTGCGATCGCCTCGGGGCTCAACCTCGCATTGCCCACCGGTGCCGTGTTCGGATTGGATGCGTTCTTCGGGCGACGAAAGGGCAGCCGAGCTTCTTAGGCGACGCGGCCTCGCCATCGGGCCGAGGCTAGGTGCGTGGATTCGTGATGCCGAAAACCGCTCGCCATACTCTTGCAGCCGGAGGACGGACATGCTGACCAAGGTTTCCCGCCCGACGCTCGACGATCTCGGACTCTCGCCCGGTAAGCGCGCGCGCCTGCACCGCATGCTGTATGAGTACGGACCGGGAAACGGCACGCTGTTGTTCCTGCCGATCGATCAAGGCCTCGAACACGGACCGGTCGATTTCTTCGACAACCCCGACAGCATCGATCCGGAATTCGAATTCAACCTCGCGCTCGACGGAAATTATTCCGGGATCGCGCTGCATTTCGGTCTGGCTGCGAAATACTTCGAGAAATTTGCCGGCAAAGTGCCGCTGGTCCTGAAGATCAACGGCAAGACGAACATCCCGAGCGACGACGATCCGTTCTCGCCGCTCACCGCGACCGTCGAAGATGCCGTCAGGCTCGGCGCCGATGCCGTCGGCTACACCTTGTACGTCGGTTCGCCGTCGCAGGGTGAGGATATCGCGCAATTGACCGACGTGCGCAACGAATGCGACCGCTATGGCATGCCGTTGATCGTCTGGGCCTATCCGCGCGGCGCAGCCATCAAGGCCAAAGGCGGCCAAGACTCGCTTTACGCGGTTGACTACGCCGCGCGCGTCGCGTGCGAGATGGGTGCGGATATCGTCAAGCTCAACGTGCCGAAGATCGAAGCCAACGACAAACAACCGAAGCCGTACAACACCATGACGTTCACCGAAGAAGAGGCGTTGCGCAAGGTCGTCAAGTCGGCAGGCCGGACGCTCGTCCTCATCTCGGGCGGCAGCAAAGTATCCGATGACGACCTGATCCATAAGGCGCGGCTCGGGATGGATGCCGGCGTCACCGGTCTGATCTTCGGCCGTAACATGTGGCAGCGCAAGCACGATGGCGCGCTCGCGATCACGAGCCGGATCCACGAAATGCTAAAGGGCTACTCGGCGTAGTCCTACAACTTTTGTAATAGGGTGAGCAACGCTCGCCCTATTTTTTACGCCGGGCGAGCGATGCTCGCCCTACTACAACGGGGCCGGCCGACCATAAAGGTCGGCACTACATTGGCAAATCGCTGCCGGCCGTAAAGGTCGGCGCTACATTGTTATTTGTCGAAGGCGGACGTGAAACCGCGGATCGTGAACGCGAGTTTTCCGTCTCGATAATAAGGGTCGGCGTCGACGAATGCACGAGCGGCACGCTCGTCCGCCACTTTCAGAATGTACATCCCGCCTTTGCCGTCGGCAAATGGTCCGGATTCGGTCACGACGCCGTGCGCGCGCGCATCCGCGAGATAGACGCGATGAGCGTCGATCGTGCGGGCGCGAGCGTCCATGTCCGTATAGTCGATGAGAATGAGATATCGCATCGGTGCGGCGGGCCCTTTCCGGCGGTGAAGTGGTCAATCGCACTTCTCTATGCGCTCTGCGACGCCTTGAACGGGTGTCGGAATTGACACATGTCGCCAGACGTCGAGAAACGAACGCAATATGCGCGCCGTCGCCCCCCAAATACGAGCGTCACCGACTCGATGCGCTTCGAAGTCGCGCACGGCTCCGCCGACGTCGATGCGTTCCATCTGCCATGCATCCGGCGCGTTCAAGCTGTTCAATGTCAGCACCAGCGGCCGCGCCACTTCAACCGGATCCGGGATAAGCACCGGCATGGACTCGATATGTCCGACGACCGGTGTGATCACATAGTTGGATTTCACCGTATGCACATCATCGAGGCATCCGAGCACCGAGACGTCACGGGGAGGTATACCGAGTTCTTCCCATGCTTCGCGAAGTGCCGCCGAGCTTGCGTCGCCGTCACCCGTCTCGATCGAGCCGCCCGGAAAACAGATCTCCCCTTTGTGATCGGCCACTTCGAGACTGCGTTCGAAGAGCACGAGCCGCAGCTGGTCTTCGCCGCCGACGATCAAAACGAGCACGGCTGCACGACGTGCTGGGCCAACTCCATCCAGCGCAAAGGCGCCAGCCGGCTCAGGCGCGATGACTCGTCTTGCTCTCGCCGCAATGGCGGCTTGGAGACGATCGACAGAGCCGCAACGCAATTGACGCTCAGTTCCCCGAGAAGCGGACGTCGAAAGGCGCCGGCAGCGAAGACATCGGGTCCTGTTCCCGCCGGACGCGAGCCGCGCGCAAGCGTCGTGTTTCGCGATCCAGTAGGACGACTTCGTCGCGCAGCCTGTCGGATGCGGAGACCGCCTCAAGAAGCCGTTGCTTCATCGCGGACCCGATCCGCATGGCATCGGCGATGAGATATGACGAAGCGGCCGCGTCAGTGGGTAGAGCGAGCCGGTCGATATCGCCGTGCTCGAGCGCGAAGAGCGCGCACAAGTAGTCTTTGAAGTAGTCCACCGCGCTGATCCGAAGGCGCTCCGCGGTCTCGGCCAGCCCGACCGGTTCGTCCAAATACTCGACCTGAGCCGACCAATACGGCACCTTCCCGATGATATGGTTCACGCGAAACCGACGCGAGCCGCGCGTGACGATGAAAAGCCGCCCTTGCGAGAGCATCGATACTTCCTGGATTTCGGCCGCCGTGCCGATGTCGAACGGATCGAGATCCTCACCGGTCTCCCGGCCATCCCGATCCAGAACGACGCCGAATGCGCGTCTTTCCGCGATGCACTCGCTGATCAACCGTTTGTATCGATCTTCGAAGATGTGCAGGCGCAAAATCGCGCCGGGCACGAGCACCGTGCTGAGTGGGAAGAGGCCGAGGGTGGATTGCATGACTTGCGGCGCGCTCGCCTCGAGGGCTTATGCGTTGCGCGCGAACGCGTCTTCCCAGGCTTGGGCAATGCGCTCGAGCAGGCGCTCATCGACCCGTTCCGGATCGTCTTCGAAGTCGTCGAGCTCCGTCACCATACGCAACAATTCCGGGAGTGCGACCTGCCCTGGGTCCTCATCCGGATGCGCCTGCGAAAGCTCGAAGCCGATGTCGTCGACATCCTGCCATGTAAGGCCCATGACCTGTCCCTCCCCCCTTCGTTGCTTTAGCGGACCCGTAAGTTGGGCATCGGCCCATCGCTGACCTCTGTCGCATTGCCGTTCACGATCGTCAAATGCCCATCACGCTGTAGCCCGCGTCGACGTAGAGGACGTGCCCGGTTATTGCGGTCGATAAGTCGCTTGCAAGGAATACTGCCGCATTGGCCACATCGTCTTGCGTCACATTTCGTTTGAGCGGCGATCGCGCGGCCACTTCGCCGAGGATGCTCGTGAAGCCACCGACGGCCCGGGCCGAAGCGGTCTTGATCGGCCCGGCCGATATCGCATTCACGCGCACACCGCCCATTTCGCCCAAGTCGAGCGCGAGATAACGGATGCACGATTCGAGCGCGGCTTTCGCGACGCCCATGACGTTATAGTTCTGAACGGCGCGAACCGAACCGAGATACGTCATCGCCATCACCGACGCGCGCGGCGCGAAGAGTGGATGGAGTTCGCGCATGAGCGCTACCAGCGAATACGCGCTCACGTCGAGGGCGAGCGCGAACCCGTCGCGCGACGTTGCGAAAAACTTTCCGGCAAGCTCCTCTTTGCGCGCAAACGCGATACTGTGGACCAATCCGTCGAGATTGGCGCCGCGCGATTCTAGAAACGACCGCAACGACGAGATGCTCTCGTCCTTGCCGACGTCGCATTGCGCCACCGACGCCTGTCCGAGCTCGGCCCCGAGTTTTTCGACTTCGCCCTTCGTACGCTCGCCTTCATAGGTCAAGACGAGCTTCGCGCCGTGCGCGTTGAGCGCTCTTGCGACGGCGTACGCGATGCTCCAGCGGTTCGCCACACCGGAGACGAGGACGGTCTTGCCGGCTAGAAGCGTCATCCTCTTCGCCCGGCGCTACGGCTTGAAGCGAGCCGACGCTGCGCTCCAATCGACGACCTTCCACCACGTCGCGAGATAGTCGGCCCGCCGGTTCTGGTGCTTCAGATAGTAGGCGTGCTCCCAAACGTCGTTACCGATGACCGGATGCAAACCTTGCGACATCGGGTTGTCTTGATTGGGCGTGCTCAAGATCTTCAATCCCCCGTCGGACGAGCGCACGAGCCATACCCAACCGCTCCCGAACTGTTTCACGCCAGCGTCATTGAATTGCTGTTTGAATTTTTCAAGATCGCCGAACGTCTTGTTGATCGCGTCGGCGAGCGCACCGCTGGGCGTGCTGCCGCCGGGCTTCATGATCGACCAGAACATCGAGTGGTTCACGTGACCGCCGCCGTTGTTCCGAACGGCAGTGCGGATGTCTTCGGGGACGGCGTTCAGATCTTTGATCAGATCCTCGGCCGATTTGCCCGCGAGCTCCGGATGTTTTTCGATGGCCGCATTCAGATTCGTGACGTAGGCCGCATGATGCTTGTCATGATGGATCGTCATCGTCTCTTTGTCGATGTGCGGCTCGAGCGCGTCGTACGCATAAGGCAGCGGCGGAACTTCAAACGGCATTGCTTCTCTCTCCTTCGATGATTAGGTAGCTGGGTGAGCTACGATCACCCTCTCTTCGAGGCGAGCGCTGCTCGCCTTACTCCATCTCGTTGACGTCGGCTTGGGGATTAGCCGCGCGCCGCGTAAGTCCTCGGCGATGCGCGGCAGCGCGGGGGACTGTCGCAGGCCGTTGTGGTACTCGCCGCGAGTGTCCGCAATGCACGTCACCGTCCGACTCTTCGCATCCCACCGCGAAGCCGCCGGAGTCCGCGAGATCGTCGTCGATCTGCCGGCCGGCGCGCGCGCCGTCGATGCATTGGCCGCATGCCGCCGCACACATCCTGCTTTGCCGTCGACCAATTCCGGCGTCGCATTTGCGATCAATCGCGCGTTCGCCGGCCCCGATACCGTACTCGCCGATGGCGACGAACTCGCCGTGCTCCCGCCGGTCGCGGGCGGATGACCGAGCGCTTTCTCCTGAGCGAGAAACCGATCGATGAAGCGGCGGTCGCCGCGCTCGTCGCATCGCCCGGTGCCGGCGCGTTGGTCACGTTTGTCGGGCGCGTGCGCGCGCGCTCGCGCGGTCACGATGTGGACCTGCTCGAGTACGAGGCGTATCCGGAGATGGTCGAAGGTGTCTTCCATCAGATCGCCGGCGAAGTCCACGAACGATTTGAAGTCGCCGCGATCGCCATCCACCATCGCACCGGAACGCTGCGCGTCGGCGACACGAGCGTCGTGATCGCGGTCGCAGCGGAACATCGGCCGGCCGCGTTCGACGCGTGCCGATATGCTATCGACCGGCTCAAACAGATCACACCGATCTGGAAAAAAGAACACGGACCCGATGGTGCGTCGTGGGTGGACGAACGCCCGTAGCCGTTAGACGAGCGGGTGGCGCGAGAAGTCGGCGAGGTCCACTCCCTTGGCGAAGAAGACGCGTTGCAACGCCTCGGCTCCCGAGCGACTTCGAAACTCCGCCTCGCTCGCAAAGATCGGAACCACCCAAAGGAAGCGCACGTGCAGCGCGTCGATCGTGAGATATTCAAACGCGTCGCCCTCGAAGATCGCGGGGGCGGCCAGTAGCGCGGACATGCCTCGTGTGCCCGGTATCTCTTGGGCGAGCGAGACGACACCCCACTCGTCCACCCGTTCGCCTTTGCCGCACGCGTGCGTCGCGCAGACCGCGGTGAGATCGCAGAGCACATCCTGCGCTTGCCGTGCGACGGCGAAATATTGCTCGGCATGCGCGACGCCATGGTCCTGCGCGAGCGCCATGCTGCTGTGCGCGTGTACCGCGCCGTAGCTGAACACTTCGCGCTTCTCGCTCGGCGGATATCGAAATACATTCGCCGAGCAGCCGGAGCCGGGAAAGAATCGATGCGCGGAATCGTCGGATGCACCGAATCGTCGCGCGTAGTGGTCGACGATGCGCGCGGCGGTGCGTTCGGGATCAAAGGAGCTCATGGCGCCGCCGCTAGCCGCCCGGTACCGTCAGGCCCAATGCGTGTGGGATGAGCGTGCCGATGATGTAGCCGAGAAATGCCGCGCTCGCGCCGATCACGAACGCTTCAATGCCCGAGCGCCACGGGTCGGTGGCTGCGGCCCGCGCCTTGACGACGCCGATGCCGAACAGCGCGGCCGCGGCCGACAGCACAGATGCGCTCAACGCTGTAGGCCCGTGCAGAAACGTGTACGGCACGATCGGTATCGCCGCGCCGACGAGGAATGACGGCGCCATCACCATCGCGTCCTTGAGCGCGTTGTTCGGCGCATCCAAGTCGAGGCCGAGCTCCTCGTGCGCCATGACCGCCAACATCTTGCGGGGATCGCGCGCTACTTCGAGCGCGGCGTCGCGTGCGAGCTTCGGATCCATTCCTTGTTTCTTGTAGATCTCGACGAGTTCGGCCAGCTCCTCGGCCGGCCTATCTCTGATCTCGATCATCTCGCGTTGGATCTCCGATGCCGCGACGTCGTCCTCGGCCTTCGAGGAGAGATACGAACCGGCGGTCATCGCCACCATCCCCGCGAATGCTGATGCGAGGCCGGCGAGCAGGATGACCGCATTGTTTTGCGCGGCGCCGAAGATCGAAGAGACGACGCCGACGGTCGTCAAGATCCCATCTTGCGCGCCGAACACCAATTCACGGATGCGCGACCGCGTCGCGATGCGTGCGCGCTCTTCGGTCACCTCCGCAGGACCCGCCATCTTGTCGACGCCGCGCGCGGTGCGAACCAGCGACGGTTGGCCATCGTGCGGCGCCGGCTGCGTCATCGCGCCGTCGACCTTCGCGTTGAGCCGATCGAGCGCGGCCTTGAACATCACCGTGTGATGTTCTTCGCGATTGAGCGCCAGCCGGAAAGCGTCCACCGCGTCCTGGCGGCCGTCTTCTTCCGCTTCACTGATGTAACGCGGATACGTGACCCGGCTTTCGACGGCTTCATCTTCGACGACTTGACGCAGGTTTTCGGCGCTGGTCTTCACTGCGCCGAGCGCCTGCAGATGCACCATCGCGTGGATGATCTCGGCACCGGCGGCCTCCATGAACGCTTCAGCAACTTCCGGATGCCCTTCCCGCATGGCTTGTTGCGCAAACGCGCTATAAAGCCGATGCGTCTTTGATTCATCGACAAACGCCATCCAAAGATTGAGATCGGTCTTGCTTACGGACGATTTCATTCGCGGCATAGTTTCAAGAGCGCGAGCGCGCACTCATGCAGCGAGTGAAGGAAGGGCGCGCGGCGCGAGAAACGGAGGCCTGTGAGGGTGTCGCCGGTGCTGCGGTGCGTGCTCTACATCGTCTGCTGGACAGCGGTGGCAGCGACGTTGTTGGACATCGCGTCGTCGATTTTGGGACCCGCCGATCGCATCTTCCGCTTCGATCAGGGCGGGAGCGCATTGGTGGGTGTCGCATGCGAGTGTACGGCGGGCGTGGGCGTTGCGCTCGCCTTCCGCCGATTCCTCGACCGTCGGCCGCTCGAGACGCTCGGCTTCACGTTTCGTGTTCGCTGGCTACGCCTTTTCGGATTAGGAATTCTCGTTGGGTCCGGCATGCAGTCGGTCGTGTATGCGCTCGAGACCCTGTCGGGTTATGCGCATACGACGTCGGCGCATTGGTCGAGCTCGGAACTCGGATCGTTCGGCTACGTGATCCCGGTGCTGCTGCTCGGCGCGGTGTCCGAAGAGATGCCGGTCCGGGGTTACCTCTTCCAGAATTTGCGCGAAGCGTGGGGGACGTGGCCTTCACTCATCGTGACCTCGCTCTTGTTCGCCGCACTCCACCTTTACAATCCGAGTGCGCACGCGGACTTTGTCATGACGATGCTCGGAGTCGCCGTCGCAGGTGCGCTCTTCTGCTTCAGCGTCGTCCTGACCGGATCGCTGTGGTTCGCCGTCGGCTGTCATTTCGCATGGAATCTGTTCGAGGGACCCGTCTTCGGTTTCCCCGTCAGCGGCCTGACGATCGGAAGCGCACACATCTTGTCGCAAACCGTAAAGGGACCCGAGTGGTTCACCGGCGGCACATTTGGCCCGGAAGCCGGTGCGAGCGCGCTCATCGCGCTCGCACTCGGGGCTGCAACCCTCTGGGTGCTCTACCGCCGCGGGGCATTCGAACCCTAGCGAATCGTGCGGCCTTTCCACACTTGACCGAGGCCGCTGAGTGATCGCCACATCGATGCGGCCATAACCGACGCGATGAACGCGCCGGCGACCGGCGCCGCGACCGCCGACCACGTCTTTGCTCCGATAGCACGATCCCGCAACGCACGCACGACGACATTTGAGGCCGCGTTCAACGCGCACCACACGGCGAGGGCGCGCTCGGACCGCACGAGCGGCCGTCGCAATGCAGTCATGCCGAGCGCGGCGAGCGCAGGAAGGGGAATGACGAACATCGCGATCGCGGCGACGATGAAGATCGTCGCC